>NZ_SELI01000015.1:0-403007 GCF_007845595.1 Apibacter muscae
AATCTTAACAATGATTTTTCAAATGAAAACAAAAACCTAAACCCTAAAGACTTCTTAAAGTCTCTGGAAAACTTTCCATTTATAGAAAGCTACCAAGAGCTGGGTTTTACCCTTAAATCGCTCTGTAAAGTAACCCAAACGGCGCTTATCATGGATAACTCCTACCCCAACCTATCCGTGCATAATGCTTGGGATATTTATAACATTCTTAACCTTATCCATTCTCTTATCTCTGATAGCGAATGGGAAATGCTGGATGGGCTTAATAAAGAATAGTAAAAAGGCTACCCGATGAGTAGCCTTTTCTTTTCATATTAAAATATTCCTAAGTTTAAGTCTTGATATTATTAATACTGCACTCTAAACGATTATAAAACAATGAATTATATTTAAAATACATACAAAATTCTAGATATTTTTGAAAATTATTTAGTAGTTATTTTACTATACTATTGATTATCATTAGTATATAAAAATTAAATAAAGGTTTCCGCCATACCCCTTGCTTTTTCTACCTCCCCTACTTTTTTATTAATTCTTTTAAAATTTATAGAAATAGCTAATAGAAAAAGACTACTCTAATAAGTAGCCTTTTTCTATTAACTGATATTAAAAATTTAAATTAATAATCATTTAATATGAATCTCCTATAATAAAAATAATCAAAAGATAAAATATTAAAGTATTAAAAAAATAAACTAGATAAATAATTTTTTTATATACTAAAAGAAGTATTAATGAAATTAATGAAATTAATATAGACAATATAAATAATCCCATATAAATATATCCTTGTATAACATCAGGTATTAAAGGTATTTTATAGGCATCAAAATATAAACAAAATAATAAAATAAAATTAAGTAAAAGATATATTACTTGAATATAAAAAAACACTTTAAAAAAAAGATTGCTATTTTCTAATACTTTCATTTATATTATTTATAACATTATTCAAATACGCTTCATCTATATTACTGTGATTAATATTTTCTGCATTTCCTCCATTTTCATAAACTTTTTGCGATACATTATAGTTATGTATTATTGTATTATTTGAAGAACTACTTTTAGATGCAGGTCCTCCATGTGAAAAAGGTGGACGTTTACCATTTGTTTGATAATAATTAAAAACTTCAGCAACATTACCTGGGATAGTTCTATCTATTGAACTCGATCTAGGTCCATCTGCTGCATCAAGTAATATTAAAGCTTTCACAGGAATATTATATTTATCTAATTCTCTAGCTATTTTCATAACTTCAACCCCTCCCCTACTATAACCAGCTAATACAATATCTTTTGCCCCATAATCATACTCTAATTTTATACTATAGGCATAATATTCCGTTTTAAAATCATAAACATTCTCAGCTGCATAATTAAAATTATTTGAACTTATTGATGTTTTAGGGTTATTTTCGATTACACTATTAACTAATTTAACAGAAGTATCAGATAGTCCTGCTGACCCTGATGATAAATCAGCGCCCCCAACATAAAAAAACTGTGATGTATAACCCTTTGATGCATAACTTACTACTTGTTTCCCATTAGGATCAACATATTTAATCGGATTTTGATACGTATAACCATAAGTATTTAAATTCCCTGAGTTATAAACTCCTCCATTATGCTGTCCATCAATATAATGTTCTTTTTCAAATATCGGGTTATATCCAGATAGTGGATCGGTGGAGATCCACACAGACTCCCTAGGATTATAGTACCTAGCTCCGTAATAGTATAACCCCGTCTCTTCATCCAACTCTTTCCCGTTGAATAGGTATGGACTATTCCATTGGTTGTTTCGCTCTTCAAGGAACACTTCTCCAAACGGTACATATTCTATGTGTTGCACCACAGCACCGTCAAGATTGGTAATGTAGCTAGAACTTCCTAAATGGTCGGCATGGTAAAAGTATTGCATTCTTTCGTAATCTACATTTCCATTTCCTATACCGGCTTCTAAAGGACTAATTCCTACAGCACCGTTATCTGAACAGCAAAAACCTTGCCCATTTACATAATCGTCGTTGTCTTTTCCGTGGTAAGGGACTTCAAAATACGCATAGCTGTCTTTGATGTCCTGTATGGTTTGTTGGTATTTGCCTTTCCAGTCGATGGATATCCCGTCTAGGTTAGCTCCTGCATAAAGTATTCTCCTAGGATCGGCCCCGTAGCTTTGTAAATCTCCCAGTTTACTTACTACCCTTTGGCTTCCTATGTAATAGTGTTTGGTATATTTACCGGCTTGGTTTACGACTAGGTAAGGGTTTACGTAAGCGGAAAAGCTTCCAGTTTGGGTTCTTCCTCCTGCAAAAAGGGAGTTTACGTATACGTGTTCACTTTCCCCGGAGGTTTTTACTACGCGTTCTCCGGAAGCATCGTACCAATAGTTGCTGATGTATCCGTTATCGTCTAGGGCTACCAGTCGGTTTTCTTCGTCCCAACGAAGTTTACGTTCGTTGGTGTGAGTCGTTTCTCTACCGTCTTTCTTGGCTAAAGCGGTATTGATGTAAACCAAGTTACCGTTGGCGTCGTAGCTATACGCTTTTCTTTCGTTTCTTTTTTCTTCCGGTTTGTTTTCTTCTGTTCTATAGTTGATATCTTCAATTTCAGAAATCTGGTTTCTTTTGGTTTTGTCGTACGTATACGCCAAATCGTATCCTGCTTTTAAGCCACCGTTAAACATAATGTTTTTTTGGCTTAGGTGTTGTTTTTTAGTAACTATGTTGTGCAGGTTGTCGTAGCCCATTTCCAAGGTGTAGGAAGCTGTTTTTTGGTCGGCTCCTGTGTAGGTTCCTTGGGCTTGTACTAAACGATACAAACCGTCGTACGAGTATTCGTGTTTCATGGGTCCTCCGGCTAAGGATTGTCCGTTGGCTGGCAAAGGAGTGGCGTTGGTTACACTTAGTACATTGCTTACGGCATCGTACGTGTATTGGTTGTTCATGATTTGACGCTTTCCTCCTGAGGCTTGGGGTGATTTTGGATTGGACCAAACTTGTAAATTCGTCAATCTTCGTCTTTGCGGATCGTAGGTATAACTGGTTTCAGATCCGTTGCAATATTTCAGGTAATTGCGTTGCTCAAATTTATCGTAGCCTATTTTTTCTACGTAGTTGTAGCTATAAGCCTTGCTTCCTTTGAGTTGTACAAGTTGCCCGGCGGTATTGTATTTGTATTCTACCTTTTCTTGGTCCGGGTAAATAATATGTTCTATACGGTTCCAGCTGTCGTACTTGGTTTGGGTTACGTAGGTAGCTATGGCTTGGTTAGGAATGACTAGGGTTCTTCTAACCTCAGTAATTTCTCCTAGGCTTCCGTATTTAAATTCTTGCGCTCCGGTTGCATCTTCTTGCAATACTACCCTTCCTACTCGGTTTTCTTTCGCATTTTTATTGCCGTAGTGGTAGGTGACGTTGTTTTGTGGGTTTTGTGGGTAGTTGATATTTGTTAAGCGGGTATAAAAATATTTGTATTCTATTTTTTGCCCTGCTTCTGCCAGGTTAGAAGTTTGGCGAGTGGTTACATTGCCCAAGGCATCGTAGGTAAGGCTTACCGTTCCTGCGCTTGGATGGGTTACTTGCGTTCTTCTTCCGGCTAAATCGTATACCGAGGTAGTTTTTTGTCCATCGGTATCGGTTACTTCTAACAACTGGTTGATCCGGTCGTACCCAAATTGGGTAGAAATGGTTCCTGAAGGACCGGAAAGTTGATCGGTTTTTAGGGTTAAACCAGAACCGTTGGTGTAAGTGGTTTGTTTTCCGCCCATGGCATCGGTAACCGTGGTTACCAAGGTACGCGTAGAGGCATCTATACCGTAAGCGACGGAACTGCTGCTCTCGTCAGGTAAAAGGGTTTGCACCGCTCTATCCATGACATCGTAACGGGTACGGGTAGGGGTAACCTTGTCAAAATTTCGGTTGAAAATCAATTTTTGGGAAAGATCTTCGGTTACCGGGTAGTAACTGGCGGATACTCTTCCGTAAGGATCTAAAGAGTTTCTACCGCTTACAATCCAAACTTCTTTTTCTTTGGGGTTGCTACCGCTGGCATCCGTTTCGGTAATTACTCCTTCTTTTTTTACTTGTAAGGCACGCCCTACTCCGTCAACAAAACTAACCGTTTCTATGTCGTTGCCTTTGTGTTGCGGATCGTAGTGTTTGGTAATGGCGTATGCCGGGTTTTTAATTTCTCCGTTGGAATCTATCTCTGCGACCGGGTGATACTCAAACTTAATGGTGTACGGCAAGCCTAGTTCCATTTCGTTGGGCCCTGTAATGGTTTGCACTCTCCCTAAATTGTCTAGGGTGGTAGCCATATAGTAACCGTTGTAATCTTTGGTGCTTAGTGGCATTCCATAACGGTAGTCGTAATTTTCTAACTCACTGGTATAGCCGTAGGCATCGTCTATTCTTTCTAGGTACATGTGGTAATCTCTGTCGTAACGGTATTTGTACCACATACGTTCGCCGTTGGCGTTGGCCGGTAGAGTTTTCTGGGTGATATTCCCATATTTGTCGTAAACAATATCGGTAGTGGCTACCTCTCCTTCGTCGTTCAATTTTTGGCTGACTTGTGTAAGGTGGTTGGCGTAGTTAGTATCATAGGTTGCCTTTACCTCTCGGTACTGTTTGCCGTCGCTTCCTATCACTTGTACTTGTACAGGCAATCCGTAAATATTTTTAGCGGGGTTGGAGGTATAGGAAATTTTGGTTTGGTAGTTGTAACCACCGGTTCCGTTTTCTCCTAGGTTTCCTTGGTCGCTGTATTTATAGGCTAGGATTTCTCCGTATTGTTGAGTAATATCGTATTGATAGAAGGATTCACTGGTTACTATCCCTAGGTCTTGTCCTTCGTAAGCCATACTTTTGGTGTATTTTAACGGGGTATATGCCGATTGATTGTCTGAACATAGTTCGGTAGTGATAATCGCATAGGCATTGGCTCCGTTTTGTTTTACTTCGTAAGCGTAGTATACGTTAAGGGTTTCTGCGTATTTCTTCCCTTGGGCATCTTCTACCCAGCTTCTTAGGGTATTGCCAGCGGTGTAATAGTTGTTTACATCGTACTCTTGGATGCTTTTTCTATAAAGTGCATTGGAATTTTCGGTATCAACACTTAGGGTTTCCACTCTTCCAAATCCTAAGAACTCCCGTTCGTGTCGGTCTTGTTTTCCTTGGCTGTAACGGTATTCTACCCGGGTATTTGCCCCGTCATCGTTGATTCCGTCGTTAGTTTCCACCGCGGAAAGCACCCATTTACCTGCCGGATGGTCATAAGTAGCCTCGGAACGGTTATAATCTAAGGTGAAACTTCCTCCGATAGGGTTATATGCGGTTTTTAACTTGTTGGTCTTTCCTATGGTAGAGCGTTGTACGTGCAAACGGTCTTCCCGATCGGAGGTTACCACGTCTAAAAATCCATCTCCGTCAATGTCTTGTAAATCCTCTAAAGTACGACTCATACTTTGCCCTATATTAACTGAAGGATTCAAAGTTAATTTTAATGGAGGTAAGGTTGGCAAAGTCATTTTAAATGTTAATGCGCTGTTTATAGATTCGGATACAGAGGATGAATTATTGATTTCTGAAAGTCCTTCCCACAATATTTCATCTGCAAAGGAATTTCCTTTATTTAAAGAAACATGGATTTTAGAACCTTCTAATCGTACTTTATCTACTAGACCGTCTCCATTAATATCCATCAAGGAAAAATTGGTATGGGTTTTATTATTACTTAGTCCTATTCCTCCGGACCAACTTCCTTCATCAGTAGCAAAACCTAAACTCAAACTATTATTGCTTCCTTTCCCTGACCTTATTTCACTAATATCCCAATCCAAGGGTTCAGTAAATCCATAGCCTAAATTTAAACGAATTTGTTTATTTCTTAAAATTTTATCCGGCAACCCATCTCCATTTACATCCGTGAAACTATCAATTGCCTCATCTTCATTAAAATTCTTATCCCCTCCCGGTATTAAATAAGGGGTATTCTTAGCATTATTTAAAGATATTTCAGCATCATCAGCTTCTTTTACAGCTTTAACTAATGATGCAATTTTATCAAAGAGTGTTTTTCCTTTGAATGAACCTTTTATATTAGCAGTAGCTGATTCTAATCTAGCTGCTTTAGAAGCTATAGAACTTGCATGCGTAGGATTACCTCCTAAACCTACTGACGCAGATTTAGATTCACTATTATGAAAACCAGCATATCCATTCTTGGAAGTAACTATTTCTCCATCAAAACCTCCTTGGGTGTTGGTTAACTGTACTTGTCTTTTGGAAATAATATCCGGATATCCATCCCCATTCAAATCTTGAAAAGCCAATAAGGTTTGGTCGGCTCCCTCTGCTTTACTTAAAGTACCTTTTAACGAACCACCAGCTTCAATCATAACCGATTTACTTTCACTCTTCGATTCCTGCCTTACTCCTATTCCTCCACTACCGGTAATACAAGATCCTTCTAAATTTCCGGAACTTCCTAATCCAGACAATGGATTGTCCAGAATCACGTCTTTTTGTCCTAAACGGGAAGCCGTCATTATTTTTTGATGAATGCTTACTTCTGCATCATTCCCTTGCCAATAGGCTTTATTCATCGCATCTAAATGCATAGGGATAAAGACCATTTTTCTAGGATCTACATTCGGATCATTTTCTGATTGAGGTAGCACCAATAAATTTTCTTTGATGGGCTGGTTGGCTCTGCCTTCCATGGAATTGTAAGAAAAATGTCCCCATTGACGATGCAACGGTCCAAATCCTTGCAAATCCCAGTTTCTATACACGGAGGCTAAAGCATTGGTTTGTGCATTTAGGCTATCGGTAAGTATTACTTTTACCGTGGCTAAATTTTGCAAGCCTTCTCGGTTGGCATCGGCAGAATACAATTCTACCCAAACCGGACCTTGCGGTAAATCCAATTCTTGTTCAGCTCCTTCTCCTAAGCTTCCATTAGCCATTTGTAAGTTACCGGTGTAGAAAACACCCTTTTCATTTTTGGCTTTGACTTGAAAACTTCCGTTGATTTTATTTTTTATTTCAGGGGTAATTCCAACCTTGGGAGTAATTTCTATTTTTAGTTTTCCCTTCCCTTTAGTGGCTACGATTTGTACTGTACCGGGATGTACCAAACTTTCATACGTAGCATTTACTTTTACGGAAGCGGGCTGGGTTTGCTCTATGGTTTGGGATGTTCCTTCTGGGGTTTCTATAGTACGTGTAAAATAAACCACCGGTTGAAAGCTTATTGTTTCCCAAGCTAGGTAGGAAGGAGATTCCATCTCTATTTGCATTACATCCTTCAAACTTGGGTTGGAAATAGGTATGATCCATTCTCCTTGATGAGTTTCTGTGGCTTGAAAAGTTTTTTCATAAGCCAATGCCTTCTCCTCTCCCATAAACACTTTAAGGGTTACCACATCGGAAGTTACCGGTTTGGTAAAATCCCCCTTAATAGTTAGAGAGTCTACTCCGGGAACTACCGTATATCCATCATAGTAGTTCAAAGTTTCGGTAGCTGCCGTATAGATGGTTGGGTAGGCATTGGCATCTGTTCCTCCATTAATATTGTTATATTTTATAGTAGGGTTCCATTCCACGCGGTCAAAATCTCCGTTGGAATTTTCTTGTATTCCCGATTGTACCCTAAAATAGATTCGATCTCCGGCTTTTACGGAAAGATTGGCAGTAGCCATATCTTTCGGTGAGTGATCGTCTTTAGTGATTACGTAAGATTTTAGCTCACTCTGATTTTTTTGCATGGCTACACGAACCCCGTCTGCTTTAGCAAAAGATTCTGGATCATACCCTGCTTCCGGAGCTAATAGAGTGGCTGTACCGCTCACTGTTATATTACCGTCGTACGGAGCAAGCCATATGCGGACAGCGTCTTGCAAAGGATTGTTCGCTATTAGTTCGGCTTGTTCTTCGGGATCTACCTGTGTATCGGAATCATCAATCACTCCCCCACCTTTGATTGGGCTTGGGGTATCGGCACTGCTAAGGGTGAAGGTAGGAACCAAATTGCCCTGTGCATCTTTTTCTATATGGTTAAAATAGACTTTGCTTCCGACAACTAAATCTACCAACCCATCCCCATTGACATCGGTAAAATAACGACTTGTTTTAGATTTTGATTGTTGAAAATCTGTTCCGATAGTAGCTGTTTTTTCTTTGGGTTCACCTTCTGCCTGTCCTTTACCCACGATAGCCTTAGCACCAAAAGAAGTAGCATTGGAATATGAAGTTGAAAACTGACTGGCTCCTTGTATTCGAATTGGCTCCCCAAAGGTTCCATCTCGATGTCCGGGACGATAATGCATTCCTCCTACTAAATCATCCACAAATACCTTATCCGGAATTCCGTCTCCATTAATATCTATTAAAGTAGATACTCCTTTACTTTCGGAATAAGAATAATTTAAGCTAGCTCCTATTGTTCTAATTTTAGATGGCTTTCCATCTTCTAAACCTATTCCTACATATATTGAACCTGACTTATTTTTTGTTTTAGACCCCCCTAAAGCGGTTGGCTTATCAGAAAAATCTCCGGTGGTTTGTAATGCTGATAAAGGGTTAACAAAGCCCGCAGATAATCCGTCGTTTTGTGTATTCCAAGTTTCGCTGGGCTGATAATAACCGCCTTGTTCTTCTACAGTATTGTAATAATCGAATGTATTATAGGTAAATTGTGCTCCTTGGTCGTCTTTATGTACTACTTTGTTAAGTAAGTCGGTAAAGAAAGCACCTTCTTTATATTCAAAGCTATATTCTCTTAGTTTACGTCCTTCAAAATCTATTTCTACATTGGTTAGCAATTGATTTTGAGAGGTTAAATATCCGTAACGAGCATTGTTGGTTTGCTTTTGTTTGGTTTTTCCACGGGTTAATTTTACCACCGTATGGGCTTTTTCTCCTTTATTCCCGGCTTGTACTTCTCTTAAATACAAGGATTTAGAGGTTAAGCCGCCGCGTACGGGTTCTTCCACTTGGTCGTAGTAATATTCTATCCAATCTCCGTGTAGTTCTTCTACCCGAGACAATTTCCATTCAGAAATTACTTCTTGTTTTTCCCCCTTAATATTGGTAAATGTACCTTTTAAAACTCCGTTGTTTCCACCATAGATATATTTGGTCCCTTTTCTATCGGTAACCTCCCAAGTATAATTGGAGGGAGAATTTCCTTTTCTTTGAATTTTAGCAAAGCTACCTTCTTTTCTTGGAAAGAAAAAACGATCGGCTTGTCTGGCAATTTTTTCTCCTCGGTGTGCAACACTACTTTTTCCGTCTGGCCCTTGGGTAACTAGCTGACTTCCATCCATTACATAGGTTTCTGTCTCTAAATTTGCGTCGTACCTAGGAACCCCCCAACGGGTTTCTATAGATATAGAAGGGGTATTTAAATCCCATCCTTCACCTAACAGTCCGGATCCGCCGTCACTGTTGTATTGGATTCCTAAGGAAGGGCTCATTCCATTTCGTGCCGGTGGCATTTCAAAGCTATAGCCCATGCCCGCACTCCCTCGGTTGTTGGCTTGTGGGGGAGCTACTTGATTTACTTTTGCTAACGGATCTGCAACTTTAATATCGCTTAAGGTAGTAGGTGTAAAACCACTGGTTTCCGGGGATTCTGGTGCTTGAATCACTCCGTTGATCATATCTGTAAAATGCGTAGTTTTAGATATAATGACTTGGTTTTGTATATCTACGCTATCTCTTTCTAATGCAACCCAATGTTTGGTGTTTAGATCAAAATAATAGGTTTTTATGTCTTGTTCAGTATATCCGTTGGGAATCTTGGTTCGGTCGTACGGAAGTTTAACTACTGCTGGTTGAGAAAAATGTTCTCCGTGTGGCAAAAAACGAAAGGCTTCAGATTTAGCCGTTACATTTTGCATTCCCATATCTAGTGCTGGAATATCCGTATAACGTAGATTTTGTATACGAATTAATTGATTAGACCAAAGATCTTTTCCTGCAATGGTTAACGAGGCTCCTAAAAAGTTTATTTCATTGCTTTCTTTTTGTTTACTAAACCATTTTTGGGTTTGATTGGGCACAAAGGTTTCCTTATAAACAAATTTGGGCTTGCCTTTCAGTAAATTTGAAGTTTGGGTTTGTCTTTTCCCTTCTATAGATAATTCTACTTGAGGAAAATGCCCAGATAATACTGTTTCAAATTCTCCTTGAAAACTTTTTACCGACTGACCTTGGATTTGAATTTCTCGGTCTTTCCCATCTAAAAAGTATCCTTTTACATAGGTATCTCCATTTTCGTAAGCATAGCTATTCCAATGTAACTCTTCTAAGTAAGAAGTGGTATTTTCAACTTCTATTTTCAGGTTTTTAATTTTATAGCCGTAAGTAGCATTGTTGGGTACACTAAAGAAAATATGATTTACTCCCTCACGTAACCAATCGCTATTGATTTCTTCTTTTTGTTTAGTCCATTCGGTATTGGTTTTAACTAAATAGCCTCCGGTCGACAATCGATCATTGATGCTTTTAGTGACTGAATTTTTATCTTCAACTCCATACAATTCATAAACGATGTAGGCTTTTTGTCCTTTTTCTGGTTTATGATCTACGTATAAGGTGAATACATTGTCTTGAGGGTTGTCAAAATAATGATTAAAAAGAAAACCTATTTCTCCTTCGTTTAGATCGGAGCTATATAGCGTACTCCCTGCTTCTAGAGATTTGGATGGTTTAAAAAATGAATGTTCGTTTTTTAAATCCTCGGTCTCTTCTTTTACTTTTGCTTTACTAGTTTTTCCTTCTGACGAAAAGGTATTTTTTTCATCTGAATTTTCTTTTTTCTCTTTCACTACATGTGGCACATAAGGCGTAAAGCTTTGTATAGCCATAATGAAGAGTAAGAAATAAGATATGTATCGGGCTTTTTTTGCGCTCAATCTCATCATCACAGTAATTTTTATTATTCGTTAGTTTATCGTTATTTTTTTGCTAAATTCTCCTTGCTGAGAGAAAACTTTTAATATATACACTCCCTTATTTAACCCATTTATATCCACCGTGTGTTCCTTTTTACTTTCTGTAATGTCTTGACTATAAATCATATTTGCAGAAAAATCAAATATAGATAAAGTTATAGGGGATGGTTGATCAAGTTTAATATAAGCGGTAATTTCAGATTGATTTCTAAAGTCTTTATAATAGGTAGTTAAGTTTTCGTTTGAAGCTAATGCTATAGGTAAAACTTGAGATTCCTCTTCTTTTTTGTTACAATCTGCCATTAAACTAATCGAATGCTCAATAGAGGTTTCTGATAGTAATTTTGTTGCTGGTTGGGGTTGTATTCCTGAATAATTCCAGTTCAATGGAGTTGCTACATACCCCGGTTTACCATTTTTAACATTGTAAAACCCTCCTATTCTATCATTCAATTGAATCATAAAAAAGCAAAAAGATAAACTAACGGGTTGGGAATAAAAACTAATACCATTTATTCGATAGTATATCGTATATGGGTAACTATAAGTATTTTGTCTATATAGTTGTATTTTATCTCCTTCTTTTATTTTAATCCCAGGCATAGGAGTAACACTTTTAACTCTATTATTTATAAGATAAACCAAACCATCTTTTACTTCAAATCCATATTGTATATAAGTGGTTGGCATAATTCCTGAAATAGGGTTCATTCCCACTTGAAAACTTGGATTAAGATCTCTTACTGTAAATTCAAATAATCCCCCATCATTAGCACCTCTACTTATAATTTGATGTGCGTAAGCCTTGGGTTCTGCTTCTGTAGAATCGGATATAAAATTAAATCCACCTAGTTCTTTAAGTTTTAAAATATAATTGCCTTGGGAAAGAGAATCTATAGCAAATTTATTTTCATAAAAAACTCCTTCTTTTACTACTTGTTTATTTTCACTATTTACAAGTTGATATTCAAAACCAGGATCTCCTTGTTCTATTTGAATCTCAATTTTTCCATCTTGAGAAGAAATTTCTAAATTTGGATTACAACTAGGATTAGTTTTATTAATCTTTGCTATTATATTTGAAGGTCTGTAACCAAAAGTAAAAACATCTTCTTGATTTTTATCCGTATCAAAAAATATATTATTAAAAATTATTTTATTCCTAGTTAAATCATATTCATCTGATGGAAATAGTTCAATATCTTCCCTTTTAAAATTGCCTGTACCAGATCTATCAATAATTAGATAAGATTGTCCATTTGTAGCATAGTTTGCAAAATCTGAAGCTCTTGTATCTCTATAAGCTAATTCAATTCGGTTACCCATTTCCATAAAACCACCTACACGAAAATTCTTTATACTTGCATCTATATTATTTGCATCTAACCTTAAGGTGACATAAAAGTCTTTATCAATATCATTTTTAGCAATAAAAATTTGAGGCAAAGGTTGACCACTTTGCTGCTTAGGATTACCATCTAAGGAAATAATAATATATTCCTTAGTTTTATCAATCCTTATAATGGAATTAGGATATGCTTTTAAGCTCCAACGATTCGCCCATCTTGTTGAGCCTTCTATAATAGGATAAATATCTCCATTACCATTTATATATATTCCATAATCATGGGTTCCCGCTTGTTCAAAATTATTTTTAGTTCCGAATTTAACAATTGTTCCAGATGAGGGAGAATTTAATGTAAAAGTAACATGTCCTTCATAGCTAGGCAGTGGATTCTCACTAGATATATTTGCTTGTTCATAAGTATTTCTTTTTTTTATAA
Source organism: Apibacter muscae (assembly GCF_007845595.1). Taxonomy (NCBI): domain Bacteria; kingdom Pseudomonadati; phylum Bacteroidota; class Flavobacteriia; order Flavobacteriales; family Weeksellaceae; genus Apibacter; species Apibacter muscae. The sequence continues at coordinate 12,757 of NZ_SELI01000015.1, forward strand.
AAGAAATCTTATAATCATCCAGGACCATTTCTGTATTTGGAGATGCTTCCCATTTCATCCCCATAGGATCAGCATTTAAATTCCCCATATTAGTACTCACCTTCCATTTACGACTCATCGTATTAAATCCTAACAACTCCTCTATCTGCTCTGAAGCTTGCAAACTTTTATTATTATCACCCCAAATAAGATATTCTTTATCATTTAAATGACTAGCGGGAAATTTTTCAATTACTAATAATTTATTTCTATTAGATAAGTTATAGGTGTTTGCATTATCGTACGAATCGCCTTCGGGTAAATAACTAAAATATGGAGCCTCTTCATAAGAGGTTGAAGATATTCTTTGATTTAATCCGCTTTGATCATCTCTAAACAAACCAGCAACTCTGTGGTTATAATTTTTTTGTGAAATAACATCCCATAACAAATGTCCATCACTTCCTAAAAAGGAATTTTCAAGCATAAATCCATATTTAATAGCTAAATAACTTTCTGCTTTAACTCTTTCTAAAGGTGTAAGTATTCTATTATATATAAATAATTCAGGTATATAACCTGTAAATATATCATTAGGATTAAAAGTATTTAAATCAAATGTTGAATTGTTATATTTATTAAATGAATAAAATTTTTCACCAAAGGAAACTATAGCATTATTTTTCTCACCCCAAACGCTTGTTATAGGGCGACTGGTTCTATAATAGGTGAGAGATCTTAAGGTCCTCTCTTTATATTTAACTATATTTGACTCTGGACTTTTCCCTGGATGGAACATCAAATCATAACCATACTCATCTCCATAATCTAGTAATCCTCTCTTACTTTCTGTACTATTAACAATTTTATCTTTATCAATAATAAATCCTTTATCTTCAACTCCATTCATTGCTAAAATGAAACTTGGTTTTTGAAATGAATATTCATTTGCAAATTCATATTCTGCAAAAGTTCCAATAAGTGTAGAAGTAGATAAGTTTGAATTTACGATTTCAAATTCCTTACTTAACTGAGAATTTATAAATCTTAATGCAGGATTGAAGTTAAAAAATCTTGCAAACCAAGTTCTTGAAACTATATATTCTGAATCTTCATTATAATACTTTACTTTTGAGAAGTCTCCAGAAAAATCTTTCCATTGATAACCTGCATGAAGATCTGCATTCTGATCCCAAGGCACGGTTTTCATCCAAAGTACAGTTCCCTGCACTCCACCCGGAGCTATTGAATCTAATTTTTGTGAATTTAAATTTAAAAAAATAAACGAAATTATAGAGAATAAGTAAAATTTATTCATAGTCTACCTTTATAGTTAGTTTTTCACCTGCAATTTAAATCAAATATTGAAAACAAACAAGTTTTTATCCAATTAAAACTTTTTTATTAAAGTCTAACTATCATTTGACTTAAATGATAATATTTTATAATGATTTAAAAAAAATTACCACTTGTGGTAATTTTTTTAGTAATTAATTTTTTAGATGTATTTAACTAATTCATTTAGTGTTAATTCTGAATTAGTAAAATTAATTACCTTTGTGAAAAATGATTATATGGCTAACATTATAGCACTTGTAGGTAGACCAAATGTAGGAAAATCAACTTTTTTTAATCGATTATTGCAAAAGAGAGAGGCTATTGTAGATAGCGTTTCTGGGGTTACTAGAGACAGACATTATGGAAAAAGTGATTGGAATGGAGTTGACTTTTCAGTTATTGATACAGGAGGATATATTAAAGGATCTGACGATATTTTTGAAGATGAAATAAGAAAACAGGTAGAATTAGCAATAGATGAAGCTTCTGCCATAATTTTTCTTGTGGATGTTACAGAAGGAGTCGTAGATATGGATCAAGAAGTTGCACAGCTATTGCGCAAAACGAAAAAACCAGTGTTTTTAGTGGTTAACAAAGTTGACAATAGTATGCTAGAGACAAGTGCCATGGAATTTTATTCTCTTGGATTTGACAAATATTACACAATTTCTGGCATGACTGGTAGTGGTACTGGAGATTTGTTGGACGATGTGGTTGCTACTTTTGAAGAAGAAAATTATGCTGATCCTTTTGAAGGATTACCAAGAATAACAATTGTCGGTAGACCGAATGTAGGGAAATCAACTTTAACTAATGCTCTTTTGGAAGATAAGCGAAACATTGTTACTGATATAGCTGGAACAACTAGAGATAGTATCGAAACTCTTTACGATAAGTTTGGATATAAATTTGTATTAGTAGATACGGCTGGGATGAGAAAAAAGAGCAAAGTAACTGAAGATTTAGAATTTTACTCTGTAATGAGATCAATCCGTTCCATTGAAGATTCTGATGTTGTTATTTTAATGATAGATGCTACTATTGGTTGGGAAAAACAAGACATGAACATTCTATACTTAGCCCAGAAATCTCGTAAAGGAATTGTAATTGTTGTAAATAAATGGGATTTGATTGATAAAGAAAGTAATACTTTAAAACAATTTGAAAATTACATTAAAGATAAAATTGCACCATTTACGGATACTCCTATTGTATTCACTTCTTCTACAACCAAACAAAGGGTATTTAAAACTGTTGAAACATCTATGAAAGTTTACGAAAACAGAAATAGACGAGTAAAAACAAGTAAATTAAATGAAGTTATGCTTCCTATTATTGAAGCCACTCCTCCTCCAAGTATTAAAGGAAAATATATTAAAATCAAATATTGTACACAATTACCTACAAAAACACCTCAATTTGCATTTTTTGCTAACCTCCCTCAATACGTAAAGGAGCCTTATAAAAGATTTGTGGAGAACCAATTACGCAAAAATTTTGATTTCACGGGAGTACCTATTGAAGTTTATTTTAGACAAAAATAAAAAAAGGTCTGAAATCAGACCTTTTTTTATTTTTATACTTTAATTTATTATAAATTATTTAATCTATTTTTCACCTTTGAAGTAGGCAAGTATATTTGGAATCCTACGTTAAAGGACAAATCATGTTGATAACCTTCGTTACCTCCGCCCGTAAGTCCGTTGTATTTAACTAGCGCCTCCAATCCAATATTTGGAGTAATAAAATAGGAATATCCAGGTCCTAATCCAAATCCAAATCCGTTTGTCGTAGGCTCACCTTTTTGGTTAGCACCTTCTAAACCTGCATTTACTTCAAAAAAGAATCTTCCATTTTTTAAAAGATTATTTATATCTTCTTTATTAGCATAATAACGTCCAAAAGCTCCAACCCCATATCCTGTTCTGGTATTACTACCTTGTCCTTGTTTAGAGATATCCACATTTACATAACCACCTACAGCTAAATTATCTTTAATAAAATAACCCAATTTAGGAGTTATACCAATCCCCCAAGATTGACCTTTTTTTAAGCCAAAATCCATATCTGTGATAGATCCACCAACCATTAAATTGCCTTTTTGAATCTGTGCTTGAGCTAGATTTCCTAAACCAAAAGTCATTGCTAACATTGGAAGAAAAAGTTTAATTCTACGCATAATAATTCTTTTTATTTAATTCTGTTATCAGGTGATTAAATAGAAAATATCATGCCATACATATATATCTTATTATTAATTAATTTATATTTTTTTATAATAATAACATATAATGCGTATACTACAAATATAAAAAAACTGATAATTTGTCATTATCAGTTTTTTTTATATTTAGAAACTTAATTAAAATGGATATTCAAAAGTTTTACTTTCATGATAATATGGGTTTCCTTTCGCTTGTAAATTCAATTTACTTATGGATGTCATAACAGTAAATATAAATATACCTAACATAAACAAGAACGCACCAATTTCCAAGAATCCAAATCCCCAAAAGGCACCTACTGTACCTGGCATAATTATATTAAAGAAATCCATATAATGTCCAAATATCACTACACAAGCCATTAAAGGAACTATAGTATAATTTCTTTTGATTTTGCTACTTACTAAAACTAAAAAAGGTAATACTAAATTAGGAATTAGCATTGTAAAATAGGTTTGGCTGTATAATTTATACCTTCCAAAGAAATAATTAGTTTCTTCGGGAACATTTGCATACCAGTAAAGCATAAATTGAGCAAACCATAAATAAGACCATAACAAGCTAAACCCGAATAAAAATTTAGTTAAATCATGCATGTGGTTATCATTAAAATCAGGCAAAGAACCTTTTTTCTTCAAATAAATTGAAATTATTAACATTACAGCTACAGCAGAAACTAAACAGCTAATCATGGTATACCACATATAGAGGGTAGAATACCAGTGTGGATCTATAGACATTAACCAATCCCAAGCCCAACATGCAGATGCAAGTGCAAAAAAAACTATGAATCCTACATTCCAATTGTAAACTCTATTGTAATCACTGATAGCTTTTGTTTCATCTAACTTTCTGGTTAAAGATTTAATTTTATAGAGGAAAAATATGGAACCAATAATATAAATCACTGTTCTTACTACAAAGAAAGGACGATTTAAAAATGGTTGCTTAGATTTAATTAGCAAATCAAAATGTGAAGAATTTGGATCTGTTAATGAAGGATCCATCCAATGGTACAAATGATTTAATCCTCCTCCATTCAGACAGCCGTAAGATGACAGAATTATAAAAATAACGACCATTATACCCCCCACAGGAATAAACGATGCTATACCCTCCATCACTCTAATTACAACAATAGACCATCCAGCATTTCCAGCATGTTGTACTGCTGAGAAAAATAAAGATGTGGCTGCTATTCCAAAGAATAACATTAACGGTACCATAAAGGCAGCCCAAGGTCGGTTATGTATTTGAATTTCTGCATGCTCAATATGCTCCTTAGATAGAGGAACGTCATTTTTATATATAGAATTCATGGGTTGAGCATGAGCAATTTCTTCATTATGTTCCAGAATAGTTACTACCCTATCATGATCAACATGTGAGTTCTGATAATATCCTATTCCAAAAGAAATCAGTCCTATTATTATTAGTACAATAGATGTTAACTTAAGTCTTGATGAAAATATGTATCTCATAGTTGTATTATTGTTCAGAGGTTTCTGTTGTTGTTTTTATAGTTGCTACTTTTGATGAATTCTCAACTTCTGGCTTAAATTCATGGATCACATATTCTGCAACTCTCCACATATCTCCAGGTAATAATTGTCCAGCATATGAACCCATGGCATTTCTTCCATGTAGCATTACATAATAAACAGAACCAACCGTAATTTGTCTATCTTTATAATTTGGGACTCCTGAATAGGCTCCTGATTGTACAATATTTCCTTGACCATCGCCTGCGGTTCCATGACAAACTGCACATGTTCTATCAAACAACAATTTACCTCTAGCTAAATCTTTCTCTTTATTTTCAGGATTTAATGGTGAAACTACATTTTTAGAAGCTTCATACCCTTCAGGAGTTGCTGGTAAGTCCATAGGTAAAATTCCTTCAGGATTTTGAACGATTGAACCGGGAACAGGATCTAATGCCGTTCTTCCGTCGTGTTTTTTAAACAATGAAACAGTTGTTGTTTGCTCTCCATATGCTAAAACTGCCTCTTCGTAAGGATCATAGGCTACCGGATAATACATATCTGGAAAATAAACTAGGGCTGGCTTTTTTTTGCTACATGAGATTAAACTCAAAGCAACTGTACCAATTAGAATATATTTAGTTAATTTTTTCATCTTCTAATTTTTTTACGGTTATTTCTTCAACACCGGTAGCTATAAGAATTTCTTTCACATAATCAAAGTTTTGATTTGAAATTTCAATCAAAAATTTATCATCCGTCGTTCTAGGGTCAGGATTTTGAGCTTTTTGTCCTGGATAATGCTTATTAAGCGCTAAATAGGTGATTGACATTAAATGTGCAGCAAACAAAACTGTTAACTCAAACATTATAGGAACAAATGCAGGCATATTTTGCCCCCATGTAAAACTAGGCTTACCTCCTATATTTTGAGGCCAATCGTGATTCATGGTATACCATGTCAATAAACAAGCAACTGTTAAACCAATCGCTCCATATACGAAAGCAAATTCCGATAATCTTGATTCTTTCAATCCCATTGCTTTGTCAAGCCCATGAACTGGGAATGGTGTGTAAACTTCGTCAATTTGAATACCTTTTTCTCGAAGCTGTTTTACTCCATCTAATAAGAGATCATCATCTCCGTATAACCCGTATATTTTTGTTTTAGTGGTGCTCATGTTCTGAATGATGTTTTTTATGACCTTCACTTGAAGTTTTAACAATAGTTTTTAATTCTGCTTGCGCAATTACCGGAAAAGTTCTAGCATATAAAAGGTATAAGACAGAGAAGAATCCAATGGTTCCTGCAAAAATCCCTACATCTACAAAAGAAGGTTGGAACATTGTCCATGAACTTGGTAAATAATCTCTAGAGAGATTTATAACGATAATATCAAATCTTTCAAACCACATACCTATATTGATAACTATAGAAACAATAAATGTCCAAAGGAAATTTCTTCTCAATCTTCTTACCCATAGCGATGCTGGTATTAAAACATTACAAATAATCAGTAACCAAAATGCCCACCAGTATGGACCTGTAGCTGCTCCTATGGAGAAATAGGTAAAATCTTCATATCTACTACCGGAATACCACCCAATAAAGAATTCAGTAATATAAGCAACAGTTACCATTCCACCTGTTACAACGATTACTATATTCATATATTCTATATGCTTCAAAGTAATATAGTCTTCTAAATGGCAAACTTTTCTAACCACACTTAGTAGAGTTTGAACCATGGCAAATCCTGAAAAGATTGCTCCTGCTACAAAGTATGGTGGATAGACGGTTGAGTGCCAACCCTTTATAACTGAGGTAGCAAAGTCAAAAGATACAATTGTGTGAACTGAAAATACCAATGGAGTTGCTAAACCAGCTAAAACTAAGGAAACTTCTTCAAATCTTTGCCAATGTTTTGCTTTACCTCCCCAACCAAAACTTAAAATACTATATATTTTTTTTGTTACTGGTTTAACCGCACGATCTCTTACCATAGCAAAGTCTGGTATTAAACCTATATACCAGAAGACTACTGATACAGAAAAATAAGTACTAATTGCAAATACGTCCCAAAGCAAAGGAGAATTAAAGTTTGGCCATAAAGATCCGAATTGATTCGGAATTGGAAATACAAAATACATTAGCCAAGGTCTTCCCATGTGAATTACTGGAAAAAGTGCCGCTTGAACTACTGCAAAAATGGTCATCGCTTCTGCTGATCGGTTAATGGACATTCTCCACCTTTGACGAAAAAGTAGTAGAACTGCAGAAATTAATGTCCCTGCGTGACCAATACCTACCCACCATACGAAGTTTGTAATATCCCAACCCCAGTTGGTTGTTCTATTTAGCCCCCAAACACCAATTCCTGTACCTACTGTGTAAGCTATACAACCTACACCATAGATAAATGCTACTAATGCTATATAAAAAGCATACCACCATAATTTACCCGCCTTAGTTTCTATTGGCTTGGCAATATCTTCCGTTATTTGATGATAGGATTTATCTCCTAAAATTAACGGCTCCCGTATAGGTGCTTCGTAATGTCCTGACATAGTAAATTACTTAAAATATTTTTAATTCTATTTAGTTCTATTTCTTACTTTATATTGATAAAATACATTGGGTTTAGTACCAATGTCTTCTAATAAAACGTATTTACGCTCATTTTTAGATAGTTTTAGTATCTCTGATTCAGGATCATTTACATCTCCAAATTTAATTGCTCCTGTTGAACAAGCTTGTGAACAAGCCACTTGAAATTCGCCATCTTTAACTCTTCTTCCTTCTTTTTTAGCATTAAGAATCGTCGCCTGAGTCATTTGTATACATAAAGAGCATTTTTCCATTACTCCTCTAGAACGAACAACAACATCTGGATTTAACACCATACGTTCTACGTCATTATTCATATTGTAGTCAAACTTATCGTTTAATGCATAGTTGAACCAATTAAATCTTCGAACTTTGTATGGACAGTTATTTGCACAATATCTTGTACCTACACATCTATTGTAAGCCATTTGGTTTTGACCTTGCTTTCCGTGAGACGTAGCTGCAACTGGACAAACCGTTTCACACGGCGCATGGTTGCAATGCTGACACATAACTGGCTGGAAAATAACATCTGGATTAGTTGCATCTGGTTTTATAAGTTCTTTATACATAGGAACCTGATCCAGATTTTCTAAAATTTCTTCTCTTTGATCAATTTTTTTCTTCGCTGAATAATATCTATCTATTCGAAGCCAGAACATATCCCTAGACATTCTTACCTCTTCTTTCCCTACTACAGGTACGTTGTTTTCTGCTTGACAAGCAATGATACAAGCGCCACATCCGGTACAGCTATTTAAATCTACTGAAAGGTTAAAATGAGGTCCATCTTTGCTATCAAACTCTGTCCATAGACCAATTTCACCTATAGGCATTTCACCAACATAGGTTCCCATTTTTAAAGCAGGATTCCAAACCTCAGACTTTTCATTTAAATATGTTTCTAAAGGTATTTCTCTAGCTATTTCGTAACGCCCCATTAAGGTTCCTTGCATTTGCATAGAAGCAAATTCATGCATTTTACCAGTATCCTTAAGACTTATATTGTATTGGTTAAAATTAGAATTATTGTAAGCCGGATAAGCATTTACTCCTGTTTTACCTACTTTTCCTGTTTTTTGTCCATATCCTAAAGCTAAGCCTATAGATCCCTTCGCTTGGCCGGGTTGTATAAACACCGGCACATCTTTAATAGTTTTACCATTTACGGTTACATCCACTAAAGAGCCGTCCAACTGCATTCTACCATTAACCTCATTTCTAAGTTTTAATTTACTCGCATCTTCTTCCGAAATGGTAATATAATTATCCCAAGTTAATCTTGAGATTGGATCAGGCAGTTCTTGCAACCAAGGATTATTTGCTTGTGTTCCATCCCCTATAGATGTCTTTAAGTAAAGATTTAATTCTAAATCACCTTCTTTAATTGACTGAATGGAGTTTAGAGCTTTTGCAGAGTCTCCTCCTACCACAGTTAATACTGCAACCTCTTTACTTTCATTATATCCATTATAAAGTGCTTGATTAAAGCTATACCCTACTGTAGACGCTAATTGAGATTTCCAAAATTCTTTTAAAAAATTATAATAGCTATCAGTTTGCGGAGGTGTTGCTGTAGAATTTGTATACGTTGAATTAAATTCTGTAGTTTCAATCGAAGGCGATATTGAAGATTCATCAGCATTATTTGCCTCTTCTTCGTTTGAATTTGTATTTACCTTATTCTTGTTGCGTTTCCATACCAACAGGGAGTCTTGAAATTGACGTGTATCAAAAATTCTTTGAATTGTTGGTTGTACAAGAAGGTATACTCCTGTAGCTGGATTAATATCTCCCCAAGATTCTAGCCAATGCGGTACTGGTGCTAAAGCTTTAGAAACCAAAGCTGTTTCATTTTCATATTCTGTAAGCGATACTGAATAAGGAACTTTTTTAATAAGTGTAGCTAATTTAGCTCCTTCAGAGTATGAATGAACTGGGTTTGTGTTAAAATTTAACAATACTTCAACATTACCTGCATCTAACCAATGAATTAATTCAGAAAATTTGGAATCGTCAGATTCTTTCATTAAGACTACTCTTTGTGAATCTGCTACTTGAGAGCCTAATTTTTGATTGATTAGGTATGCTAAAACATAAGATGATTTGTCTCCATCAGCAAAAACTACTGCTTTAGGTCCCTTTTCTTTTAGTTCTTTTGCAATTTTAACAGCAACCTTATTAGCAGAATTGCCATCAAGTGCTTTGTATACTTCTGCAAGTAATTTTTGAACTGCAGATGGCTTTAATGGCATTCTTTCGTCTGCATTTGCACCCGACAAACTTAAGTTCGATTCTATTTGGATATGCTTAAGCATATTTTTTCCGGGAACTTTAGCTTTTGAATAAGACTCTTCTAAGTGCCCGCCATTCCAGTCGTTTAAAAAATCTGCTCCAAAAGAAACTAATAATTCTGCTTTTGATAAATCATATAAAGGCAAAATCCTTGATCCATAAACTTCTTGAGAAGCATCTAAGGCTGAAGAATAGGAAACCGAATCATATACTATGTGTTCTGTAGTTGGATAAGCCGTTTTAAAATCAGCAATGATTTTTTTAGTTGACGGTGATGGGAAAGAAGGGGTTAAAATTACCACTTTTTTTCCTGAAGTAAGCGTTGATTGCAAACCTTTGGATACAAAAGCATCCAAAGATTTCCAATCTGTATTTTGATTATTTAATTTAGGTCCTTTGGCTCGATTGTTATCGTATAATGAAAGAACTGATGCCTGACTTCTAGCTGTACTTCCAGAAAATAATTTGGCATTTTTGTTACTATCCACTTTTATAGGTCTACCTTCTCTTGTTTTTACTAAAACACTAGCCAAATCAAAACCATTGAATAATGTAGAGGCATAATAATCTGGAACACCAGGAACTATACCTTCGGGCTTAACAATGTATGGGACAGACTTTACTACGGGGGCTTCACAAGCTGCTAATGTTGCAGCTGCTGTTCCAAAACCTAAAAATTTAAGAAAATTTCTTCTTGTAGTTTTAGTGGAAAACATAGCTTTTTCATCCCCTAAAAATTCATCAATTGGAAGTTCTTCTGCAAACTCATTGCTTGCAATTTTTTCAGTTAAAGATGGGTCTTTTAACTCTTCTAAACTTCTAAATGTTATTTTATCTTTTGAAGCCATAATGATCTTCTGATGATTTTAATTTATTAATAATGACATTTACCACACTCAATTCCTCCTATAGCATCTACTGTAATGGTAGATTTATCTTGACCGTACTCTAATTTCAGTTTTTCATGCAACTTATCGAAATATGCTGCATTGTATCCGTTCGTCATATCTACTTCTGTTGTTCTATGACAATCGATACACCAACCCATAGTAAAGTCATTTGACATCCTAACCACATTCATAGTATCCACTGGACCGTGACATGCTTTACATACTACATCAATTTGTTGATTAGGATTTTTCTTGTTATACCCAGCAATTATTGTTTTTTCTCCAACTACGACATGTTGTGAGTGATTAAAGTAAACAAAATCAGGCATATTATGAATTCTTGTCCATTTAACTGGAGTTTGTTTACCTGTATATTTTTGGTTTTCTTCATCCCAACCAATATGTTTGTATATTTTTTTGATTTCTCCTGTATAAAATTCTTTGGATTTACCAGGCTCTATATATTTTCCATTATATTCACTTATATTTCTATGGCAATTCATACATACACTTAAAGAAGGTATTTCTGAAACTTTACCATATTTTGCTCCTGAGTGACATACTTGACAGTCAATTTTATTTTCTCCTGCATGAATTTTATGTGAGAAATAAATGGGTTGATCTGGCTCATACCCCTTGTCAACACCTATTCCCATTAACCAAGCCCAAACACCATATAGAGAAATGATTAAAAGTATGGATATAATAAAATAGCTAAAACCTTGGTATTTTCTATAGAACTCTGAAAGGTTTTTAATTTTATGGCTTTCTAAAGAGGATAATTCTGTACCTTTAGTACTTAGCTTAACTAACGTATTTATTTTAAACAGAGTAATAATAAGTATAATTCCTATTATTATAAATGAAACTAAAAGTAATTTAGAACTATCCGTATCGGTATTTTGTTTTACCGGCACCTCCACTTGAGCTTCTTCAACTTTTGGTTCCGGTGGGTTGTTTACATATGTTAAAATATCTTCAATGTCTTGATCAGACAATCTTCCTTCAAAAACATCCATGGCTGCTTCTGAATATTCTTTGTAGATATCATTGGCTCTTTTATCTCCACTTTTCCTTAAAGCTTCGTTGTTCATGATCCATTTCATGATCCATTCTTTACTAACTCCTTCTGAAGATAGTGTTGTATAGATCCCCTTTAGAGCAGGCCCAACTAATTTCTTGTCTAAAGCATGACAAGCGGTACAATTAGCTTTAAATAAGGTTTCTCCTTTTTTAGAATCACCAGAAAGATCCTGCCCAAAAACAGAAACTCCTGTAAAGAGAACCAGCATAATTACTGCTAAAATTTTATTCATAATAATTGATTTCAAACAAATGAAACTTATTTAATATTGGTGTAATTTTATCCAAAAAGCGATACTTGCAAAATTATAAATATGAAGTCTAACGCCAAATATTTTTTTAATATATATTTAACAGTGATACAATTTATAATGATTCTAAATAAATTATTTTTATAATTGATTGTATATGAATTAAATACAAAAAATTTCAAACTATATTTAATAAAACTTACTCTCGTTTTCTAGCTAAAAAACGTGTGAGTTTAACACCCATATCTAAAAATATAATTCTTGCATTTCCATTTCTTTCAATGTGATAGTAAGCTGAATTTATTTCTTCTAATATATCTTGAATATTATTTCCATGAACAAAAAAACTAAAACTTTTCCAATTGAAGTTGTTATAGCTTAATGAGGCATTCACTAATTTATTTGCTGAATAATTTTCAAGTAAAGCCTGTCTAAAGGTTTCGGAACAAAACTGCAAAAATCTTTTTTGTTTTTCTCTTCCCCATCCAGCAATGATTATTGACCATTCAACAATTTCTTTTAAAAATTCAACTTTTTTTGGAGCCATAACCGCTGCTCTATTCCATTGTATAAAGAATTTTTCAAATTCTTCGTTCACTTTAGAGCTATTCAGCAAATTTAAAGCTAAAGCCCAGTCTCCCTGCGATCTTTTAGCTATTATATTGGATTCATTATTTTCTAAGGAATATAAATTTTGTAGGCTTTGCTGAATACAAGTCTCTTCAATACGGGGTATTAAAATTTTTTGACATCGAGATAGTATTGTAGGCAAAATTTTCTTTTCGTCATCCGCTATCAATAAAAAAAGAGTTTTTGCAGGAGGCTCTTCTAAAATTTTCAACAGTTTATTTGCAGCTTCCGTTCTCATTACCTCTACCCCCCAAATTATTTGTACTTTATACCCCCCTTCAAAACTTTTTAGACTCAAATTATTTATGATATTCTCTATTTCCTTTACAGAAATAAATCCTTGCTTTTTTTCTTCATTTAAAAACTCATACCACTGATCTAATTCTTGATAAACACTTTTTTGTAAAAAGTTTCGAAACTGTGATACATAATCTGCACTTACAGCTTCTCTCTTCTCTGTAGAATTATTTATAGTTGGAAATGACAAATGCAAATCAGGATGTTGAAATTGATTTAATCTTTTGTAACAAGTTTCAGAATTTACACAGATTATTTCTGAAGCATATGCTAAGGCTAAAGCTAGGGCTCCATATCCAGACTTACCAACCAATAATTGTGCGTGGCTAATTCTATTTTCAATGATAGAATCTCGTAACTTATTCTTTAATGTTTCTTGTCCAATAATTTGATCCCATTTCATAGAACAAAGATAGCACATTATAAATCTCATCTTAATTATTATAAACCTTATATTAATTTTTACAGCCTAGGCACCACTAGCGTTGTTAGAAAATTATCCGTTAAAAAAGATTTTTATGATTACTTTTGAGGTTATTATGGAGCCATTAGATTATCAGAAAAAAAATTCAATTAAATCCAATAAAATTGTAACCTTAGAAAAAGGAAAACTTCCTCCTCAAGCCATTGATCTAGAGGAAGCTGTGCTAGGTGCTATGATGATAGATAAAAAAGGGCTGGATGAGGTTATAGATATTTTATCTCCGGAAGTTTTTTATAAAAAAGAGCATCAGTTTATTTATGAAGCTATTGAAGATTTATTTAAAGAGACGGAACCAATTGATATTTTAACTATTTCTAATAAACTGCGTTCACAAGGAAAACTTGATGCTGCTGGCGGCGATTTTTATTTGATACAATTATCCAACAAAGTTTCTTCTTCGGCTCACATTGAATATCACTCTCGCATAATTTTAGAGAAATTTATTTTAAGAAAGTTAATTGAAATTTCGTCTAATATGATTGAAAAATCTTACGATGAAACTTCAGATGTATTTGATCTATTGGATTATTCCGAAAGTCAATTGTACGAAATTACCAATGGAACTTTAAAAAGAACCTTTAATGAGGCTAAAAACCTAGTATCCAATGCTTTAAAAAAAATTAAATCTCTTGAATCTAAGCAAGGAATGAGCGGAATACCTTCTGGATTTAAAAATGTGGATAAAATTACTGCGGGTTGGCAACCTTCAGATTTAATTATTATTGCTGCTAGACCCGGAATGGGAAAAACAGCTTTCATTCTATCCATGGCTAGAAATATCGCCATAAATGCAGAAACACCTATTGGTATTTTTTCATTGGAAATGTCGGCAGAACAGCTAATGATGCGTATGATTTCAAGCGAAACAGGTTTAGAATCCGAAAAATTAAGAAAAGCCAATTTATCTGAATTGGAATGGCAGCAACTCTATTCTCGAGTTAATAAATTGGAAAAAGCCCCTATTTTTATCGATGATTCTCCCGGAATTTCTGTTTTTGATTTACGTGCTAAGGCACGTAGGCTTGTATCTCAGCATGGGGTTAGAATTATTATGATTGACTATCTTCAACTAATGACTGCTGGGGGGAAAGGTATAGGAAATCGGGAACAAGAAATTGCTACGATCTCTCGTTCCTTAAAAGCAATAGCCAAAGAGTTAGAAATACCTGTAATTGCATTATCACAGTTATCTCGTTCGGTTGAAACCAGAGGAGGGAGCAAAAAGCCTTTGCTTTCAGATTTAAGGGAATCCGGAGCTATTGAACAAGATGCAGATATAGTTACATTTATATATAGACCGGAATATTATAAATTAGACACATGGGAAGACGGTACTCCGTGTGCCGGTCAAGGGGAATTTATTATTGCGAAACACAGAAATGGGGCATTAGAGGATGTTCGCTTAAAGTTTACCAGCTCCCAAGCTAAGTTTTCTGACTTAGATGATTATTTCTACAATGATTCTAATTCAAATGATCTATCAACAACTTTTGAAAGTAAAATAAACGAGGTAGGGACATCTTTTGAAAGTTCATTAAATATTCCTACTATAAATCCAAGCGATTCTTTTGGAATTGATGAGAATATGGATGAAGAAGATTCTAATATGCCTTTCTAAACATATAAGGTTCTAAATAGAAAACTTAAATCAATTAAGATTTAAGTTTTCTATTTTTTCTACCTTTCCATATTAAAAAACCAGTTACTGGCATTGAAGCTATTAGTAAACTAACTACAAATGCTAATATTTTAGTAGGAAGCCCCCCTATTGACCCTACATGTATATCATAGTTAGCGGCAATTACTTTTTCACCCAAATTTTTATCTTCTGGATCGTAATTTTTTAGTAATTCTCCTGAGTTTTCATCAAAAATCAATAGGCTATTTTTATAATAAACACCGGGAAGGTGTTTAACATATATTTGAAAATTTGGATGCTCATGGTTATCTATATGAGGATGTCCTAAATCAAAACTAAAACTTTCCGCATTAGGGTATAAATTGTTAACCTTAGCAATAATTTTATCTAAAGTTTGATCGGTTCTTATCTCTATAGGTGCTTGGGTGGTAATATTTGAAAAGTTTGGAGCAGGATCGCTACCTAAAGTGAAAATTGCATATATAATTTGGCCAACTAAAAGATAAGAATAAAATAAACCAGTTATGGCGAATAATAACCCAAAGATGGATGTATAAAACCCAAATATGTTATGCAAATCGTAATTTTTTCTTTTCCAATTTTTAATTTTTTTCCATCTAAACCAAATTCTTTGCTTTCTTGCGGATTTATTTTTAGGCCACCACAGTACAATCCCTGAAATTAGCATAATTATATATATGAGCACCGGAATTCCTACAACGTATTTACCCCAATCCATTTTTAGCAAAAAACTCCAATGAATCATTTTAACTATATTGAAAAATCCATTCTTTTCATCGTATATTTTTAAAATTTGACCGTTATATGGATTTACATAAGCAAGTTTGTATACAGGAAATTCATCAAAATAATTCCATGCATGCGTGTTATGCTCATACCAGAAAAACTTATATGATTTTTTTTTATCTAAAGGAATCTCTACCCAATGTAATGGAAATTTTTCATTTACTTGATTATCAATTAATTTTTCAAGGCTCCGAATGGGTAACACTTCTTTATTTTCTACGTCTTGTTCCTGATGATAGATAAATTCTTTACGGTTGTAATTTTCTATTTCATCTTTAAACACGTACAGAGCACCGGTAAGGGATATGATAAGTATCAAAACACCTATGAATAATCCCAACCATAAATGCATTTTTTTAATCCATTTTTTTAGATTGAGAAAAAATTTATTATTAATTGATTTGCTCATTAATTTTTTGGATCTAATTAAAATTATTCATAATTATTTTAATTAAAATTTATATCCTACGGATAATCTCCAGTTTCTTGGAGCTTCTGCTTGGTAATAATAATAGGATGCAAAGCTTGAACCTGAATACAAGTATCTGTTAAATACGTTAAATACATTTAAATTTAATTTCATATTAGAATGTTCCCATGAGATACCTGCATCAAACTTTAAATAATCATTCATTGGGATTTGTCCTTCTCCTCCCCAGCTCCACGAGCTTCTATCTCCTAAATAAGTACCTCCAAACGTAAAACCAACTCCTTTCAAATATCCTTGGTTGATTGTATAATTCAACCAAGCATTGGCCGTATGTTTAGCATAACCGGCAATTCTTGAGCCTTTAGGATATTCCAGCGTATTTGATTCAATGACTTTATTTTCTGTGAATGCATAGTTAACAATTATATTAAATCCTTTAAAAATTTCTCCTTTTAAATCGAACTCTATACCTTCAGCTCTTGTTTTTCCTAATACAATTGAATATTTTTCGTTGGGATCACTTAACGGATCTGCAGTAAGCTCATCTTTCTTAATGATCTTATATAAGGACAATACAGTATTCCACTTTCCGTTGAACCAATCTTTTTTTAATCCTAGTTCCATATTATTTCCTGTGACAGGCTTAGGATGCTTACCCGATCTTAAAAATCCTGCTTGGGGTACAAAGGATTGGTCGTATAAAGCATATACTGACAAGTTTTCATTAATAGAATAACTTAAACCTAACCTTGGAGTAAACTTTTTTGCATTTTTTTCGACCCCATAATCGTTTTGTTTTACATCTGTATATCTGCCAGCGATAGTAAGTCTAAGATTATCATCAAAAAAACCTAATACATCTTGCAAATAGATTCCCGAATAATTTTGTTCAATTGTCCCAGCAGGATTTGCTCTGGTAACTAGGGGTACAGATGTATTAAAGACTGGATAACCGTTACTTGGATATTGATAGTTTAAAGAATTTGTATTAAAAGGATGTTCTTCGGTATCTAAATCGTGCCATTGGTTCCAATCTGCCATGTATTTTTTACTTCCTAAGTCCAAACCTGCAAGAATTTTATGTGAAATCACCCCTGTTTTCATATTTCCATTCAAGTACACTTGGCCAAATTTCATTACGTTACTAGATTGTGATAAGGTTACTCTTCGTATCATGTTTCCATCAGGATTAAAGGTTGATGGCCAGAGACTACTCCCCATGGTATATTCATTTAAATAAGTTAACTGAGCGGTCAATTTCCAATAAGGATTTATTATATGTTGTAAATTAATATTAAACAAATGACTATCTATATTGGTCGGTGCTAGCCCAGGGTCAGACAAGGTGTAATCTACAGGCTTTGTACCATAACCTTCATAGGAAAATACATAAGCTGAACCAATATTAGACATTTTTGCTTTTTGATATATATATTCTGCTGTTATAGTAGTTTGGTCTGTAAGATTTATTTTAATGGATGGATTGATAACATATCTATCGTTAAATTCATATTTTCTAAAACTATTCTTATTCTGCCCCATAAGATTTAAACGTATGGATATCTTATCGTTAATCTTAGAATCTAGATCTACTTCTGCCCTGTATAAATCAAAACTACCAAGTGTAAACCGTGCGTATCCATTAAGTTCTTTTCCGGTAGGTTTTTTTGTAATTATATTGTATATACCGCTAGGTTCACCATTAGACATTAAAAATCCTGCTGGACCTTTAACAAATTCAATTCGATCAACATAGCTCATATCTTCACTTAAAGGCCCCCAATTCGAGGTTATATTTGCACCATTTAAGAATGCTGAAGCTCGAGAGCCTCTCATGTTTACATGGGTATATTGATCTGCCCAATGTTCCAATCTCTGTGTACCGGCTACATTTCTTAAAACCCCATCACTCAGAGTTGTCACTTGTTGATCTTCTAAAGCTGCATTGGAAATTATATTTATATTTTGTGGAATATTAATTATCTCTTCGTCTAACCTAAGTGAGGAGGAGATATTTTTATTCAAATATTTTTTTTTAGCACTACCTATTACTATAACTCCCTGTAAACTATCCCTTGAATTATTGATTGATCCATGATTTAAGATCATGGTATCTTTGGGTATAGAATCTATTTCCATGGGTTGAGGTTGAATGGAATCTAATTTTTGTGATTGTGATAGTAAACTACCTAAAAAAAAAGGTAAAAAAAGTAATTTATGCGTCATTCTTTAAAAAGTTTGCGCAAATATAATTGATTATTTTTATTTATTCTAAATAAGAATAATTAATGTTACCATTTTTTTTATTTAGCTTAGGATTTAAAATAAAAAACACTCATGAATCATGAGTGCTTTAAGATAACGAATAATTAATTATTTATTTTTTTACTGAATCTACAATTGCTTTAAAAGCTGCTGGATGATTCATAGCTAAATCAGCCAAAACTTTTCTATTCAATTCTATGTTATTTTGTTTAAGTAAACCTATAAATTTAGAATAGGAAAGTCCATGCTCTCTTGTACCTGCATTAATCCTTTGTATCCATAATGCACGAAAATTTCTTTTCTTTTGTTTTCTACCTACATAGGCATATTGTAATGCTTTTTCAACTGCATTTTTGGCAACTGTCCAAACATTTTTTCTACGTCCAAAGTAACCTTTGGCTAGTTTAAGTACTCTTTTTCTTCTCGCTCTTGAAGCTACTGAATTTACTGATCTTGGCATATTTTTGTGTTTTTTTAAAATAGGCGGAAAAATTTCTCTTAGTGCTCTATTTTAGGGTTAAACTAATTTTAAATTAAACCAAATATTTAGCTTGTACTAAATATTTTATTTTAGCAATAATTGTCTTTTTACGCTTGGTTCATCAACACTAGCTACTAATGCTGTTTGGGTTAAATTACGCTTTTGTTTAGTAGCCTTTTTGGTTAATATATGACTTTTAAACGCATGCTTTCTTTTAATTTTACCGCTACCAGTAATTGAAAAACGCTTTTTTGCGCCTGACTTTGTTTTTAATTTTGGCATTTTTTTTTATTTATGTCGTTATCATTCTTATACTACAAAAGTATGTAATTTTTAAATTCTCTGCAACACCATAATTTTTATGGACGTATTATTTCCTTTATATTCTTTCTAATTCTATTTCTTTTAAAATAAAATTATTCTCTTTGGAATAAATGGTTATCTTCATTTTATTATTATCATTATTAATATCTACAATAAGCTTAGAATCTGGTTTTTCATTATTTATAGATTTTACTTTCCATTCTCCAGGTATTTTCTTACTTATAACAATTTCAGAACTATTAAACTTTGACATATATACCTTTAGATCTTCCTTAATATAAGCGTTATTTTTTTCATTACTAAAAAAGTATCCCGGTATTTTAATATTATCAACTGTTTCCTTAATCCCAGTTTTTTTACTATAAATATCCATGTACAGTATTATAGGTCTTTCTTCATTAGTCTTAACTATTACTTCTTTAAAATTTGTAATAAACCTATAATTTTCTGACAACAATCTACCTATATTAAACGTGGGTTTACTACCAACATTGAAAATTATAATATCTAAATTAGAATTCATGATATATTCAGGATCTCCTAACTCATGAGCTAGGAGTCCTGTTCCAAAATTTATAGGTGGATGGCGAGGTATATGATAATCATTCAAGCCTAACATATCTAAACAGGGAAATTTTGAGGCATAAGGTATACAACCTGCAGCTGTAACTCCTAACTTAGGGTTTTGATATTTAAAAATTCTATTCAAATCATTTCCAAGCTCTAATCCTATAAATTCCCATCTCTCTGTTTTCGCTCTATTATTTTCATTATTGAAGTATTGCATAACAATATATCCTAAAAAAACAATAATTAATGTTAGCCATATACTTCTTTTGTGCAAAAAATGAAAATCAAAATAATAAAGTCCTTCAAGTAAACCGATTACCAATAAAACAATAACTAAATCAAAATGTCTAAAGGCAGGAAAAATATCCCCTCCAACCATTGATATATAAAAAAGCCAACAGATTATTAACGCTAATAAGTATATAGTCTTTATATTTTTTTTCACTAAACTTAAATACCCAATAAAATAAATACTTATTAATGAAAATGGAAAAGTAGAAATAATTGCGTTTTTATTATAATGTATTCCTTCATAAACTCTTAATAGAGTTATTTTAGTTTTTACTAAAGCTGTATTTGGAAGCAATTCACCATAATAATGTAAACGAAATAGAAACTGTCCTAAGAAAAATATTATAGGAATTATAAATAATTTAATTATGAATAGAATCGCTATTTTAAAAGATTTTTTATTCCAAAAATAAAAAATAAAAAATACACCTGTAATTACAGAAAACAAAGCACCATCAGGCCTAGAAATAATTAGTCCTGATAGACTGAAAGATAAGCATAATAAATATTTATTATGCTTGCGTTTATCAGTATTATCTAATATTTTAAAAACAGATAAAACCATTGTTACTACTAACAAAACATAAATAGATTGTTCTAACCCTCCAATAGACCATACACTAAAACTGGGAGTTAATACCAAAAATAAAAGACCTATAGTTAAAGGAAGTATTTTATATTTCCGATAATAATATATTATAAAAAGTATTGTCATCAAACCAGATAAAATACCTGCAAATCTAACCGCTAAAATTAGATCCATCCCTAATTTTCCTAATAGAGATATTAATAATACCCATGATAAATTAGAATATCCCTCTACAGGTATTCCTTCCGTCCAGTTAAGACCTTTACCTTGAATGAATCTATCTACATATCTTAAAGAAATTAAACTATCATCTGATAAGAAAGGATAATAATATAAACATATCAATAAGTATATTAACACAATAAATATAAATAGCTTTATTTTCATAGTATAAAAAAAACACTTAAAAATAAGTGTTTGAAAAATTATTTAATAATTAAATTTTATTTTTTAGGAGCCATCATCATTATCATTCTTTTACCTTCTAATTTAGGCATTTGCTCAACTTTCCCCCATTCTTCCAACTCTTGAGCTAATTTTAATAACAATATTTGCCCTTGATCTTTAAATATAATGGATCTTCCTTTAAAGAAAACATACGCTTTTAACTTAGATCCTTCTTCTAAAAATTTTTGTGCATGCTTCTTTTTAAATTCATAATCATGCTCATCGGTTTGAGGTCCGAATCTTATTTCTTTTACAACCACCTTGGTTTGTTTAGACTTTAGTTCTTTTTGTTTCTTTTTTTGTTCATAAAGAAACTTTTTATAGTCTACTACTCTACAAACGGGTGGAGTTGCAGATTCAGTAATCATAACTAAATCTAACTCTAAATCTTCAGATATTCTAAGAGCTTCTTTTAAAGGATAAACCCCTTGCTCTATATTTTCTCCTACTAATCTAACTTCTGGAACTTCAATAAGCCTATTTATTTTGTGTTCCGGTTCCTGTTTCCTCGGGATATATTTCCCTCTCGAATTATTTCTTCTAAGTGCTATGGTATATAAAATTTTAAGGTTTACTCGTTTCTTTTTTCATGAATGATAAAGCTTCCTCAAGTGAAAAAGAACCTAAATCTTCTCCACCTCTTTTACGAATAGAAAGGGTATTAGATTCTGCCTCTTTGTCTCCTACAATAAACATGTAAGGAATTTTGTTCATTTCGGCATCTCGTATCTTTTTACCAGTCTTTTCGTTACGCTCATCAAGACGACCACAAATATCTGAATTTTCCATTAATTTCAAAACTTTTTTTGCATATTCTATATGTTTTTCACTAATGGGTAGAAGAATGAATGGCTCTGGGCTTAACCAAAGAGGTAAATCTCCTCCGGTGTGTTCTAGCAATATTGCGACGAATCTCTCCAAGGAACCAAATGGCGCTCTATGGATCATCACAGGTCTATGCTTTTCATTGTCAGAACCTATATAATGCAAATCAAACCTTTCCGGTAAATTGTAATCTACTTGTATCGTTCCCAATTGCCAACTTCTACCTAAAGCATCTTTTACCATAAAATCCAGTTTAGGTCCATAAAAGGCAGCCTCTCCATATTCAATAACCGTAGGAAGCCCCTTCTCCAGTGCTGCTTTTTTAATAGCACTTTCTGCTTTCTCCCAATTCTCATCAGAGCCTATGTATTTGCTATGATCGTCTTTATCTCTTAAAGATACTTGGGCAGTAAAATCACTAAAGCCCAAGGACTTAAATGTATACAATACCAAATCAATTACATTTTCAAATTCTCCGATTAGTTGATCCGGGGTACAAAATATATGAGCATCGTCTTGGGTGAAACCTCTTACACGAGTCAATCCGTGTAATTCTCCACTTTGTTCATATCTATAAACAGTTCCAAATTCAGCAAATCTCTTAGGTAAATCTTTGTATGACCAAGGTGCTGAACGGTAAATCTCACAATGGTGAGGACAATTCATAGGTTTTAATAAAAACTCTTCACCTTCGTTAGGGGTTTTTATCGGTTGAAAACTATCTGCTCCGTATTTTTCATAATGTCCACTTGTAACATATAAATCCTTATGTCCTATATGCGGAGTTGCTACTATTTCATAGCCTGCTTTTTGTTGCGCAGCACCTAAAAAATCAATGAGTTTTTGTCTCAACTTTGCTCCTTTTGGTAACCACAAAGGTAAGCCAGCTCCTACTCTCTCAGAAAAGGTAAATAATTGCAATTCTTTTCCTAACTTTCTATGATCTCTTTTTTTAGCTTCTTCTATTCTTTCTAAATATTCTATAAGCTCTTTCTGTTTAGGAAAGGTAATTCCATACACACGTACCAACTGTTTATTTTTTTCATTCCCTCTCCAGTATGCCCCTGCTGCATTTAGAATTTTTACTGCTTTTACAATTCCGGTAGATGGTATATGCCCTCCTCTACATAAATCTGTAAAGTTGTCATGTGTAACGAAAGTTATAGAACCATCTTCAAGATTAGCTATAAGTTCTTCTTTAAATTCATTCCCTTTGAATGTCTCCAACGCTTCCTTTTTAGATACAGGATATAGCCTAAAGGTTGAGTTTTTCTTAGCATTTTCTAGTATTTTCTTTTCAATTTTTTCAAAATCTTTTTCAGAAAATACTTGATCTCCAAAATCTACATCGTAGTAAAATCCACTTTCAATAGCAGGACCAATGGTTAATTTTGCATTGGGATAATATTCTAGGATTGCTTGTGCTAGTAAGTGAGCAGAAGAATGCCAAAAGGCTTTTTTTCCAAAATCGTCGTTCCACGTTAAAATTTGCACCGTAGAATCTTCTGTTATAGGGGTGGTAACTTCTACTTGTTTACCATTTACTAATGCAGAAATTGTATTACGTGCTAAACTTTCTGAAATACTTTTAGCTACGTCTAACGGTGTAATGGAACTTTGAAATTCCTTTACACTTCCATCAGGAAGAGTAATTTTTATCATTCTTCTTTTAAATTTAGTTTGTATAATACACAAAGGTACAATAAATTCCTTTTTTATTGAATTAATTGTAATTGGAATTATTTATCGCTGTTTTTTATCATTTAAATTTCACGATTTTAATGATCTGTTTACAAAAAAGTTAATGGCCTCGTCGTACCCTGCTAATCCTTTGCCTTTAATCTGTTGCAAACAAGCTTCTTGGATTACTGAAATCCTTCGAAAGGGTTCTCTATTTTCAATATCAGAAATGTGAACCTCTATGGCGGGGGTAGTTACAGATTTCAAGGCGTCGTAAATAGCATAAGAATAATGAGTAAAAGCCCCGGGATTGATTACAATCCCTTTATAATGAAATCCTACTTCATGAATTTTATCTATAATCGCTCCTTCGTGATTAGATTGAAAATATTCGAGTTCTACAGAGGTAAAAACAGTTTTTAGTTGTTGAAAATATTCTTCAAAAGTTTGAGCCCCATAGATCTCTGGTTCTCTTTTTCCTAATAAATTAAGATTAGGACCATTTATTATTAATATTTGCATTTTATTATTTTTTACTAATTTATAAAAAGATTAGTTGTATCTATTTTTTAAAGAAAAAATTTTTATATTTGCAACTTCTTACCCAGAAGCCCAGATGGCGGAATTGGTAGACGCGCTGGATTCAAAATCCAGTGATAGCAATATCGTGCGGGTTCGATTCCCGCTCTGGGTACTTTCAAAAAGACTTAAATAATTATTTAAGTCTTTTTCTTTTTATAGTGCGCCAACAATACGCCGAATATAATCTAAAAAATTATAGATTTCTACTATCTACATCATCTAAATTACAATACATTTTAATTTATACAATTAATAAATAATAAAAACGTCCTTATAAATCAAAGGACGTTTTATATACTTTACTCTTTTACTTGAAAACTTAATTTTAATAGAAATTAAATCTTATTTAAAAATACCAAATTTATTTAAGAAATTTTTCTAATAATGCGTTTTTTTCTTTTAACATTCTTTCATAGAGCGCTTCTTTTTCATTATAAAGCTCTATAATCTTCTCAATGGGATTGAATGCACAATCAGTATAAGTTGAGTACATAAAACCATGAGTATTATTAAAAGTATTAGAAATAAAACTAACAGTAGTTTCATCATTGAAGTTTTTAATTGCTTCTACAGGTAGATTCAAAAACTTAGCTATTTTTTCTAATGTTTCTTCCTCAATTATTTCTTTATTTTCTAATTTAGATACACCTGCTTGAGTAATATTTAAATCAATAGCTAGAGATTCTTGTTTAATTCCTAACATTTCACGAAGCCTTTTTATGTTTCTTCCTTGATGTACTTTTTTAGGTGCTGTATCCATATTTTATACTTTTACTCATTTACA
This sequence comes from Apibacter muscae, assembly GCF_007845595.1. Classification (NCBI taxonomy): domain Bacteria; kingdom Pseudomonadati; phylum Bacteroidota; class Flavobacteriia; order Flavobacteriales; family Weeksellaceae; genus Apibacter; species Apibacter muscae. The sequence goes on from NZ_SELI01000015.1 coordinate 38,035, forward strand.
AAGATATAAAATAACTAATTGAAAATAATTTATCCCTTTTTAATTATTATACATATCTATATGTTATTAATTATCAAATAGGTATTTACTTATTTAGCTCTCTTTAAAAAAGTAACTATGACTATTGAACAAATAAGAAAAAAATTAGAAGTTGGGGATTATATTTTAGCAAGTAAGATGTTAAAAATTACACCCGAGAATGCGAGAATCCGATTTGCGAGAAATAAAGAAGATGTAAAATCGGTTATATTACTTATCATAAATAATAGAGAAAAGTTAATTAAGAATTTTCACAAGTCTTTAAATTCTAAAAATTAATATCTGAATTACTTTAAAATACCTGTTTTTATTGCCTCTTGCAATTCTGCAATGCTTAAGTCTTTTAATTCCGTCTCTTGGATTGTCTTTTGTGAAAATAGGTTTTTAGCTTTATTGAATATAGCTTTGAATATTTCACTTAAGGTATATGCTTCTGGATAAAATCTTTCATCAAAAGTAAAGTCGTTACTTACAGAAATATTAAATTCTTTTATAAAATGTATTAAAAAATCATCTACATCATCTCCAACTAATCCAAAATCTTTGTGCAGTTTCATAGCAGGGGTAAAAATTATCCTCTTGTCCCATTTAGATAATAATTCTTTCTCTAAGAAAATTTGTAATTTGTTATCAATCATATATAAATATTTTATTACCAATAACCACTAGCACCTCCACCTCCAAAACCTTGAAAAGTTACTTTATTATTTTTCTTATCAATTTCATATATTTCAATTAGTAGTTCTATTGCATCAGTAGCTATTAATACCAAACCAACATAGGGAATAGATCTACCTAACCCTCTACCTAGAACTTTAGTTGAAACTAACTTGAAATTTACATTAATAGTATAGATTTTGAAAGGCATTTTATAAGGGAATGCTTTTGATAGATATTTAGATGCTATAGATGTTCCTGCAACAGTACCTTTTGTTACGAAACGTTTTTTTAAGATAGGCATTCCTGTAAAAATCATTCCAGTACTTAAAATTGATCTATTATAATTATGTTCAGCTAGCGTTTCTTTAATACTTATTTTACCTATATTAAAATGATATGGGTTTGAATTATTATTATAACTTGTAAAAATATTTGTCAGATTAGCCTTTAATGAATTATTTATCTGAACATTATTTTTATAACTAATGCCTAATTCGCTACTTTTTCTAGCATTTTCTATAATATTTAATATATCATAGTCTGATAGATCATTATGCCCCATAAAATATATTAACAATCAAGCAAATACGAGTTCAAATATATATAAAGTTAAATTTTATATCAAATAATAATTTCAACTAATATTTTAATTTTTAATAGCTTTCTGTTTTTTTTACAATTTTCCGCACTCATATAGTTTTGTACCGTTCTGTAACTACTATTTAATAATTTTGCAATCTTTTTGCTAATCAAGCCTAAAAAATAATATTTAAAGGCTTTTTAAATATCCAATTAAAGCTTATTGATATTAAAATACATTTTAAATAATAGTCAATTGCTGTTATTTTCAGGGTTGCAAATATTTCAGGTGAAGATTTTTAAGACACCTCTATTGGTTTTATTTTCAATTTTAATCTTATAGATAAAATTGTAAAACTCTATAACGAAAAGCAAGATCTTTATGAACGAATGTTTCAGGAGAAAAATACATTGATTAAGAAACTATTGAATAAATAAAACATATAGAATGAAGTTTGGTATTTAATCTATTTTTTTATTTTTCGAATAACTTATATTTCCACCAAGATTTTTTAGAATCTTTATAAGATGATGTAAGCATATATTCATCATAAATTAAGCTTTTTGTATCAATGTTATATTCAAAAGGAATCCATAAATCATCTGTTGGTGTTGGTTGATAAAAAAGACCTGAAACTACATTATCTGATGAAATTTTTATTTCATTCAAACCATCTAAGGAAATTCTTTCAGAATCCCAATAATTTCCTTTAGAATCTACAATTGTTAAATTTATATGATTATATAAAATAATTCTCCCATCATTAGTTTTAAGATAATTTAAATAATCCCCGCCAAATACTTCAATAGGCATTATATCGTCAGGATTCATTATAAAACATTCTCCTCCAGAAATAATCAATAACCTAGACATTTCTAATTCAAAAACTTCACTAAACTCGGTTTGTCCTAATTCAAAATTAGCCACCCAGCTATCTCCATCTGATTTATATAATCGTACTGGAAATCCTTCGTAATAAAAGGGTTTACCTTTCTTAGAAATAAAATGATACATTAGCCCATAGGCTGGCAATGAATTTAATATTTTATACTTTTTATCATTCATTTATATTATATAAATTTATCTTATATTGAAAGTATGAATTTATTAGGAAAAGTTTATAATTTAAATATTTGGTTAAGTTTTATTTAAATTTCTTAAATTCATATATGTGGGTGGGTCTAAGTTGTGAATTTTTGACAAACTCTAGATTATTTATTATCTATTTTTTCTTTTAATAATTTTATAGTTCCCTGAAGATTTTTAGTATAATCTTCCATTAAAGAATAATTATCTATAGTTCTATTATCCTTCTCCGTAAGTTTACCTTCTCCAAGAAAAATATAACTTCGGTTAAATTCCGGAAATTTTAGGGCAATAGCTCTTAGGTGCTTAATATTAACTTTCTTCCTTTCTAATTTAAGATCTCCCCATCCAGTATTAGTTTCTCCAATCATATTAGCAAATTCCTTCTGATTTTTAATTTCTTTATTATCATACAGATAGCTATATATCGTATTTAATATTTCAATATATTTCATTATCAAAGATTAATAAATTAATTAGAGAATTCTCACACTTTTTTTTACATAAAAGTCTAGTGCTATTTTTTTGCTTTTCTTTTGAAATGATATGAAATTCAATTCTGGACTCTCCATTCTTATTTGTATAAGCTCTGGGTACAAATCTGGTATTCATTAGAACAAAATTATTTTCTGTTCTAGAATCTGTGCTAAAAGAGTTAATTTTAATTATAGTTTTCATTAAGTTATATAATTCTAATTTATTGACTTAGAATAACATAACCTGTATTTCAAACTATCCTCTTTCTTTAAAGAAGCAATTTTGTGATCGCGAAAGGATTCGAACCTTTGACCGTCTGCTTAGAAGGCAGATGCTCTATCCAGCTGAGCTACGCGACCGAACTATAAAAAGTCGGGGTGACAGGACTCGAACCTGCGACCCTCTGGTCCCAAACCAGATGCGCTACCACCTGCGCTACACCCCGAAAAATCTTCCCAGCGGAGAGTGTGGGATTCGAACCCACGCGGCAGTTTCCCGCCGACAGTTTAGCAAACTGCTCCGTTAACCACTCCGGCAACTCTCCTTCAATAATAATCAATTCAAATATTGATTAAATGGAGTGCAAAAGTAATTGTAAGTTTTAAATTATGCAAATTTTTTTTAAGTTTTTTAATCAACCCCTTTAATCAAAGATTTTTTTATATTTTTGTTAGATAAAAATAAATACATGAAATTTATACTGAAGTTACTGATCTGCACCTTTGTGTTAACTCAAATTATAACCAGTTGTAGCACTCAAGAAAAAGTGATTGTTAAAACGAAAACAGTACACGACACTATATACGTAACTGATGTTGATCCTAAATATCACTTTGTTGAACAGGCAAACCTTAAAGATTACATTGTCTCTAAAAAAAATTTCCCTTCTGTTGCTTCTAACCATAGAGTGAAATTTATTGTACTGCATTACACAGTTTCTGATTATCCAACCTCAGTGAAAATTTTAGCAAAAAAAGGCAATGTTAGCTCTCATTATTTAGTGAATGATTTGCCTAATGATTCAATTGATTTATTAGTCAGCGAAAATCAAAGAGCTTGGCATGCAGGAATTAGTTCGTGGGGAAATGCGGTAAATTTAAATGATACCTCCATAGGTATTGAAATAGTAAATAGTGGATATAAAAAGATAGGAGATTCTATGGTTTTTCAACCTTTCCCTAACTACCAAATAAAAAAAGTGATTTCCCTTGTTAAAAATATTGCGGAACGTTACGATATAGATCCAGTTAATATTATTGGACATAGTGATATCGCTCCTTTACGTAAACAAGACCCGGGACCAGCTTTCCCATGGGAAAAACTGTATAAAGAACATCAATTAGGGGCTTGGTACGATGAAAAAGATAAGCTCTATTTCTTAAATATGTATGATCCTGATACTGCTCCTTATAATTCTGTTTTAGAATTTCAAAAAGCCCTTAAAAAATATGGGTATTCTGTGAATTTAACCGGAGTTTATGATAAAAACACAAAACTTATTACTAGAGCTTTCCAGTGGCATTTCAGACCGCAAAAAGGAGATGGCATTATTGACGCAGAGACTTGGGCTATTTTACAAGCCTTAAATAAAAAATATAGAACTAAATAAAATTTTATGGCCGAAGTACCTTTTAAATCTGGATTTGTAAACATTATAGGCAAACCGAATGTGGGTAAATCTACCTTAATAAATCTATTAATGGGAGAAAAATTATCCATTGTTACTTCCAAAGCACAAACCACCCGTCATAGAATTTTTGGCATTTGGAATGATGCCAATGTTCAAATTATTTTTTCTGACACCCCAGGTATTATTCAAAAGCCCGCCTACGAATTGCAGGAAAAGATGAATGAATTTGTTAAAGATTCCTTCCATGACGCTGATATTCTCCTATATTTAACTGAACTTGGGGATGAAAAAAATCCTTCTGAATATTTATTAAATAAAATAAACAGCTCTAAAGTTCCAATTCTGGTATTACTAAATAAAGTTGATAATTCTAAAGATTCAGAACAAATTTCCCAAGCGGTAGGAATTCTACATGAACAATTTCCTAATGCAGAAATTCTACCAATTTCCGCCTTACATGGTTTAAATACTGATTTAATTATACCGAAAATTATTAGTTTATTACCCGAATCTCCTCCTTATTACGATAAGGATCAATTTACAACTCTATCTGAAAGATTTTTTGTAAATGAATGTATCCGTGAAAAAATTCTTCTACATTATAAAAAAGAAATTCCTTATTCCGTAGAAGTTGTTACAGAAAGTTTTAAAGAAGAAGATAACATGATTCGTATAGAATCAGTAATATACGTTGAAAGAGAAACCCAAAAAGGAATATTGATTGGACATAAAGGAGAAAAAATTCAGAAAGTTGGTACAGAAGCTCGATTGGATTTAGAAAATTTTTTTGATTCTCGAATATTTTTAAACCTATTTGTAAAAGTTAAAAAAGACTGGAGATCTAATGATAAAGATTTAAAAGCTTTTGGGTATTCCAATTCATAATGGCAAGAATTTTTTCATCTTACTTTGCTATTCTTTTATTTCTTGTATTTAGTTGTAGAAGTAGTAATAATAATCCTAATACATCTGAAAAGAAAACTTTTCTTTTGCAGCAACAAATAATAAAACACAAAATCACTGAAGATATCCCTTATAGAATTGAAGTAGATTATAGCAAAGATTCCATCCTTATAAATAATATTTTCAACGACGAAAAAATTATTTCATATAAGTTACATTCTAGGAATAAAGAATATTATATTAATAATAGCTTTTCGAATGGTAAATCTTACTTATTTTTAAAAAATCAAGGACCAGATAGTTGTTATTCTCTAACTCTTGCTAAGGATGAAAAACTAAACTACGAATATTATTCTAAGTCCAATGAAATTGATTTATGCTTTTCTAATTTGAAACAAGGGAATTTTTCAACTACCATCCGTTTGAATCCCTATGGCTCAATTTCCCACAATGAAATATTTTTCTATAATAAACATTACAAGTTTTATAAAATAGCCCTCCGTTTAAATAATCAAATTTACTGGTATCTACCCTAACATTTATAGTAAACCTAAAGATATTTATAGTAAATCAATTTTATAGATTCCTTTTTTTGATCTATATTACTATCTTTGTGAAAAATTGAATTTCCGTATTGTCATGAATAAATATATTAAGTTAGTTATTGCAGTTGCTATCATTGGTCTAGGCATATATTTAATGTTTAACAGAAATATAGGTTTAGGAATCGTTATGATCCTTTTATCTGCAATTCCTATTTTATTATTTTTTAGAAATGAATATATTTTATTGGCTTTTTGGAAATTGCGAAAGCAAGATCTTGCTGGCGCTCGCTCTTGGTTAAATAAAATAACCAATACCAAAGGACAACTTGTTCGAAAACAATTGGGATATTATAATTATTTAATGGGTATTACAGAAGCTGAAAAAAACCCAGCTAAAGCAGAGGGTTTTATGAGAGCTGCCTTAGATTATGGTTTAAGTTTTAAGCACGACAGAGCTTTAGCTACTCTAAATATAGCTGCCGGTGCTATGATGCGCGGAAATAAATTGGAAGCTGAACGTTTATTAAATGAAGCAAAAAAATTGGACAGTTCTAATATGCTGGGAGATCAAATTAAAATGATGAAGGAACAAATGAAAAGGGTTAACGTTTCTAGAAGCAATATGATAAACCCAAATATGAGAAGCCGATCTAAATTTATGAGGTAATCTTTAATTTTTAATATTGTATCAAGCTTTAAAATAAAATTATTTATCAAGAATCATAAAAAGCTAAAATAATAATCAATGATTGCGTTAATTTTCAATTAAATAGAATTCAATCACTGATTATTGTTTTAATTCTTATTTTATCTATCGTTCAAAACTTAAAGCCTCTCCTCTAACCTGATTAATAGTCCCTTTATCAAATGCTAATTTTCCATTTAAAAAAGTCTTTTCAATAGAGGTTGTAAATGTTTTTCCTTCCAATGGCGACCATTTGCATTTAGATAAAATATTTTCTTGAGTTACTGTATAAGGTTTATTAGGATTCACTAATACTAAATCGGCATAATAACCTTTACGTATATAACCTCTTTTATAAATTTGAAATAGTTCTGCCGGTGCATGACACATTTTTTCAACTACTACTTCTTTTGTAATTTTATTTTGTTTAACTAGCTCCAACATAATTTGTAAAGAATGTTGAATTAGAGGTCCACCGGAAGCTGCTTGTAGACATCCTCCTTCTTTTTCATCCATTAAGTGAGGAGCATGATCCGTAGCAATAACATCTAATCTACCCTGTTTTACTGCTTCTAAGATAGCCTCTCGGTCTTGCTTGGTTTTTACTGCCGGATTCCATTTAATTTTAGAACTTAAGGTTTCATACTCCGCATCTGTAAACCAGAGGTGATGAACACAAGCCTCTCCGGTTACTTTTTTCTGAGATAAAGGTTTGTTTTCAAATAAACTTAATTCCTTTTCTGTTGATAAATGTAAAATATGAAGACGGGTTCCACATTTATGAGCTAATTCTACTGCTTCGGAAGAGGATGCATAACAGGCTTCTGCACTTCTTATCAGAGGATGGTAAGAAATAGGAATATTCTCTCCAAATTTTAATTTATATTTTTGGATATTAGATTTAATAATTTCTTCACTCTCACAATGAGTAGCTATCAACATTTCAATCTCTGAAAAAATAGTCTCAAGGGCTTTTTTATTATCTACCAACATATTCCCAGTGGAAGAACCCATAAAAATTTTAATACCACAAACTTCTTTAGGATTTACTTTTTTTAATTCCTTTATGTTATCATTGGTTGCTCCCATAAAGAAGGAATAATTGGCGTAAGATTTTTGTGAAGCTAATTCAAATTTATAATTAAGCGCATCAATTGTAATAGTTTGTGGGTTTGTATTAGGCATTTCCATAAATGAAGTTACCCCTCCTGCTATTGCAGCCTTGCTTTCACTTTCTATATTTCCTTTATGTACCAAGCCGGGCTCCCGAAAGTGTACTTGATCATCTATAACTCCAGGGAGAAGCCATAAACCTTCCGCATCAATGATTTGGGATTGATTGATTATTTGTTCAGGTATTTCTTCTGAAAAGTAAATAGCTGAAATAATATTATCTTTAAGTAGTACGGAACCTAATAAAGATTTGCCCTCATTGATTAGGGTTGCATTTTTGATTAGAATCATGGTTTAATTATTTTAATGCCCTGCAGTTTTAGAAAAAAGATTTATAATTACAACTCCTATAATTATAAAGAGAATTCCTATAATGGCTGGTGTATCCAACTTTTGTTTATACAATACAAATCCCGCACCGCTTATCAAAACGATCCCTATTCCCGCCCATATAGCATATGCAATACCAATAGGTATCGTTTTGATAGCTTTATTTAATGCAAACAGAGCGACAAAAAATAATAGGAAAAATATAATTGAAGGCTTCCATTTGGTAAAACCTTCCGTTTTAGGTAAAGTAGATGTTGCCGCTACTTCAAAACAAATTGCCATAAGCAAGTATAAATATGACTTCATACGGGTTAGAATAATTCTGATTGATCTCCTTTAAATTTAACTTTACCTAAATGTTTGTATGCCTTTTCTGTTACTTCTCTACCTCGAGGTGTTCTCATTAAATATCCTTCTTGAATAAGAAACGGCTCGTAAACCTCTTCTAAAGTTCCAGGATTTTCACCTACCGAAGTAGCTATCGTTGTTAATCCCACAGGCCCGCCTTTAAATTTTTCAATGATAGAACTTAAAATTTTATTATCCATTTCATCCAACCCATGTTTATCTACCTTTAAGGCTTCAAGCCCTATATCTGCTATTTTTAAATCAATTTTTCCATTGCCTTTAATTTGTGCAAAATCCCGAATTCTTCTTAATAGAGCATTGGCAATTCGGGGTGTACCTCTGCTTCTAGATGCAATTTCAATAGCGGCTTGCTGCTCAATCGGCATATTCATAATGCGTGAACTTCTTTCAACAATGGTACTTAATAATTCTGTATTGTAATATTCAAAACGGAAATTTATACCAAAACGAGCACGTAAAGGTGCAGTTAGTAATCCGGAACGCGTGGTGGCTCCTATTAAAGTAAACGGATTTAAATTAATTTGAACGGAACGTGCATTTGGACCACTTTCTATCATAATATCAATTCTGTAATCTTCCATAGCAGAATATAAATATTCTTCTACTACTGGAGATAATCTATGGATTTCATCAATAAAAAGCACATCATTTTCTTCTAAACCGGTAAGTAATCCGGCAAGATCTCCAGGTTTATCTAATACTGGGCCGGAGGTAATTTTAATACCTACCCCCAATTCATTCGCTATTATATTTGCTAAAGTAGTTTTTCCTAAACCCGGAGGCCCATGTAACAAAACGTGATCTAAAGATTCATTTCTAAGCTTTGCAGCTTTAACAAAAATCTCTAAATTATCCATAATATGGGTTTGCCCCGTAAATTCAAAAAAATTCTTGGGACGTACCTGCTCTTCCTGAGCCAATTCTTCTCCGGTATATTTATTTTTATCAGGATCTAATAAATCAGACATGATGTAAATTTAAAACATCTTTATAAAGAAAAAAATATTATTATTTAGTATTTTACAACTGTCTAGCATATATTATAATTAATAAAAAGACAACTACAAAAAAGCTTGGAATAATCAACACATAAATTATAAATAACTATTTATATTACATTTACAGAAATTGATTTGCTTGATATTATAAAAAAACTACCAATCCTATCTTCAATTGTTTTATTATTAGAAGCCTAAAAAATAAAAATTTTCTTACAAATTTTATTAATTAAAAGTTTTTAATGATTGGAAACTACTTTTAATCCTATGATAGAAGCAATAAGAGTAGTAACAAAAAAGATTCTCCAAAAAGTAGCCGGTTCTTTAAAAACTAGAATGCCCATTAAAACAGACCCTACCGCTCCAATTCCAGTCCAAACGGCATAGGCGGTACCTAAAGGTAAGGTTTGGGTAGCTTTCATAAGTAATCCCATACTTGCAAATAAGCAAATCACAAAAATAGTATACCATAAATAACTAGAATTTCCTTGAGACTCTCTTGCTTGTCCTAAACTATAGGTAAAACCCACCTCAAATAATCCTCCTACGATTAAAATTATCCAATTCATTATACAATTTTTAGAAGTGCAAATTTCCAAAAAATCCTAGAAAACATTTTTTACATTTGTTAAAAAATGAAGTTTATTAAAACTTTTTATAAGGAAAAATGCATTTATCCAACATAATAACTTCTATATACAATATCCCATATGCCTCGTTAGATAAGATTGTACAGCTATCTGAAGAGATAAAATATCCGAAAAAATATTTAATTAGCGAGGAAGGTACTATTAAGAATTCAACTTATTTTTTATCTAAAGGTTTAGTTCGAGCATTTAGCACGATCAATGGTAAAGAAACTACCTTCTGGATAGGTACTGAAGGTCATGTAATATGTTCCATGAGGAATTATGTGGAAAATAAGCCTAGTTACGAAAGCATTGAAACTCTTGAAAACTGCTTGCTGTATAAAATAAATAACCTATCTCTTGAAAAGTTATTTCTTGAAGATATTCATATTGCTAATTGGGGGAGAAAATTTATTGAAAAAGAAATTATAAAAACCGAAAATCAATTGATATTTCAACTGTTCCATTCAGGAAGGGAACGATATCAGTATTTGCTAAAAAATCATCCAGAACTTTTGCAAAGAGTACCTTTAGGAATTATTGCCTCTTACTTAGGCATGTCACAAGTTTCCTTAAGTAGAATAAGGGCAAATAAATAATTGTGTAATTCTTATTTAAAAACACACATAAATTCAAAACTAACTTTCATATTTTTAGTTTAGAAAATAAAAATTCACTAAAATTGTATTTAAATGAAGAAAATCTCATGAAAGTAGTTAAGTTTGGAGGAACATCAATGGAATCCAGTCAAAGCATCCGTAGGATAATAGATATTTTACAACACAAATACTCGCAAGGAGAAAAGTTTATCGTTGTTTCTTCTGCCATGAGTGGAGTTACAAACTTACTAACCCAACTTTCGGAACAAGCAGCTACTGGTATCAATTTTAAAGATGAACTTAAAGAGCTTGAAAAAAGGCATTTTACAGTTATTAAAGATTTAATTGAAGTTAAATACCAGAACCCTGTTCTAACTCAAATAAAAATTTATATCAATGAGCTTGAGGATCTCTTACAAGCGGTACTAAATCTTAAAGAATTAAGTTTACAGAGCAAAGACTTTATTTTAAGCTACGGTGAAAAGTGCTCCACTTTTTTACTTAGCCAAATTGCCAAACAATATTTTCCTAATAGCCTATTTGTTGACACTTCTACTTTAATAAAAACCGACGATTATTTTGGGAATGCAAAAGTAGAATTCCCGGAAACTGAAAAACTAATTCAAGAATTTCATACGAATAATAAAGATAAAATATTATTTGCAACTGGTTTTATTGCTTCCACCAAAGACAACAGAATTACAACTCTTGGGCGTGGAGGTAGCGATTATACAGCGGCAATTTTAGCTGCTTCTATTGATGCTGCAGAAATTGAGCTTTGGTCTGATGTTGATGGAATGCTTACAGCAGATCCTAAAATTGTAAAAAAAGCCTTTCCTCTTGCTGAGGTTTCATATACAGAAGCAATGGAATTGTCTTACTTTGGAGCTAAGGTCATTTATCCTCCAGCTATGATTCCTGCTATTAGCAAAAAAATTCCAATTACTCTTAAAAACACTTTTAATGTTGATTTTAAAGGTACCCAAATAAAAGAAACAGTTCAAAAAAATTCCTATCCTATTAAAGGAATTTCCTCTATAGATCATGTAAGTTTAGTAAACGTAACCGGTAGCGGCATGATTGGAAAGGTAGGATTTAGTGGTAAATTATTTTCACTTTTAGCAAGAGAAAATATAAATGTTATTCTTATCACTCAATCTTCATCCGAGCATAGTATAACTTTTGCCATTGAGCCTCAAGACATTTCAAAAGCTAAAGAAGTTTTCAATCGTGAATTTGAACTTGAAATTGAAACGCATAAACTAAATCCGCTTACTGTTGAAGAGAATCTTTCTATTTTGGCCATTGTAGGAGAAAACATGAAACAAACTCCAGGGATTTCAGGTAAATTTTTTCATGCATTAGGAAGGAATGGAATTAATATTCACGCCATCGCGCAGGGTTCATCGGAGTACAATATCTCTGTTATAATAAAAAACAAAAATATTTCTAAAGCTCTCAATGCTGTTCATGATATTTTCTTTATTGAATTAACTAAGACTCTGCATGTTTTTAATGTGGGTACGGGTAATATTGGTTCCACGTTATTTAAACAAATTGAAAAGCAAAGTAAATATCTTAGAGAAAATAATGATATTGAAGTAAAAATTGTAGGTATTTCCAACTCCCGCAAAATGTTTATTAACGAAGATGGAATAGATTTAGAAAATTGGAAGAATATTTTAGAGGAAAGTGGTGAAAAGGCAACTTTAGAAAAATTTACAGAAAAAATTAAACAATTAAATCTGTCCAATTGTGTGTTTATAGATAACACCGCCAGCCCTGAAACTAGTAAATTCTATCAACAATTGTTTCAATCTAATGTTTCTGTAGTTACATGTAATAAAATCGCCAATTCTTCTTCTTTCGATGAGTATAACTTACTAAGAAATACGGCAAGGAAACGGGGAGTAGATTTTTTCTATGAAACCAATGTCGGTGCCGGTCTTCCCATTATAAGAACGTTAAAGGATTTAATGACTAGCGGAGATCAAATCATAAAAATTGAAGCTATTTTAAGCGGAACCATTTCTTATATTTTTAATAATTTTAAGGGTGATGCAACTTTTCATGATGTTGTGAAGAAAGCACAGGAATTGGGTTTTACTGAACCTGATCCTAGGGATGATTTAAGTGGAAAGGATTTTATGAGAAAAATGATGATACTTTCTAGAGAGTTAGGCAACCCAACAGAAGAAAAAGACATCAAACTCGGGGAAATTCTTCCGGAAAGTTGTATAAAAGCTCCAACCGTTGAGGTTTTTTATGAAGAATTAAAGAAATCTGAGGATTATTTTAATCAAATAAAAAAACAAGCAGAAAATAATAATCAAGTTCTAAGATACATTGGTAAACTTGAAAATGGTGAAGCTACTGTTCGTTTAGAAATGGTTGATTGTAATCACCCATTCTACAACCTTACCGGCAGTGATAATATTATTTCATTTACCACTGAACGATATAAATCTAATCCTTTAGTAATTAAAGGTCCTGGTGCTGGTGCAGAGGTTACTGCGGCCGGGGTTTTTGCAGATTTAATTAATGTAGGAGCTAATTAATATTTTCAAAAATATTTTATTGATAAAAGGGTTTAAATAAAGCTTTAAACCCTTTATTTATTAAACATCAGTTTTTAATCTATTGTATAGTTCCATAGATTTACTATAACTTTGTAAAATACGTTTACCATTGTAAAATTCTAAATATCTTGAATGAAAGAAAAAGATAGTATCCATGTTTTTGCACCAGCAACTTCTGCCAATTTTATTTGTGGCTATGATATTTTAGGCTTAGCTCTCGAAGAACCTGGCGACGAAGTAAAACTAACTCGCGTAAATACTCCTGGAGTAGTTATAAAAAAAATAACTGGAGATGAAGGACTTCTACCTACCGATTCCAAAAAAAACACTGTGGGTGCATGTATAGAAATGGTTTTGCGACATCTTAACAGAGAAGATTTAGGTATAGAAATAGAACTAAACAAAAAAATGCCTATTGGAAGTGGTTTGGGATCTAGCGCTGCTAGTACAATTGCTGGATTGTTTGCTATCAATCAATTGCTTGGAGAACCATTAACCAGGCAAGAGCTTCTTCCTTTTGCCTTAAAAGGAGAAGAATTGGCTTGTGGTTATGGGCACGCAGATAATGTGGCTCCTTCATTATTGGGAGGTATTACACTTATCAAAAGTTATCATCCTTTGGAAGTCATTAATTTACCTACTCCTAAGGAACTATGTTGTTCTATTATTTTCCCACATGTTGAAGTACCTACGCGCGCAGCTAGACAAATATTAAGAACACAAATAGAATTAAAAAATGCGGTTCACCAATGGGGAAATATTGCAGGATTAATTTCAGGTTTATTTTTAGAAGATTATGGTCTTATTTCTAGGTCTTTAGAAGACAAATTGATTGAACCTATTCGGTCTATTTTAATTCCAGAATTTGACCAGATGAAAGAAATAGCTAAAGAACTTGGAGCTTTAGGTTTTGGCATTTCAGGCTCTGGCCCTTCTGTCGTAGCCTTCACTAAAGGATTAGATAAGGCTAAAGAAATTACCGAAGCTTTACAATTACATTTAAAACATAAACAAATAGGAAGTAACGGCTATTCCTCTAGGATAAATACCCATGGCGCTATCGTTATTAAATAAATTCCTTAAAAAACAGTTTAATATGAAGTTATACAGCACTAATAATAAAGATTTAAGAGTTTCTTTTAAAGAAGCTGTTTTCAACAGTTTCCCGATTGATAAAGGCTTGTATATGCCCGTTGAAATCCCTCAATTATCCTCTGATTTTATAAAAAATATAGATCGTTATAATTTCCAAGAAATAGCTTTTCTAGTCACTCAAGCATTTTTAGGAAATGAAATCCCGGAAGAAGATTTAAAAAAAATCATTGAAGAGGTTATAAATTTTGAAGCTCCGGTAGTACCGCTTTCAAACGAATTAGGAGTTTTAGAACTATTTCACGGACCTTCTTTAGCCTTTAAAGATTTTGGTGCAAGATTCATGAGCCGTATTATGGCTTATCTCTCAGATAAAAATGATAAAACCTTGGATATCTTAGTGGCTACTTCTGGAGATACTGGCGGAGCAGTTGCTCAAGGTTTTTTAGGGGTTAAAGGAACTAGAGTGACCATATTATTTCCCAAAGGAAAGGTAAGCGAAATACAAAAATTACAATTAACCACCAACGGACAAAATATAAGAGCCTTGGAAGTGGATGGTACTTTTGATGATTGTCAATCCATGGTTAAAGAGGCTTTTAATGATCCTGAACTTAATGAAAATTTCAATCTCACCTCAGCCAATTCTATAAATATATCTAGATTAATCCCTCAAACATTTTACTATTTTCATGCTTATGCGCAAGCATTAAGACAGAACAAAAAAAGTATAAACTTTGTGGTTCCTAGCGGAAATTTCGGCAATATTGGCGCTGGATTACTTGCATATAAAATGGGGTTACCGGTTCAACATTTTATAGCTGCTACAAATATTAACGATACAGTTCCTAGATATTTACAAAGTGGTGTTTTTACGCCAAAATCTTCGGTACAAACCTTATCAAACGCTATGGATGTTGGTAATCCTAGCAATTGGGTACGTATTATGCAATTATTCAATAATGATCTTCAAAAAATAAAAGAAATGGTATCCTCCACTTCCTTTACAGATGAAGAAACATTATCTGGAATACAAGAACTTTATCAGCAATACAACTACATTGCTTGCCCCCATACCGCAGTTGCTTATTTAGGAGCTAAAGAAATTTGCAACGCACAAGAATTTACTATATTTTTATCTACTGCCCATCCATGCAAATTCATAGATGTCTATTCCAATTACCTAAAAAATGAAATTCAAATTCCTACACAGGTAAAAGAATTAGAAAATAAAACAAGCCTAGCTCATCCTTTAAAAAATGAATTTATAGAACTTAAAAAATTTTTGTTAAATAATTAGCTTTAAATAAATAGAGGAATTTACAGAACAACCCTGAAAGCATAGTTGTTCTGTAAATCTCAATTGAATTTTTCTTCTATATATGTCTAATTTAAACCTTATTGCCTTTTAATTAAGATCACTAATAAAATAAAATTTGTCAAAGTTCCATCATTTCAATTTTCAACTATTCATTTATTATCTCCCTTACATATAGAATTTATAAAAAGGATAAAAAATCCCTCAAATAGTTTGAAATAAATAATTAAAATTCTATATTAGAACCCATTAAATCAATTTGTATATGGGGAATTTTGAATTAAATAGCTATTTTACCCTAATTATAGCTTCAATGGTATTGCTTATAGGGAATTTTATGACTAAAAAGATTAGCTTTTTAAAAAAGTTTAATATTCCCATACCTGTTGCCGGGGGATTATTAGTTGCATTTTTACTAACGGTACTGCATTATACGTCTAACGTTAGTATTACCATTGATACCTCTTTACAGGAAGGTTTAATGCTTATGTTTTTTGCTTCTATAGGTTTAGGCGCTGACTTTTCACGATTAAAAGAAGGAGGTAAACCGTTTTTAGTGTTAACCATTGTAGTTGCTGTATTTATACTTTTACAAGATTTGGTCGGGGTAAGTATTGCTTCATTGTTGGGGGTTGACCCAAGATTGGGTCTTGTTGCTGGATCCATAACCCTTACCGGTGGGCATGGAACTGCTGCCGGATGGGGTGCCACTTTAGAAAATTTAGGAGTTTCCGGTGCTACCACGCTAGGGATCGCTTGTGCTACTTTTGGCTTAGTCTTAGGTGGACTTATCGGTGGAGGTTTGGCGGAGAGACTTATAAAAACTAAAAAATTAATTCCTTTAAAAAAAGATCATATATCCGATGATGGTAAGGAAGCAATTACTGTAGATACTACCTTTGAACACCCGGAAACGCCTAGACTTATTACAGTAAATTCTACCTTAGAAGCTATTACAATGTTTGCTATCTGTATAGGATTTGCTTTTCTTATGAGTCAATTTATGATAAAAAATTACCCTGACTTTTTTATTAAGATCCCAAATTTTGTTTGGGCTTTAGGCTGTGGTGTGATTGTAAGAAATATTCTTTCTCATCTCTTTAAAGTTGATGTTTTTGATCGTTGCATTGATGTTATTGGAAATGTCTCTTTATCTTTATTCTTAGCCATGGCTTTGGTTTCACTGAAACTATGGGAGTTGATTGATCTTGCAATTCCTATCTTAATTATTTTAGGAGCACAAACCTTACTAATGATTACTTATGCTTATTTTGTAACATTTAGAGCTTTAGGAAAAGATTACGATGCGGCAGTTATAGCCGCAGGTCATTGTGGTTTTGGAATGGGTGCAACTCCAACAGCAGTGGCAAATATGCAAGCCATCACTTCTAAATACATGAATTCTCATAAAGCTTTCTTAATCGTTCCTTTAGTTGGTGCATTTTTCGTTGACCTAATCAATGCTTCGGTAATTTCCAGTTTTGTGTCTTTTTTATCCAGATAAAAGACTGGAAATTAAATTTTATTTTTTCTTTGTGATTTAGAAAATATACTATATATTTGCACTCCAGTAAATGCGGATGTGGTGGAACTGGTAGACACGCTAGACTTAGGATCTAGTGCCGTGAGGCGTGGGGGTTCGATTCCCTTCATCCGTACCAAGCAAATCGCTAATCAATCCAAATTGATTAGCGATTTTTTTATTCATTCTCAAAAATAAAATGAGTATAATTGCCTTTTAAAAAATTTAAAATTCTAATTCATTTTTTTTTAATCCCAAAGGAATTTTTATACATATATCGCCTCAACTACTTGATTTTCATATACTCCACTGCATAGAAATAAGCAAATAGAGTAATATACAATTGTTTTTTGTATATATATTTTTTTAGGTTATTATATGTTTTTTAACAAATATTTTCAATAACCCAAAGGTTTAACCTTGAAAATATCTTTCTATCATTGTTTTACAACTAATTGAATAGATACAAATTTTTGAGTGCTACACCCAATTTATTGATTCTCCATCCTTAAAATATTATGTTATTAGTCCTAATTTAATACCTTGAAGTATTTAGATTTTGGGCTAGTTAACTATTGTATATTTTCAAAACTACTGTTTATATTTGTTTTGGGTGTTACTTTTCCTCCTGTGGAACACATACAAAAAGAATCGGTGGTTAGTTCTTGTTTTCCGTCTATGGTAAAAACAGAGGTATTTTGCCATTTAATTAAGGCAGGTTGGCAGGGTAAGTAGCCTCCTGGAATGGGTTTTAGTTTGCATAGTCCAAAGGGAATAATATTGGTGTTAGCTTCTTTGTCTTTTTCTGTGGCTTGTAATTTTCCTGCCAAGCTTACAAAGTCTTGGCTGGTTACTTTTATGCGGGTTGGTTCTGTTCCCTCTGAACATTCTAACTGGGTGTCTTGGATAATTGGGTGGGGCATAGTTTTATTTCTAATTTAGAAATCTATATTATATTCTTTTCTTCCTAAAAATATTTTTTCTATTTCACTATGATAAAAATCTAATATTATAAAATTATTTTTATTATTGAAGTAAAAAAATCGATTTAATCCTTCTATATTAACATTATCACTTGAATAAATAACCCAATATTTTTTAATATTATCTTTTTTTGTTATTCTTTCCATTAATAAATACCTAACCACAAAAAGTTTACAACCCTCATTGTAATAAAATCCACAATCATCATATTTATCTCCACTTTTATAAATATTTAATATATAGTCATTGCATTCCTCTAGAGTGGCAACAAAATAGGGGGAATCCCATTTAAAAGGCATTCCAGAAAACATTTTTTTATATATATTTTTTATTTCTGTATCATCAAATTTTTTTAATTGATATGTATGTTTTTTATCAATTTTTAGTGAATTGTAGATTGAATCTTCCAGAATACTAAGATTATCATAAAGTCTTTGAGATAAAGAATCTTTTACTGAATCATAAAAGGGAGTTTCATCTATATGTGTATACCATTTCTTGGGATAATCAAAATACACTAATTTTTTAATAGAATCATTTAAGCTATTATTTTTATCTAATATAGAATTAAAGCTATTATGTTGACTATTTATTGGTTTTATACAGGATAATAATAATCCTAATAAAACTATTAGATATAATCTATTTTTCATTTTTAATTACCTTAACTTTTGATGTATTTATTACTCCAGCATGTAAATGGTCATTATGATCTCCCATATGTTTATGAGAAGGTAACCTAGCATACCAACCTGAAGTACCAGCTATAATATCTGTAAAAAAGAATTTTTAAAAGCTAGTACTTTCTTTTTTCATCTTCAAAATTAGATAAATACATAGTATCTACACTTCTTCCGTTATTATGACTAATACTAGGATAACTTGTTACATCTCCAAAACACATCCCTGTTGATTGAATATCTGTTCGATTTAATTCTCCTAATGCTCCTATAAATCCAGCATACCATTCAGGGCTACAATATCTTCTATCAGAATTATGGAAAGTATAATATATTTTTGTCTCTCCTTTTGAATAAGATAGAGAATCTTTCATTCTTACTATTATTATTTTTTTATTATAATTAATTTTTTGTATTTAAAATTAGTACTGTAATTTCCTTTTTCATCCCATATTGCATCTGTGATCTTTAAATAGATTGCATTATCATTCCAAACCAAATCCCAAGGAAACCATTTCTCAGTTACAAAATGATAAATATGCTTTATTTTATTCTTTTTAATCATATATAAATCTATATATGATTCTTGATTATATCCATCTATAAAATAAGTTGAAAAATATTTTTTTTCCTGATTTATATACGGTATGCCATATAATTTCACTACGATATGCTTATCATCTTGAATTATAATTTCGTTATCTTCGTAATAATTAACTTTGATAATATCCATATTTAAAGGTTTCCAATAACCATAGTAATTGTAAATTTCCATATTATCATTATCACTTAAATTACTTATATATAATTGATTATTAACTTTAAGGGAATCATAGTTTTTTATAAATCTTCTGTCGTTTTTTACTATTAAGGAATCATAATTTTTTTTTACAATATTGAATTCCTTAAATGAAATTTCTTCCTCTTTAAATGAGTAAACATTTAATTTCTCTTGATCTTTAATATTTATTTTATTTTCTTTATTTTCGGAATTACAAAAAAGGAAAAACAAAAAAATAAAATTAGAGAAAAGTATTACAATTTTTTTCATTTTTCTTTTATTTCTATATAATTAGAGTTATAACCCTGTTTATTTAAATGTAAGTGATGGTGGTGATCTGCATAATGACTACTATTTTTCAACATAAATGGTTTGTTATTAATTGTTATACTATAACTAAGAAAAGTTTTATACCCAAACTTTACTAAAGCATCTATAAGTTTTTCCTGTCTTTCAATATCTAATTGATTAGGGTTAGTATTAATATATAAAGGAGCGATTGTCTTATCTTTCCGTAGATATCTTAAATCTCCTACAATCCCATTAACATGAGAAACACTGGGAATTGCTGTACCATTTTTTGAAGTAAATCTATTCATTTTTACATCAGAATAATAGCATTCCTTTAGAGCTTTCTTTAAAAAGTGAAATACTCTTTTAATTTGAAATTGCCTGTATTTTTATTTATATTATAAACTTTTAAATTACTTACAGATATTCCTGTTTCTACATCTGTATCAAGCTCTAATATAAATATATTATCTTTATTAAAATAATAGATATTGTCAGTATCTCCCCACATAGAATTTTTATGCATATAAATATCAATAGAATCTACTTTTCTATTATTTTTAAATGTATATAAATACAGTTTTAAAATATTTATTTCAGAATTAGAATTAGTAAAATCATCAAAGTATTTTTCTTTTTGTTCAATTTTTTTTATATTCAAGTTAAATTCCCCAAACTTGCCATTTATATTTTCTACATTTTTTATTTTTTTATAATAATTATCTATTATCTTAGATATTGGACATTTTTTTTTCCATTTTTGAGATTGATTTAAATAAGGTTCTGAATAAAAACAATTTTTATTAATTGTTTCTATAAATAGATTATTTGATATAATAGAATCTCCACTATAAAACTGATTTTTAAAATTTATCTTGTCATATGATATTATATCTTTTTTATTTTTAAAGTTTTGGGAACATCCTAATAACAAAAAGATAGATATACAAAATATTATATTTTTTATTTTCATAAACTATTGATTTTTATCTATTACAAAGGATTCTAAAAACTCTGAATGCAAATGAGTATCATGTAGTGTACTGCTTCCATTCACAGGCATTTTTTCTCTTATTGCATGGGTAAATGCTTTTTTGTGAGCCCCTACTATTTGTTTTACTCTAAATCCATATTTATACATGGATGTAATAAATTTTTGTTCATTTACATCATCTAAATAGCGAGTATCTACACTTTTACCATTTACATGCTCAGCACTAGGAAAACAACTTCCCCAGTAAAAACAACTCCCTAAAGAGGTTATTTTAAATCCAGTTTCTGAAATAGCACCAATTAGTCCTGCAAAATGACCAGGAGAAGTATATCTTCTTTTTGTTCCTGAAAAAGAAAGACTCCCTTTTAATATAACTATATCGCCCATCTTAACTAATTCTACTTTTGATGCTCCAGAACATGTATATATTCTCCAAATATTCCCCTTTTTTGGATGTTTTCCATATTCTGCTACATCATCATTTTTAAAAACTATTCGTCTTCGAGTATCTCCATCTATGACATTATCATCTGATTTTACTCCTATTCTTGTACTTAAAATATCTATTTCTGATGTAGATTTAAATATTCCATTATTTTTAGGTTTTATTTCATGTTTATCCACTGTACAAATCTCATGTTCCTTCCCATCCTTATCATGATAAATATACCGATACTTATTTTCATAACCTTTAGTGATTTCTTTAGGGATATGTTTTTCTATTTTTCCTTCCGTTTCTGTATTCCAATAAATATGATAGGCAACACAATCTATCTTATCGCTTACTTTAATAGGAGATATAACATTACCTCCTTTAACCGTTAATTTAATTTCAACCCTAGGTTTCTCAGCAATTTGGATCTTATCATTTTTAGCTATTGTTTTCTCCTCTGGAATCTTAATCGTATATTTTTTTCCTCCTTCCTTTAATTCCTTTTTTATCCTTTCTTTTTTTTCTTCTTCAGTTTCTTTTTTATCTCCTCCTGGCATAAGGTTTAGTTTTTAAAGTTAATATAATTAATCCCAAAATCTTTTTCTTTTTTGTTTACTTTGGTAGTATTCCCACTGCTTTTGTTCAAAATCCTGCCACTGCTGGTAGGTATAGTCTTTTCCTTTGTAGGTTTTATAGCTATCCATTGATTCCTCCATTTCTTTTTGATATTCTTGAGGAGTTAATCCTTTTTGAGGACTGTCTTTTTTTTCTTTTTTAATTAAAACATAGTCTAAAATATGAGCTTCTCCATTTTTATCTACTTTTCCCGAAAGTGTCAATTTCTCTGGATCTTCTTCTCCTTCTTCATTAATTTGTCCCATTTCAATGGTAACGATTTCTCCCTTTTCATAGTTCCGTGTTTTTACTAAAAAATTAACTATATCTCCATAATGAACAACTTCTAAAGGATTTTCAAAATTTTCATCCATCCAAATAATCTCTGTAATTTCTTTCTCCTTCCCATATAGAAAGTTTTCAGGCTGCGCTGTTCTACCCATGTTAGGGGCTTTGTAATCTAAGGTACTTTTGGCTGAGTATAAAGCACTTGTTCCATGCACATGCATCTGCCCCAAAGCTCCCATTTCTGCATTTCCCTTCGTATAAGTAATTAGTTTTTGTTTTCCGTAGAGATCTAGATGGTTCATGGCTTCTACTTCCATATTCTGACTGCTATGCAATAGGGTTTTCTTTCCACTGTGTTGGTAGATCTCTTCTCCTGCGGTAGTTTTAATATCCTTTCCTGCTTTCGTATTTATACTCTCTTGTATATCGATCTCCATGTTCTTAGCCTTTATACGAATCGTTTCTAAGGCTTCCATCTCCAGATTATTTTCTTTCGTATTTAGATGAATATAATTATTGTTCTTATCCTTTATAGTAATCCCTATGCTTTCTTCTCTTTCATCAAATTCAAGGACGTGTCCATGTTTGGTATGTAGGGCTTTTAATTGGTTTTTGGAGTTGTAATAGTTGCTTTTTTGGTTTCCATTGTATAAGGTTCCTACGACAAATGGTTTTTCCATATTGTCATTTTCAAAGTCTATCATAACTTCTTCTTCTATTTCGGGCAGGAAATAGTGTCCTTTTCCTGCTCCGGCATAGGGAAAAACAATTCTGAGCCATGGGCTTTGTTGTTCGGGTTTCATCCAGTCAAAACGTACTCTTACTCTTCCTAAGCCTAGGCTGTCGTTGTTATCGGTTACTAGGGCTCTTTGCTTTTCTGCCTTTGGGTAGGCTTTTTCATTGTAGTACGAGGGTATAAACTGGTCACAGGGCATAGCTATAAATTCATTGGTATATCCGTTGCCCATTTCGTATTGATGGGTGATTTCCAGTATGGTATAGGTTTCTAGGGGGGAGATTCCGTTTTTAAATATTTTGCTGTCAGGGGTCCAAGCGGATAACTTTACTAGATCTCCTACTCTTAAATTGGGATTGTTGGTTTTGGCTTGGGCATAAAGCACGTTTTGCTGGGCTTGTCTTTTTCTTTCTAATGTGTCATACAGGTCATAATGGATATGGTTTAATAATGGATAATTATAAAATAGCTGTGGCTTTTGTGTAAAGAGCTTTTCTGAAGTTTCTAGGGCGAATTCTTGATAATGGTTGATTATCCTTTTTTTCTGTAGCTGATCGCTATCTAGTTGATGAAATATATCGTATTCGGATTGATAGGCGTATAGGTTTAACTTCTGGGGTTGGGCTTTCATTTGTAATTGGAGGTACTGGGCGTCTTCTCCTTCTTGTATGGGAATTTTTCTTCCTCCGTATCCTCCAAAAACGAGCTGCTCTCCATTCCAGTATAAGAGTTCTCCGTATCGTTTGGCTAGTCTTTGTAAGTATTGAAAGTTGGTTTCTTGGTATTGTACGTTGTAGGGTATCTTATTTTTATACTTGGGTTTTACTTTTAGTTCAAATATGTCTCTGGGTAAACCTTCGCAGGTTTGGGTGACTATTTGTTCGAGCGTTTGGTTTTCATAGCTTTTGCAGAGTTCTCCTTGTTCTAAGAGTATTGTGGGTGATGTTCCTATAAGTTCTAATTGGGGATTGTTGTGTTCTATTTTCCAATTGAGCTGGGTTATGATTCCTTGAAAGATAAAGGTAGTTTCTCCAAATTGTTTAAAAGATATGTATATTTTTTTGCCGAATAGGTTTTTGCTGTTGGTGAGGGGAAAGTCTCGGGAGGTTTCAAAGGTATCGGCGGGGCAAAGCAGTCGGAAGGTGGAATGTTCGCACATGCTTTGTTTCATCTCCAAATGGTAGCTTCCGCTTTGGTGGAGTACTTCTTTGCCGTCTATTTTTATGGTACAGGCTATAATGCTTCCTTTTCCATCAGGCACGGAACTGTATGTTCTTGACATCATAAATAATTGATAATAATTTACTTTTATCTCGTAAAGATACAATAAAATTAAAATATGGTTTACTTTTTTTGATGAATTAAATATAAAATACTAATTTTTTATTTTTTTAATTTAAATATAAAGTTTAAAACAAGGTTTTCTATGAATTTTACATGTACTTCCTTATTTTTAAAATTATGGGGTATATTGCAAAAAGTTTTGCTCTTCTTTCGCAAAAAAGAATCCCCATTCCAATGAATAATCACTTGTGAATTATTTATACTATAGTTATTGATAAATTGCGATGACTTAAAATTTACCCTGCATTCACTTTAAAACTTATTTTTTCAAGAAAAAAATAGAGCAGTTCAAATAAACTAAGTTTTAAAATCCTTACATCTTTAAGTAAGTAACTTTTATTACAGTTGTTATAAGCAAATAAAAAGCCCCATTATGGGGCTTTTAAAATGAATCTATATTTTCTGAATACAATTTAAATTTTTGGCTACTTTTTTTTCAAAGCCTGATCTTTGAAGCCAATGCCTTCCCAACCATATTTCATAAAATTTCGAATATTGACATGATCGGTTCCTTCTGGATTTTTAAGTACATCTTCTCTATAAAATTTCCCGAAAAGAAAAAGTGTTTTCTCTTTGGAGACTTGATGTAACTTTGCAAAACTAAATACTTTGCAGGATCCGTTATTTTGTCCAAATTCATTGTTTACATCACCATTTTTAAATGAGGTTGGTGTAAAATCGTAGTGATTATCAATATATGCTATTACCTCATTAAATTCTATACTTTCGGGTGCATTTTCTAATTGTTCTAATATCATAAAGCTTTTATTATTTAATTTCTGTTGATTATTTATTGATCGGATGAAACAACGAAAGTTAATCAATTCATTATTCCTATATAAACCTTTTAAATATAGAGGTTTAAAATATTAAGCATTATTTAAACTTCTTTTTAATTTATTTATTGAACGTTTCATTAACAATGATATTATCCAGGCAATTATAAACATTGCTGAAAATACTTGTAAAGTAATGGTTAAAGATCCTGTAGTTTCTTTTACGTAATCATAGATGGATGGTCCTGCAACTCCTGCCAACGCCCATGAGGTTAAAACCATCCCGTGAATGGCTCCTAATTGCTTTGTGCCAAATAGATCCCCTAAAAAAGCAGGTAAGGTAGCAAAACCGCCTCCATACATGGTTATTACAGTAAATAATATTACTAAAAATACTATTTCAATGGTAATCTGTGGTAAAAAGTAATAGGCTAGGATTTGAAAGGAGAAAAATAATATAAAGGTGTTTGATCTCCCTAAATAATCTGAAAGGCTGGACCACATGATTCTACCCAAACCATTAAACACCCCAATAACTCCTACCAAAGCAGCTGCCTGCAAAGGAGTATAGCCTAATTTTTCTTGTGTCATAGGGCTGGCGGCTGCAATTAAAGCAATTCCACAAGTAATATTAATAAACATCATAATCCAGATATAATAAAACCGAGCGGTTTTTAATGCGGCTTTTGCATCAATATTAGACAAATCTTTTTTAAGGGTAACCCCTTCTCCGGGATTAAACCCATGGGGTAAATAGTTTTCTGGAGGTCTTTCTATATAACTTGCCGCTAATAGAATCATTGCCAAGTAAACCACTCCTAAAATAAAAAAGGTGTAGGTTACTCCTACTTTTTCAAATAGTATTTGCATTAAGGGACCAAAGATTAAAGCTGAAAAACCAAATCCCATGATTGCCATGCCGGTAGCCAATCCTCTTTTGTCTGGAAACCATTTTACTAAGGTGCTAACAGGTGTTATATAAGCAATTCCTAAGCCTATGCCTCCTATAACCCCATAGCAAAAAAGAAAAAGTGGTAGGGAATGAAGGTAAATGGCTAAACCTGAACCTATAATTCCAACTCCGTAAAAAATTCCAGCGACTATTCCACTTTTTTTTGGGCCTACCTTTTCTACCCATCTCCCCATAAAAGCGGCAGAAAAACCAAGTAGCAAGATTGCTAATTTAAAAGCCCAATTGATTACACTGCCATTAACATTAAAAATTTCACTAACGGGTTTTACCATCACAGAATATGCGTATACTGAACCTATGGAAAGGTGCATACTTACTGCTGAAACCACCATTAGCCAGCGGTTTTTTAATTTTTTATTTCTCATAAAATATTAAGTTTCTATCGTTGTAATTTATATTTTTTTGTAAATATATCTATTTATCCTAAAGCTTATGTATAATTTATTTATTGCCTTTGCTTTTTGCTATATATTTTTTAATTATTTCTTAGTTTCAATTCTTCTAATTGAATTTCTTCATTGGGACTTTTTAAAACTACTAGTATTCCTAAATTTTATTTCAATGAAATGAGTATTTTTATCCCAATAAATGTTTTAAATTAAATTCACTTGAAAATTTTTTATTCTTTTATCCCTGATCAATCTTTAGAAAATACTTTGCTGTCTTATCTTAAGATTTTGCCTATCGGCATTCAATCCAAAATATATGGTTTTAAAAACTCAGAAGATGCATTACGATCATTACTTGGATATGCCCTTCTCATTAATGGTGCTAAATATTTCGGTTATTCTTCTAGTTTTGTTGTTCAAAATATGGTATACAATCCATACAAGAAGCCATACCTAAAAAATAATCCTATTTTTTTTAATATTAGTCATTCTAAAGAATTAGCGGTTTGCATTATTAATTCTACGAATGAGGTTGGCATTGATGTTGAAGCCATTGTTCCAATTGAAATAGAGGATTATCAAGAATGTTTTACCTCATCAGAATGGCATCAAATATTCCAAAACAACAATTCTTTAAAACATTTTTATGAGCTTTGGACTGAAAAAGAAGCTTTACTAAAAGCGGAAAGTTCAGGTTTAAATATAAATTTAAATTCCTTTGAGATTATAAATCAAAATTGTTTTATAGATGGAAATAATTACTCCATACATATGGTTGACATACATGAAGATTACGTATGTAAGTTTGCCGTAAAAAATCCTTCTAAACCCATGAATTATCAGGCTTTACATATACATTTTAGATAAAAAACTTACCTTTTCATTATCTGAAAAGGCAAGTTATATTATAGATCTAAATTCTAACCAATCATATTATTCATGATTTCAAATTCTTTATCAAGAATAGAAAAATGATCGGTTTCTAATTTTACTGTTCGTAGTTGATCAAAATTTTTAACTGAGGTTTCAATATTATTGTATGGACAAATTACCATACGATCATCCTCTAGCCCTTCTATGGGTTCTAATGCTTTAAACAGAATTACTTTTGTATGTTGCAATAGACCAGACAATGGTTGACTTTGAATGATGTTATCGACCTCCATTAGTTCTAGAATTTTTTCTCGTTCCATACTATCTTTTCCAAATCTGGATATAAACCTATCAACAGCGTGATCAAGTCCATGCCTTAGTTTAAAATTGATCCATGTATCAAGCAAATAGACTTTAATATCTTTAACCCCTCTTCTTTCAAGTTGTACAGCTATTTCTAAAGCTATTTGCCCTCCCAAAGACCAACCCAAAAGATTATAAGATGTTTTAGTTTCTTGAATTTCATCCATGGATAGCAGATAATATTCTGCCAATTTTGACAATTCTAGAATTTTATTTACGTTGTATAAGTTAAACGAATCAACACCATAACAATGATAATAAGGATTTAGTTTTGTGGCTAGGGATTCGTATACTTCACAACCTCCCACTCCTGGATGGATCATAAACAAGGGCTTATTCTGGTTAATGTTCAATTCTACAATCGGGCAGTATAGTTTATTATCTTGAAGTAGTAAGGCTAATTCCCGTATAGAAGGGACTTTTAATAAATCTATTAATTTAATTTTAGATCCAAATAAATTATTTATTTTGTGAGTGAGTTGGATAGCTTTTATGCTACTTCCTCCTAATCTATAAAAGCTATCTTCAACGCTTATTTCTTTAATGTCTATCTTTAAAATCTCCGCAAAAAGTGCACATAATTTATTTTCTTCCTCTGTTTTAGGTGCAATATACGTTTTATCCCCTGTAAATTTGGGACTAGGCAATTGTTTTCGATCTAGCTTTCCACTTGTAGATAAAGGAAATTCAAGCATATGAATAAAAATACTTGGAACCATATAATCTGGCAAATTGTTAAGCAGATGCTTTGATAATTCACTTTGTTCGATAGGCATCTCAGAAACATAGTAACCGGCTAGGTACTTTTCTCCTGAATCATGTTCTTTAGCAACAACTACTGCTTGGCTTATCTGCGGATGTGTTAACATACTTGCTTCAATCTCACCCAATTCAATTCTAAAACCTCTAATTTTAACTTGAAAGTCATTGCGCCCTAGGTATTCCAGATTTCCATCTTTATGATATTTTACTAAATCTCCAGATTTATAAATTCGTTTATTTTCATAGTGTTCAGTGATCTGAAAATTATGAAATGGATTATTTAAAAATTTTTCTTTGGTTAATTCTTCTTGGTTTAAATATCCCCTAGTTACATTTACCCCTCCTATGCATAACTCTCCTATTGCCCCTACCGGCAAAGGTCTTAAATATTTATCTAAGACATAAACTGAGGTATTGGCTATGGGTTTTCCTATTAAAACTTTAGAGAGGTTTCTTGAATTACATTCGTAATGTAAAACTTCAATTGTTGTTTCTGTGGGCCCGTATAAATTGTAAATATTGCATTGGGGAACTAGCTTTTGGAATTGTTTTACCTCCTCTAATCCCAATGCTTCTCCACTACAATATAAGGTTTGAAGTGTGGATATATGGCTCTGTTTATCTGGATAGTTGTTTAATGTTTCTACGAATGAGGCTAACATGGATGGAACAAAATGAATCATCGTAATTTTTTCTTTTCTTATAAGTTCAATGAGATATAAATTATCTTTATATTCTTCTGAATCTGCAAGAATTAAGGTTGCCCCATACCAATTGGCTCCAAATAGCTCCCAAACAGATACATCAAAAGTATAGTTCGTTTTTTGAAGAACTATATCAGACGGTAAAATTGGATGATAATTTTGCATCCATTCCATCCGATTAATAACTCCTTTATGTTCTACCATTACCCCCTTGGGATTTCCAGTTGTACCACTTGTATAAATGACATAAGCTAAATGCTTAGAGGTTATTTCAACTTCTGGATTTAAAACAGAATAGGTGGATTTCAATTGATAGATAAATTCGAAGTTTAGAGTTATAATATCTAAGGATGTGATCTGAATTTTTTCTATTTTGGTTCCATCATCGGTTACAACTAATTTAGGTTTAGTATCATTCAATATGTAGGATATTCGATCTTGTGGAGCCTTTGGATCAATGGGAACATAAGCTGCTCCTGATTTTAAAATCCCTAGCAATGCAACCATTAAATTTGTTGATCGACTCATACATATAGGGATCAGCTCGTCTGGTTTAATCTTATAAGTGGTAATTAAAAATTGTGCGAATGCATTGGCTTTTTCATTTAACTCTTTATAACTTAGCTCCTCATTATTATACTTTACCGCACATTGATCGGGCGTTCGGGTTACTTGTTCTTCAAACTTCTGATGCATGTTTTTTTCTAATGGAAAATCTGCGTAGGTTTGATTCCATTCACAAATAATTTTATACTTTTCTTCATCATTTATATAAGAGAGCTGGTTAAACTTTTTAGATTCTATTGAAACTGTTGCTATTTGCTCTAAAATTTTAAGATAAACATGAATATAGTTTTGTATTGTATCTTTATCAAACAAACTAACCGCATAGTTAAATATCCCTGATATTTTTTCTTCGGAATCGTCTAACATGGTAGTAAGATCAAACTTTGCCGGTGTATAATCCAAACCTTCTAAATCTTCGTAAAGGGTAAAAATATTTTCGTATTCTTCTCTTTGATCTTTTCCAAATGATTGTACTCCAAACATGACTTGAAAAATAGGATTTCTAGAGGAATCTTTCTCAAGTTTTAATTCGTCAACTAACTTTTCAAATGGCAAATCTTGATGCATTAATGCGTTATTCACGTTTTCACCCACCTCACTTATAAAACAAGCTATACTTTGGCTGGCATTTATTTTTTGCCTAAGAACTAATGTATTTACAAAGAGACCTATTAAATCTTTTATTCCTTCATAATGCCTGCCGGCTACAGGGGTTCCTACTACTATATCTTCTTGATTACTAAAGGCAGATAGCATTAAATAATATCCGCTTAAAAGTAAACTATATAGACTCACCTTTAGTTCTTTAGCTTTTAAACGTAAAGAATTACTTAGTTCTGCTTCTAAACTGAAATTTACATAAGCGCCTTTATAGTCAATTAGAGATGGTCTGATTCTATCGGTTGGTAAATTTAATGTCTCATAGTTTTCTAAATACTTTTTCCAATAATCCAACTGCTTTTTAAGTTCATCTCCTTGTAAAAATTGTCTTTGCCATAATGCATAATCTTTATATTGCACCAAGTTTTCTTGGTTTGTCATCGGTTTATCATTCTTTAATTCTAAAGAATTTTGATTTTTTTCTTCAAATAAATAATTGTTCATCAAGTCTCTCATAAAGACATCTAGTGACCACCCGTCTGAAGCTATATGATGAACTACCAAAGAAAGATATAACTCATTGTCTAATGTATATAAGCCAACTGTAAATGGAAATTCCTTTTCTAAATTAAATTTTTTATGAATATCGGTTTGTATTAACTTATGCAATTCCATTTTAGAATCAACCGTTGCCTTTTTAATAATAAAAGGTTGAGGTAAGTCTTTGATCACTTGTTGATAAGCAATACCCTCATGAGTCGTCTTAATCAATGTTCGTAATACTTCATGTCTATATAACAGCCGTATAAATGCTTTTTCTACAATTTTATAATTGACTTCATTTTTGAATTTTAAAATTAAGGGTATATTATAAGCATCACTTCCTCCGGCATAAGATTCTATAAACCATAAACGTTCTTGAGCAAATGATAATAATTGATCTTCGGGACGATCTACCTTAATCTTTTTTACTTGGGTAAAATTACTTTGTCCTGCATTAATCTTTTTAGCTAATTTTTTTATGGTTCTATTGGTAAAAATAGATGCAACATCAATACTTACATTAAATTCTTTTTTAATTGCATTCATTACTTTAATTGCCAATATGCTACTCCCTCCAAGACTAAAAAAGTCATCCTCTATACTAATTTCTCTACTATTTAAATTTAATATTTCACTATAAATTTTTATTAGTTTTATTTCATTGTCTGTATGGGGTTCGTTACATACGGGTTGAGTAATTTTTTTTACCTCTGGCAAAGCTTTTCTATCAAGCTTACCATTGGCATTAGTGGGAAATGCTGATAAATGTATAAAATGATTAGGAATCATATAATCTGGAAGAGATTTGCTTAAAAAATCTTTTAATTCATCTTCCTTCACTTCTTTATCGGCTTCATAATATGCAACTAAGCTTTTAATTTCCGAGGAAGTTTGGTTCACTAATGCTGTTGCCTTTTTGATCTTTAGATATTTACATATGGTATTTTCAATTTCGCCTAACTCAATGCGATAACCTCTAATTTTAACTTGGAAATCATTTCTACCTATATACTCTATCTGTCCATCCTGTAAATATTTTGCTAAATCTCCGGTTTTATAAATAATTTGATTATAATTTTCTTTTTTTTCTTCTTCTGTCTGAAAGGGATTGTTTAAAAATTTTTCTTTTGTAAGGTTTAAATTGTTTAAATATCCATCACTAACCCCATCACCCCCAATATATAATTCTCCGATAGAACCTAATGGTAAAGGTTTTAAATTTTTATTTAAAATGTAAATGGTATAATTATTTAACGGTTTTCCAATAGAAACAGAAGGGGTATTATCTTCTAAAAGGTTATCCATAGTATTTATAGTTGCGAATGTTGTCGTCTCTGTTGGTCCGTATCCATTAATTAGCTTAATTTTTGGAAAAGATTTTTGCATCCTTGATATATGAGTATAAGAGGCAGATTCACCTCCAAAAACTATGCATTTCACAGAATCTAAATTTTTAATTCCCACATCTACTAGGACGTTGAACAAGGATGTCGTTACAAAAATATTAGTTATTGTATATTTAGCAATTAATTCATCTAATTTTTCAAGATTTAAGAATATTTCTTTGGATGTTAGAACTACTGTAGCACCGGATAAAAGTGTTAAAAAATAATCGTAAATAGAAGCATCAAACTGATAACTGGATAGGCTTAAAACTATATCAGTTTCATTCATCGATAGTAATTTAGCATTGCTTACTAAATTATTGGTGTTTTTGTGTTTTATTTTTACTCCTTTTGGATTTCCAGTTGTTCCACTTGTATATATGATATAGGCAATGTCTTCAGATGAAATATTCAAATCTAAATTTTGGACTGGGTAATTTTTATTTATTTCATGTTCATAGGAATGATCGTCAATAGCAAGAATTGTTTGAGCAGGATTACTTATTAATTTTTCTAAGTCGCTTTTATAAGTCTTTTCGGTAATAACTAATTTTGCTTTTGTAATATCGATTATGTAGCTCAATCGTTCCTCAGCCATCACTGGTTCTATAGGAACATATGCAGACCCAGTTTTTAGGATCCCAAGGATTGTGTAAATTTGCTTTTCGGACTTATTTAAATACATAGAGATTCTATCGCCTATCTTTATTTTATATTTACTTATTAAAAAATTAGCGAATTGATTGGCTTTTTGATTTATCTCTGTATAGGTAAAATTCTTATTTTCAAATATAATAGCAACTTTGTCTGGATTCTTTAGTACTTGTTCTTCAAACAATTGAACAAGGGTTTTATTAGAATCGTAAATCTGCTTGGTATGATTAAATGTGTAGATGATTTTATCAAATTGTGTTTTATTTAGGTATTTAATATTCTCAATTTTTTTATTTTTAATCTCTTGCAAACTTAAATCCGCAAATTGTTTTAAGATAGTTATATATGTTGATATATAATTTTCTATGGTTGCCTTGTTAAAAAGGCTAGTTGCGTAATTAAAAACCCCTTTAATGGATTCTCCTGAATCATCCAACATAGTCATAATATCAAATTTGGCTATGTTAAAATTTCGCGAAAAACTTCCTTGGTAAAATTCTAAGATATTTTTTTCCTTATCCTCAAATTCTTTAGCAAAGGCCTGAACGCCAAATACCACTTGAACCATTGGATTCCTAGATCGATCTTTTTCTCCTCCAAATGCATCCACCAAATGATCAAACGGTAAATCTTGATTATTCTGTGCTTCTGTTGAGTTTCTGGATACTTCTAAAATAAAATTATAGAGGGTTTGTTGATCATTAATGATTTGTCTTAAAACAAGTAAATTGACAAAGAAACCAATATTATCTACAATCTGTGAATGATTTCTACCTGCAACCGGGGAGCCTATTAGAATATCGTCTTGATTGCTGTAAGCCGATAGTAATAAATAATATCCACTTAACAGTAAATTGTATAAACTAATATTCATTTCTTTGGCAAGATTAACTAATCTCTTGCTTGTAAATTCATCCAGATGAAATTCTATATCTTCTCCTTTATAATCTATCGTTAATGGGCGTTTATGATCTGTTGATAAATTCAACCTCTCGTAGTCTTGCAATTGTTTTTTCCAAAAAGCATATTGTTTATTATAGAGTTCTTGTTTTAAATAGTTTCTTTGAAAGATTGCGTAATCTTTGTATTGAACTTTAAGATCTGGTAACAAATACTTTTCTGCATGAATTGGATTTTCAGATTTTATTAATTTTAAATATTCATAGTTGTATATCAATTCTTTTATAAATATGTCTGTAGACCAACCATCGAATGCTATATGATGTACTACTACGCTTAAATAAAGATCCCTTTCATTTTGAAAAATATGTACTTTAATTGGATATTCTTCTTCTAATTTAAATATATGCCAAACATCCTTAGACATTAATTTATCTAGTTCTTCTTTACTTTTGAAATTTGTTGTATTAATTATTAGGGGTTGATCTTTTAAATCTTTGACATATTGATAGCCATTGCCCCATTGATCTGTTTTAATTAAACTCCGCAAGACTTCATGTCTATCTATAATTTTAGTAATGGACTGTTTAAGTAAGTCTATATTTACCTGTTCTTTTAATTTAAACAAGAGGGGAATATTGTATGCATAGGTTCCTTCTTCGAAATAATCTATGAACCATAAACGTTGTTGCGCAAATGACAAACATTGATCTTCTACATTTTTAAAATAATATTTTTGGATATTAATATCTTTATATCCTTTATATTTGTATAAATAATTTGCTAATTTCTTAATTGTTAAGTGGTCAAATAATTCGGATACTGGAACTTTTATTTGAAAGTTATTATTTATTTGCGCAGATAGTTTAATGATCTGTATACTATTACCTCCTAATTTATAAAACTCATCATTCACACCTATGTTGGAAGAATCTATATTTAAAATACTCGAAAATATTCCCAAAATTTTATTCTCAACCTCATTTTCAGGAGCTTCATAATTTTGTTTAATCGTAAATGTAGGTTCTTGTAATTGATTTCTGTCTATTTTCCCATTCACGGTTAAAGCAAAACCTTTTAATGGAACTATGACAGAAGGAATCATGTAATCCGGTAGTTTATTACCTAAATCGTTTCTTAATAAATTTTCACCCATTTCATGGCTAGAAGAATAGTAACAAACAATATACTTTGCTCCTTCACCGTTGTCCTTCACTAAAGCAATAGAATTTTTTATGCCTTCTATAGAATTAAACGCCGATTCTATCTCGCCTAATTCAATGCGCAATCCTCTTATTTTTACTTGAAAGTCATTTCTTCCTATATATTCAATGTTACCATCTGGAAGATATCTTACTAAATCTCCAGTCTTATAAATGGTAGAATTGTAATTTAATTCTTTTTCTTTCTCAGTTTGAAAGGGATTAATAATAAATCGTTCTGATGTTAATGGTAAATTATTCAAATATCCTTTAGACACTCCATCACCTCCAATATAAAGCTCCCCTACAACTCCCACTGGAACAGGATTTCTTTCTTTATCTAAAATATAATTAGTAACATTAGGTATGGGTTTCCCAATGGGAATAATATTGTATATTTTTTGAGGATTGATCAAAAAACAAGTAGAAAAAGTAGTGGTCTCTGTAGGTCCATAGGCATTAATTAGTGTAACATTCTGATACTTTTTTACAAATTTAGAAACATGAACTACAGAGGCTGCTTCTCCTCCAATAAGAATATATTTTAAATTTCTAAAACCAGACAAATCTTCATCAACTAGCATATTGAATAAAGCTGTAGTTATTAGAACATTGGTAATTTTATACTTTTTAATTTTTTTATTTAAAAGTGCTGAATTTATTAAATCTTCTTTATCTGCTAATACTAAAGGAATACCATGCAATAAAGCAGTGAAAAAATCATATACAGATCCATCAAATTGATAATTTGACAAACTTAGTATTCTATCTGTATTATCAATTGATACATAATCCGCATTGAAAACTAAATTGGTTACATTTTTATGCATAACCATAACTCCTTTTGGATTACCCGTAGTTCCACTTGTGTAAATGATGTAAGCGATGTCTTCTGGATTCGTTAAATTCACTAAGTTATCACTTGAATAATGAATTAATGTTTTATCCCATAACTCTTCTTTATCAATAATTTCAACTTCGGATATAATTTTAAAAATTCTTTCAAAATAATTTTTATTTGTAATAATTAGCTTTGAATGTGTATCCTTAACTACATATTCAATTCTTGAATCAGGCAAGAGTGGATCTAAAGGCACATAAATTGCACCCAATTTTAACATAGATAAAATAATAGTTATAATATGTTCATTACGATCAAGAACAAGTACTATTATATCTCCTTTTCTAATTTGATATTTTTCCTTTAAATACTTTGCATATTTATTTGCTCTTTCATTTAATTCACTATAAGTATATTCTACATCTTGAAAAATAAGTGCTTTGTTGAGAGGATTCTGCTTTACTTTTTTTTCAAATATTTCATGAATTGTAGGAGCAGTATTTTTATGAACATACGTTTGGTTCCATTTATTTACTATTTTAAAATATTCTGGTTCTTTTTCGTTTAGTAATTTGTAAGTAGTGATTTCTCTATTTTTATTCTCACTAATTAAATCGTTTAATATTTCTAAAAACAACTTTTGATATAGTTGAATAAAATTTTTTACTAAATTTTCATCTAATAAATCTTTATCATACTTTACTCTATAATTAATATTTTTATTGTGTAATTCTTGTTCAAATAACAATTGATTAACTAGATCAATTTGGTATTCATGGTTTATTTCTTCAAACGTAATTCCATCTAAATTTGGCTCAAAATCTCGTAAAAATGTTTGAGCAAAACCTATATCTAGTATATTTGAATTTTCTGCATATTGAACGATTTGTGAGGTTGGTAAATATTTTGCTTTTGAAGTTTTTAGATCTTTAAAAAATTGTAATACATTCTGGATGGTTTCTTCTAAAGTTGTTTTTTCATGAAACCTGTAATCTACAATCATAGTATTTACATGAGCCCCGTAAATAAAATCAGTCCCTTCTAGAATAGCAATGGGGTAACTAATAGGGATATTATCTGCTCCTGATACTTTATGCAATAAAATTGCTAAAACTAGTTGTCCAAACACATATGGGGTTATCTTATAAAGATGCTTTAAACTGTTTAATTGATTATATATAGTTCCATCATAGGTAAATACAATTTCACTAACTAAACGTTTGGGGCTTTTTTGACTTGAAAGATTATTTTTTAAAAAATTTAAATCAATTCCGGTAAGGTTCTCTAAATGTTTTTTCCAAAACCCATGGATTTCCTCTTTATTTTTAATTAAAATTGAATCAAAATATTCGTTTAATTGATTGTGCATTTCCATTTGTTTTTCAAATGAAAAGGTTGTATATCCTATACCGTTGTAAATGGCTGCCCATTTTTCATAAATCTGGTTGGTTGTAATACCATCAATAACTAAATGGGATATTACTAAAAGTATCCTGTATTTACTTTTTTCTAGCTTTACAATACCTAATCGAAGTTGCAGATCTTTTTCAAGATTAAAAGGTTTAGAAATATAATTGTAGATTTCATCTTCCGTTAATTTAGCAGGAAAATAATCTATTACTTTTTTAGCTTTGTTTCTTAACTTCCAATAAAAAGTTCCTTCATAAACCCTAGGATTATGAAAAAAAACAAAGTGCTCATTCACTAATTTTAAAAATGCAGCTTCGCACTTTTTAACGCATAGATCACCGTTTACAAAACTATCCATTACCATATTATAATCGTTCCGCAATGGATTCTTTAGCCATTCATAGTAGAATAGACTTTGAAAAGGAGTTAGTTTTACTCTTGATTTTTCTGTCATAAGTAATTATTAAAAGGTTATTAATTGTGCATACCAAATCCTGAACATATATATCTTTATCATAAAGCATAATATGAGTGCTTGATATTACTTTAATCTATAGTAAGATGGTTGGGATTTAATAAGTATAAATACTTATATATTAGAATAATTAATTATAATTAGTTTTTTTTGATGAGCAAATTTAAATAAAATTATATAATAATGATATAAATATATTATTTATTCATTTATTTTTTTATAGATTGCTTTCTTAATAAAAAAAATATTACTCTAGTAAATTACTATTATATAATTTCTCTAAATTTAATTTTATCTATTAACTTAATAAATTAATTTTTAGCTTCTTATTCTATTGAAACTAAGATTAAAAAAAATAAAAACCCGATTCAATTATTAATGAATCGGGTTTTAGTTTGACTTAGCTTTATATAAATCTATTATTTTTTTTATAAATCTAGATTTAATATTTATCTTTTAATAATTTTAAACTTATGAAACTACACCTCAATTCTATCATAAATTTTAGGATCGTGTTTTTTAATTTTAATTTTCACGTATTTAGATGCTGGCATATTACTTCCTCTAACAATATTATCAATAGGCACTAATACATTCGTTTCAGGAAAATAAGTCATAGTATTCTTTTTAGGAATATTATAAGAAACTACTATAAACAGTGGAGCAATTCTTTCTACATTATTATCGTAATTAAATAAATCAACTTTATCCCCATTCTTTAACCCTGCTTTTTGTATGTCATCTTCATTCATAAAGATCACTCTACGCTCATTATGCACCCCTCTGTACCGATCATTCATTCCATATATCGTTGTGTTAAATTGATCGTGTGTTCGTGTTGTCCCCATTAAATATTCATCATCTTCCAATCTATTTTCCGGCACGTCAGAAATAGTAAAGGGTGCTTTATAGTTATAGCTTGAAGAAAATTGCTGTTTGTCTCTTGCTCCATTAGGCAGATAAAAACCTCCCTTCACTCGCACTCTCTCATTGTAATTTTCAAAACCTGGTATACACTTAGCAATATCATCTCTAACAGCATCATAACTATCATGAAAACGCTTCCAATTAACTTTACTTTTTTCTCCAAAGGTTGCTAAAGCCATCCTACAAACAATTTGCATTTCATTAATCAGATTATTGGAAACTGGCTTTAATACCCCTTTGGAGGCTTGAACTACTCCCATGGAGTTTTCGGTACTTATAATCTGAACCTCATCGTCCATAATATCCATATCTGAACGTGAATACGTAGGTAGAATAATTGCTTCTTTACCGTGAACTAAATGTCCTCTGTTTAATTTGGTAGAAACTGTAACTAAAAGGTTTAATTTCTTTATCGCATTTGAGGTAAAGTTTGTATCGGGAGCTGCTGATAAAAGATTTCCTCCCATGCAGAATAAAACTTTAACCTTTTCTTCGTGCATGGCTTTGATAGTATGAACTACATCATAACCATGACTTCTTGGCATTTTAAATCCGTATACTTCTTCCAACGTATCTAGTTGTTCATCTGTAGGTTTATGATTCACTAACATTGTCCTATTCCCTTGCACATTACTATGTCCACGCACTGGACAAACACCGGCTCCCTTCTTTCCTATACTCCCTTTCATCAAGAGAATATTAAGCATTTCTTTCACCATATCTACACCGTTGGGTTGCTGAGTTATACCCATTCCCCAACAGATAATTATTCGATTTTTAAAGGCTAACATTTCTGCAACTTCACGCAATTGTTGTACGGAAATACCACATTCTACGGACAGATCTTCTAATTTATATTTAGAAAATTGTTTAGAAAATTCCTCAAAGCCTACGGTTTTTTCTTGAATAAATGATTTATCTAGAACTTTACCTGGGGATTGTTTTTCAAATTCAAATAATAGGATCTCTAAAGCTTTTAATAAAGCCATATCCCCATTTATTTTAACCGGTAAATAAACATCCGTTAACTTAACTCCTCCACCAAGCATACCTTTAATTTCTTGTGGATTTTTAAATCCAAATAAACCTGCTTCAGGCAAAGGGTTTATTGAAATAATTTTACCTCCATTACTTTTACATTTTTCTAAAGCGCTTAACATTCTTGGAGCATTAGTGCCTGGGTTATGTCCGATGCTAATGATAATCTCAGCTTCGTACAGATCTTCCAATTTAACCGTTCCTTTACCTATACCTATGGTTGGAGACAATGCTGTACCTGAAGTTTCATGACACATATTTGAACAGTCTGGCATATTATTGGTTCCAAACTCTTTGCAAAATAACTGATATACAAATGAAGCTTCATTGCTGGTTCTACCAGAGGTATAAAATGCTGCTTGATCGGGTGAATCTAATTCATTAAGATGATTTGCTATTTTATTAAATGCATCCTGCCACTCAATGGCTTGATAATGGGTTCCTCCCGGAGGTAAATATAATGGGTGAGTTAATCTACCTAATTTTCCAATTTTTAAATCATCAAGTTTTGAAAGCTCATAGACAGAGTTTTCCTGAAAAAATTCTGGATCAAGTTTTTTACTAGTAGCTTCTGCTGCCAAAGCTTTTGCACCATTCTCGCAGTATTCACCTAGAGAAGATCGTTCATCATCTGGATCTGGCCATGCACAACTGGGACAATCAAACCCTGTGAATTGATTCATGCTAAATAATGCCTTTCCTCCTCTTAATAAAGTTTTTTCATCAATCAGGTTTTCTAACGAAACCTTTACTGCTGTAAAACCAGCTGCCTTTTTTTCTGGATCACTTACTTTTAATTTTCCTGTTAAATTATATGGATTTTCATCTTTTGGATCCTTTGATTCTAAATTTTCTGTATTATTATCTTTAGCCATAACTATTCTCTGTTTAGTAGTATACTTATAATCTATGTTTATATTATTACGAATATTGATTTAAATATTCTAAATACTTTTTAGTAAAAAGAATGCTTTAATGATTTGTGATAAATATTCATACTATCTTTCTTTAAAAACCCAATCAATGTCATATCAAATTCTTTTGCTATACTTACTGCTAAACTTGACGGAGCTCCTATGGAAGCTATTAATGAAACCCCTGCCATTGATGCTTTTTGAATAAGTTCGAAACTTGCTCTTCCACTTAATAAAAGTATTTTATCATTTAGTGGCAAATGATTATTGATTAAAAAATACCCGATTAATTTATCTAGTGCATTATGCCTACCAACATCTTCTCTCATAGCATTTAAATTCCCTTCTAAATCAAAAATTGCTGATGCATGAATACCCCCTGTAATTTCAAAATTTGATTGGGTTTTCTTTAATACCTCGGCTAGAGCATAAAAAATTTCTGTATTTATCTTTAATGATTTTTTTTTAATATTTTGATACTTATTCACTGTTTTTATAGCCTGTATGGAGCTTTTACCACAGACACCACAACTAGATGTTGTATAAAAATTCCGATCAGAATTCCCTATCTCCGGATTATAGCCGTCTGACAACTCTACTATAACTCTATTTTCTTGCAATAAAGGAGTACCTTCTTCGGTACTTTTCACAGTCTTTATTTCTTTATAGGAATTAATTATTCCTTCTGTAAATAAAAAACCTATTGCCAGTTCCACATCATTCCCTGGAGTTCTCATGGTAATGGAAATATTTTTTTCCGTTTTATTTCCAGTCGATCCAAACAAAATTCTAATCTCGAGAGGCTCTTCCACAGATACAGAATCAGTAAAATTTACAAATCTCCCCTGCTTTACTTTAACTGTATCTAATTGATTAATAGATTTTTTATTTAATAAACTGTTTATCATTATTTATATTAAATTAATACGATAAATATATAAAATTTAACGATAACAATTTAGTGTGAAAATAAATTATTAGAATTTTATAAACAACAATTAAATATTGAGTATTATTTAGCTAAATAAGCTAAAAATTAAAAAACTTATGTTTTGTTAATAAGATTGTTTAGTAAATATTATTGTTTTAAAATTAAATGACAAAAATTTTAGTTAAAAAATATTTAATAATATATTAACTACTAATTTTTTCTTTATCCATTTCTTTTTGTAATTCATCGAGAACTGGTTTAATCGTATCACTAGGAATGTCACTTATTCTTATATACATTAATCCATCAATAGCATCATTAAATTTAGGATCTACATTAAATGCTATTACTCTAGCGTTTTGTTTGAAGTATTTTTTTATAAGTACAGGTAATCTTAAAGAGGGTTCTAATTCGTCTATTAATTTGTCAAATTTATTCAAATCATTTTCAGCCGCGCCAAAAAAAAGATCTTTTTCAGTATCATTTAATTTTACTTTAAATTCATTTTTTGGATGTACAAATTGCGCCACGTAAGCATCGTAATAATGCGAGCGCATAAACTCTACCATTATAGATTTTGAAAAATTTGAAAATTGATTGCTAATGCTTACTCCTCCAATCAAATATTTATAATAAGGATTTCTTAAACATACATGAACAATTCCTTTCCATAGTAAAAATAACGGCATTGGTTTTTGCTGAAATTCATTCATTATGAATGCACGTCCCATTTCAATACTTTTTCTAAAAAAAGGTTGTATTTCTTGGTCATATTCAAACAATGAAGCTGTATAAAAACCTTTAATTCCATGTTTTTTGTAGATCTCCTCTCCCATTCCCATTCTATAGGAACCAACTATGGCTTGTTTTCCACTATCCCAAAGAAAAAGATGTCGATAAAACTGATCGAACTCATCTAAATCAAAAGCTTCATTGGTTCCCTCACCTACTTCCCTGAAGGTTATTTCTCTCAACCTGCCAATCTCTCTTAAGATATTAGGGATTTTTTCGGGTTTTGCAAAAAAAACTTCGTATTGATAATTGGTAAACAAATCACAATTAAATTCTCTAAGTAATTCTATTTCTTTTAAGATGCATTCTTTTGGAGTTTCATCTATGATAGGTTTCTGTTTGGCAGAATTCGCCGATTTCATCATTGTTGCGACTGAAAGAAATCTTAAATTTTTAAATGGATCTTTATTAACAGTGTAAAAAGATTTTAGCATATACACTTTACTCCTTATAAAGTTTCCATATTCTTTAATTGTAGGATAATCATTTTGCTGTTTAACGGAAATGGATTTCCCTATTCGTATTTGTATCGGTTTCTTTCTTTTCCTAACCATTTCAACCGGAAGCATTGCCGTTTGTAGATCCGGGTGAATGTCATACATTTTATAAAAAAAATTGCTGTTTTTTGCGTGAAAATAAATAGGAATAATGGGCACTTTTGCCATTTTCATTAATTTCAAACTACCTTCTAGCCATTCCCTATCTTCATATTTTTTTGTTTTTCTATTGTAATGCGAAACTTCTCCTGCAGGAAACATTGCTATGCAATGATCTTGCTTTAAATATCGTAAAGCTTCCATAATTGGCGTTTTGTTATCAAAAACATCTTTACGTGTTTCAAATGGGTTAACGGGTATAATTATATCTTTTAAAGGTTCTATTTTTTTTAGTAAAAAATTAGACATAATCTTAAAATCCGATCTTCGTTCAGAAATAATTTTCATAAGTATTATTCCGTCTAATGCCCCTAAAGGATGATTTGAAACTATGATAAATGGTCCGCTTTCGGGAATTCTTTTTAAATCTTCTTCATGTATTTTATAGGTTACTTTTAGTTCGTCTAAAATTCTCTGATATGCTTCTTGAGCTGTTAAATTTTTTACTTTATCATATATATTATTGACTTTATTAAGTCTTAGAATATGCATTAATACCCAAGCCAAACTTTCCCCTAAAAAGCCAAATTTATTTAGTTTTAAAACATATTGTAAATCTTTAATAGATATTAAGCTCATTGTTTATTAATTTTATATTCTATCTCCATCGTTTCTAAACTTTTTTCTTACTAATTGTATCATTAATTAAACATCTAAGCAAGATTTTTTTAAAAACGCTACTGATTCATAGGAATATGAACAAATATATAACAATTCTATTTATAACTAAATAACTACTTAAAATTTGAATATATTTGAAAAATTCATAATTGAATTAAAATGATAAATACTAAAACTAAAAACCCACAAACCTTAGGTGAATTTATTATTGAGAAACAAGCCGATTTCCAATATTCATCTGGAGAACTTTCTAGACTCTTAAGCTCCATAAAACTAGCAGCTAAAGTAGTTAACCAACAAGTTAATAAAGCTGGTTTGGTTGATATTGTTGGTGCTATGGGGAATCATAATATCCAAGGCGAAGAACAGCAAAAACTAGACGTTTTTGCTAATGAAACTTTTATAGCTGCGCTCAATAATCGAGAAGTGGTATGCGGAATTGCTTCCGAAGAGAATGAGGACTATATTAAAG
The DNA here is from genome assembly GCF_007845595.1 of Apibacter muscae. Taxonomy (NCBI): domain Bacteria; kingdom Pseudomonadati; phylum Bacteroidota; class Flavobacteriia; order Flavobacteriales; family Weeksellaceae; genus Apibacter; species Apibacter muscae. The sequence continues at coordinate 82,163 of NZ_SELI01000015.1, forward strand.
TTCATGCTAAAAATAATATTAGTTTAAGCAAATATGTGGTTCTTATTGATCCTTTAGATGGATCTTCAAACATTGATGTAAATGTTAACGTAGGCACCATATTTTCTATTTATAGAAGAACATCTTTAGAAGGTTCCGTTCAGGCAGAGGATTTTTTACAACCTGGAAAAAACCAAGTTGCTGCTGGATATATCGTTTATGGTTCTTCTACCATGCTTGTTTATACGACAGGAAATGGGGTTAATGGTTTTACTTTAGATCCTTCCTTAGGTACTTTTTATCTTTCACATCCTAACATTCAAATACCTAAAAATGGAAAAATTTATTCTATCAATGAAGGGAATTACATAAAATTCCCACAAGGCATTAAAAACTATATAAAATATTGTCAAGAAGAAAATGAAGATCGCCCTTATACCTCTCGATATATTGGATCGTTAGTGGCGGATTTTCATAGAAATCTATTAAAAGGTGGAATATATATTTATCCTTCGTATTCTAATGCGCCTAAAGGTAAATTACGTTTGTTGTATGAATGCAACCCCATCGCTTTATTAACAGAACAGGCCGGTGGCAAAGCTAGCGATGGATTTAATCGTATATTAGATATAACTCCGTCTGAATTACATGAACGCACGCCTTTTATTTGTGGTTCTAAAGAAATGGTTGAAAAAGTTGAATATTTTATAAAAAATGCAAAATAAATCTGAGGAAATATCTCTAAAAATTAAAAGATTTAATGAATTGTCAATAACTGAGCTTTATCATTTATTAAAACTTAGAAGTGAAGTTTTCATTATTGAACAAAACTCTATATATCAGGATTTAGATGACAAAGATTTAAAAGCTTATCATATGTTAATATATATAAAAAATGAATTGGGTGCATATTCTAGAATTCTACCTAAGAATATTTCCTTTACTGAAGCTTCTATTGGAAGAGTTGTTGTAAAAAACAAATTTCGTTCCATTGGTTTAGGTAAAATACTTATGAATAAATCAATTGAAAATTTATACAATCTTCTAGGTAAACAGCCTATTAAAATAAGTGCTCAATTTTACGCCACTAATTTTTATAAAAAATTAGGTTTTGAAGAAATTGGAAAAATATATTTAGAAGATGGAATTGAACATATAAAAATGCTAAAAAAATAATTTTAAAAAAGGTCGGCTATAAATAAGCCGACCTTTTAAATTTTAAGGATTTAAGGGGGTTGGAATTAGTTGATTACTTTCCTTAGTCTTATCGGTTTCAATTTCCGTATTTTCTTTTTTCATATTTTTAAGTTTTCCAAAATTATACGATAATTTTATATAGTATAATTGATTTTGATTCCTTTGATAAAAATTGGTTAATAAATTCGGATTAGTAATCTGTGCTTTTAATTTAGTTGGGCTAAATACATTATTCATCCCTAAAGAAACTTTTAAATTCTTATTATAGAAAGATCTTGATAATTCTATATTAGAATAATTTATCGGCTGTTGTGATTTATATATTTGGAAATAGCCATCCTTGGAACTGAATAAGTAAAATCCAGTTAATTTAATTTCTTTAGGAAGAACAATTTGAGTATATAAAGCATAAAACCACATAGGTTTCACTTTATCCATATAAGGATAGTCATCAATCTTATAGTAATTATACATTGTATAAAAATAAAAGAAACTCATTTTATTTACATTCATGGGTTCATCGAAAAACTTTTTCCCTTTAGTAATTAACTCAAACGGAACTGGAACTCCTAAGGATATATTATAACTATTAACTCCGTTATAAGTTTTAGTTGTTTGATTTACCACTAACGAATTTGGTGCGTTCTCATAACTCATAAGGTTAATGCTTTTTGAATGAGTATATTGAAAACCGAGTCTTAAATAATTGAATGCGCTTATAGAAGCTTCATAATTATCATAATAATTGGGTTCTAAAAATAAATTACCCGTAGTGGTATTGTATTCATCATAATACCCAGTAATATTTGGATCTAAGCTAGTATAAGAAGGAAGCGAAATACTTTTCCTATAGGAAGCATTAAAATTGATGGTTGAATTAAGCCTATACAATAAGCTAAATGATGGGTAAAATTTTTCTAATGAATGTTTTGATTTTTGTAAGCTTTCTTTTATTTTACTAGTATATTCTAAGTTTTCATATCTTAAACCAGCGGTTATACTTAACTTATTAAAGTTTTTGCTTAACTCCGTATATAATGCATATTGATTTTCATCATATTTAAAATCCATAAAAGTATTGTAATTTGGATTATCAAATATTAATGGTGAGCTATTTAATAAATTATATTTCCCTTTGCTTGAAGAGCTATTTAATGAAAATTTTCCACCCGCATTTATTGTTAAATCTAATTCATGGATAGGTATTTCAATATTTGACTTAAGATAAAAGTTATCTGACTTTGAATCGATTTCATTTATTGAATAATCATATATACCTAAATTATTTTGTATACCTCTATTTTGCAAATTTTTATTGAAATTAGAGTAATAAGCAGTAATATCAAATACTTTCCCTAAACTATCAATTTCTGTTCTGTACTTTGCAATTATTTCATGGTTCGTATTATCATTTTTAGAATTGAAGTTATTTATAAGATTTAAATTCCCTGAATTATCCATACCTGATAATACGCCCAAATTGGAGTTATTATCATGGCTATAATTAAAATTATAGTTTATAAGAATATTACTTCTATCATTTAAACGAATATTTGCGGAAGGTCTAAAATAGTAGAAACGATTGTAACTGCTATTATTATTATTTTGATTCATTAAAACAGAGGGTGAAAAAGAGGTAAACTCTCTATTATAAGAAGTTAAAGTTTCATTTTCTCTATAACTAAAGCCTGAGTTTAGCTGTAAACCTACAGATCCTTTACGGGTATTTAAACTGATAGATGGACTAACAATGTTTTGTTTATTAAAACGATAGTTCACTGTTGCCGTACCATTTAATCCAAGTGATGCTCTTCCATTGGTAACTATATTAATAATCCCTCCCCCAGTATTAGCTTCATAAGAAGCTCCAGGATTAGAAATTATTTCTATTTTTTCAATCGAACTTGCAGGCATTCCTTGCAATAATCCTTCCAAATCAGAACCTGACAAACCGGTAGGTGAATTATCTATATATATAGCCATACTTTTACCATTAACGGTTAATTCTCCCCCATAACCTTTAATAACACCTGGGATTTTAGTTAATGCTTCTTCTGCATTACCCCCTGAAAGTAACTCATTATCTTTCACTGAATATGTGGTTTTATTCGCTTCCACTTTTATCATTTCTTTTTTTCCACCTACTACAACCACTCCTTCCATATTTGTTATTTCGCTATTGCTTAGAGTATCCGGAACTTCCCCTATATTTCCAATATTATTCATGTAAACATTACCTATAAGTAAGGTATCAGGAAGACTTTCTACAACATCAAAGTCTATACTTTGAGTTTGATGGCCTATAGCAGATACTAAAATTCTAAATTTTCCTGGTATTTTAGAAATCGTATAACTATTATAACACTTAGCTGTGTTAAATGTTTTTACATCCTTGTATAAGGAATCATATTTGTATTGAAATTTAATTTCTTTATTTAAATCATCTGTTAAACAAGCATTTGTTTTACTATCAACTATTTTAAATATGAGATTTAGAGTTGATTCGTTGTTTATATGAACATTAGATTCTAATGGCTTTTCCTCACTCTCATGATTTTTTATAGAATTATCAATAGGAGTGTAAACATTTGACGTTTCATTTTTATTTAAAATAGGAAAACTTGACAAAGGTTTATATTTATTGCTATGGTTATCTACATTCCACTTCGTGTTAGGATTTGAGGAAAGTAATTTATCTTTATCATATAAATAAATATTGTCATCATTATTGTTAAATGGAGTGGGTTTTAAAGTACTCGACTTTAAACTTGGAAGAGTAGATATACTATCTTCACCTATGCTTTTAGTATATTGTATTCCTACAGTAGAATCCTTATCTCCTATCTTATCTTGATTTTGTTTGGGAATCTCTTTAGGTTTTAGATATTCCTTTTTACCACTCACGACAATCCCTTGGTTCTTATTGAACTTGTTTTTCTTCAACATTTGTTGATTATTGGGAAGGTTAACATAAACTTTGCCTAGATATAGCGGACCTAATGTTTTTTCTTTAACATCAAAAATAATTTCTTGAGTTTGATATCCTGATACTGAAATTAATATTTTAAATCTACCTGTTTTTTTAGAAATCGTATAACTATTAAAACATTTATTTGTAGTAAATGTTTTAATATCCTTAAATAAGGAATCATATTTATACTGGAATGTAATTTCTTTATTTAAATCGTTACTTAAACATTTTTTAGTTTTAGCATCAACGATTTGAAAGATTACGTTAATTTTAGATTGACTTTTTCCAGCAAAAGGTAATAAAAATAATAAAAAGAAGATAAAATATTTTTTCATACTCGAATTTCTATATAGTATTCATATAAATTAAGCCATTTTCGATACAATATTAATCATTCATAAGCGAATAATCAAATTATAATTCTAAATTTGTAAATTGATGGTATATTCGTACTATGAATAATAATAATAATTTAGATAAATATTTTAAATTAGTTTGTTATGCTGAAGGATTTAGTTGCTTTCTGCTTTTTCTTGTTGCTATGCCTTTAAAATATATGTTTAATACTCCTATTATTATGATTCCATCGGGAATTATTCATGGATTTTTTTTTACGGCGTACTTAATATTAGCTGTTTATGCACGCAAATTGTATAAGTGGGACGATGAAGATTTTGTATTTGCTTTAATGTCAGCCTTCTTTCCTTTTGCAACTATTTGGGTTGAAAAAAAATTAACTAAACTGAACTAGCATTATAATAAATTCAACCGTTTTTTTACATTTTAATTTTATATTTACATCAAATTTAAATACACAATGGTTGATAAAATAAGCAAAAAAACTATACATCAAGTTCTATTTATTGTTATATTATTGCTACTATTTACCTTAATATTCAGCCAACTGGTAATATTTCTACCAAGTTTATTAGGCGCTATTACTTTATATACCCTATCTAGAGATTTATTTTTAAAACTGACTGAAGAAAATAAATGGAATAAATGGTTAACGGTTTTTTTAATCTTTGTATTAGCTTTTATACTTATTTCAGCTCCTGTTTATCTTATTATAGAACTAACTTATTCCAAAGTATCAACAGCTATTGCATATTCCAAAAACTTAAATGATTCTATTCTCAAAATTATGCACGATTTACAAACGAAGTATAATTTTGATCTCTTAAGTAAAGAAAATCTTTTAAAAGTTAGCAGTTGGGCTGGAAAATTTATCCCCCAAATACTCAATTCCACTATAAATATAGGTGTAGTTTTTGTATTTTCTATTTTAATTTTCTTTTTTATGATTATGAATATTCGTAAACTAGAGAGTACTTTAACCCAATGGTCTCCTTTAAAATTAGAAAATACTTTAAAATTAGGAAATCGTTTAAAAAGAATGATATTAGCCAATTCCATTGGTATACCAGCCGTAGCATTAATTCAAGGTATTATAGCAACTATTGGTTATATAATGATTGGTTTAGATAACTTATGGTTTTGGTTTGCTGTAACCACATTTGCTGCAATGATCCCCTTAGTTGGGGCAGCCTTAGCCTATCTACCCATAGGAATTATATTATTTACTTCTGGCCAAACCTGGCAACCTATATTTATTGTTTTATATGGATTTATTATCGTTGGGTCTTCTGATAATATAGCTAGATTTACCTTATTAAAAAAGTTAGACAACGTACATCCATTAATTACAATTTTCGGAGTAATTTTTGGAATGAAAATATTTGGTTTTTTAGGTTTAATCTTTGGACCTATATTATTATCAACCTTTTTTCTTTTATTGAATGTTTATAATGATGAATTTACTAACCGTTAAATCCAAACAGTTATTAATTTACAAACATTCCTAAAAATCTCTTGAATAAATAAGAACTATAACTTATTTATTCATAGTAAGTAAAAATTCTTCGTTAGAGATTGATTTAGATAATCTATTTTTTAAAAATTCCATAGCCTCTAAAGAATTCATATCAGCTAAATGATTTCTTAGAATCCACATCCTTTGTTGGGTAACTGGATCTAGTAAAATATCATCCCTTCTCGTGGATGACGAAACTAGATCTATAGCAGGATAAATTCTTTTATTTGCAATTTTTCTATCTAACTGCAACTCCATATTTCCTGTTCCTTTAAATTCTTCAAAGATAACTTCATCCATCTTAGAACCCGTATCAATAAGAGCCGTCGCTATAATAGTAAGAGATCCTCCTCCTTCTATATTTCTAGCTGCACCAAAAAATCTTTTTGGTTTATGTAAAGCATTGGCATCTACACCTCCTGATAGTACTTTTCCAGACGCTGGAGATACGGTATTGTATGCCCTGGCTAGTCTTGTGATTGAATCTAATAATATTACAACGTCATGCCCACATTCAACCATTCTCTGCGCTTTTGAAAGAACAATATTAGCTACTTTAACATGTTTTTCTGCAGATTCATCAAAAGTAGAAGCAATAACTTCTCCTTTTACACTTCTTCGCATATCTGTCACCTCTTCCGGTCGCTCATCTATAAGAAGTACAATCATATATACCTCTGGATGATTCATAGATATTACATTTGCAATATCTTTCAATAAAAGAGTTTTTCCTGTCTTGGGTTGAGCCACTATCATTCCTCTTTGTCCCTTTCCTATTGGAGAAAACAAGTCTACTACGCGAGTGGAAAGCGTTGCTCCTACACCTGCTAATTTAAACTTTTCTTCTGGAAATAATGGAGTCAAATGTTCAAAAGAAACCCTATCTCTAACATAAGAAGGCTCTCTTCCATTTATTTCAATAATTTTAACTAAAGGAAAGAATTTTTCTCCTTCTTTAGGCGGACGAACTTCACCTGTAACTGTATCTCCAGTTTTTAATCCAAAGAGTTTAATTTGAGATAGTGATACGTAAACATCGTCTGGAGAGGATAGATAATTAAAATCCGATGAGCGTAAGAAACCGTAACCGTCTTGGGTAATTTCAAGCACCCCTTCCGCTGTTATTATGCCTTCAAATTCATACTCTGAAGATCTATATTTATTGGAATGATTATTATTGGGTTTATTGTAGTCGTTGGGCTTTCTTTTCTTTTGAAAATTATTTTTTTCTACATCATCTGTAGTTTTTCTTTCTTCTTTCTCTACTGTTGGTTTTTGAAAATGAGTGCTACCAGAATTCTTTTTTAAAATAACTTGAGAACGTCTTGCCTGCTGACTTTCTACAATAGTTTCCTCAGGAAATCTATCTTTTTTTTCTTCAATAGAAGAACTTTTAATATTATCTTCTACATTTATATTTACTTGTTTGGGATTTGAAGGCTTATCTTGAGACTGTTTAGATACAATTCTTTTTCTTTGAGATTTATCTTCTTCAAGGACTTTATCATGATTGGTAGATTCTTCTGAAGTAAAATTATGAGATTCTGAATTATCTATATTTTCCTCATTTTTTTGTTTAGATAAAATAGATTCTATTAAATCTGCTTTTTTTGACCCTGAAGTTTTGATACCTAATTTATTTACAATCTCTTGCAATTCAGCAACCTTCATTGCTTTTAGCTTCTGTTCCTCAAACATATATATGTTAAATAAAATGATTTAAATGTTGTTATTATCGTAAAAAATAAACTTGATTAATTTGTTTTTTGTTCAAGACAAAGTAGTGACTTTCTAATTTATAGAATATACTGTACTAATCTTTAGTAGTTTGTAAGGCAATATTACAAAATATTTTATTAAAACACGAATTTTTTTTATATTTGTAGCTTTAAAACTATAAATCTTGATTCAGAGAATTCAGAGTATTTTTTTAACGATTACTGGAATATTAAGTCTTGTTGCTGGATTTATTACTGACCTTATTCCTGATGATTGGATAGATATGTGTCTATTATTTTTGATTGGTTTATTGTCTTTCTTTTCTCTATTTAGTTTTAAAAAGAGAAAAATACAAATGAAAATTAATTATCTAAATATAATTATCAACGTAATGTTAATTAGTTATATGGTTTACCATCTACTAAGCTCTCCTGGAGGAGTTCTTTCTCCTATGAAAGGTGTTGAATTTTTTGTTCCGGTTCTGCTGATTATTCTGCTTGCCATGGCAAATAAATATATCAATAAGGACGAAAAACTTATAAAATCTGTAGATAGATTCCGTTAAAACTCATAACAACTTTTTAATGAGTGCTAAAAGCCGTCATAAAAATTATGACGGCTTTTTACTTATTTAAATATATATAAGAGGAGAAGTGGAAAGCTTGAACAGGCTTCAACCCAAAAACGCGTATATAGATACGCTTGTTTACAATTCGTAAAATAAACCATAACCATTGCTATCAGGCAACTAATTCCCCAACTAATTTTATAAGCAGTGTATATATATGAATTGAGGCTATAAATTAAAATTATACATGAAACTACTAAGCTAAAGTAAGATATGCATTTACTCTTCTTAATACCTATCCATTTGGGAATCGTGAGTATTTTATCTTCTCTTATATCATAAACATCAAAGGGTATAGTTATTCCAAATACAAATAAATACACAGATATAAATAATCCAATGGAAAAATCTATTGCGTTACCCATCCAAAATATGGCATAGGTCCACACAAATGATATTATAAATATTTTGAGTAAAGAGATAGACCTAAAATGTAGCTTTAATATTCTTGAATTGTACATTAAAACTAATACTGATAAAATTATAGTATGAGCTATAAGCCTGTATAAGTTATTTTGTTTAAAAAATAAATATACAACTGTCCCTATACTTAAAATGAAGATATATAAAGATCTATGATTTAAAGTTTTAGTTTTCCATATTTCATAAAAGCATATGAAATTATAGGCTGCCAATGAAGAAAAAAAAAGTATTAGTTGTTTATTTAAATCTATTTGATGATTAGCTAACCCTAAAAATACGGATAAGGCGGTAATCATTAATGATACCCATATTTTAGTATTTACAAGAAATTCCTGTATAACTTTTATCACTTACTTACCTTCTTTGGATTATTTTTTACAAAGGCTTCCCAACCGGTATAACTTTTTTTATTTGCTAATGAAGAAGTACCACTATTTAAAAAATGACATACGGCAAGCGCCAGACCATCTGAAGCATCCAGATATTTTGTCGGAAATTCTTTTAAATTTAATAGGGTTTTAAGCATTCCTGCCACCTGTTCTTTGGAAGCATTCCCATTACCGGTAATTGCCATTTTAACTTTTTTTGGCAAATATTCTGTAATTGGAACTTCTCTTAAAAGTCCAGCCGACATAGCTACCCCTTGCGCTCGTCCTAGTTTTAACATGGATTGCACATTCTTCGCATAAAAAGGTTCCTCAATCGCTAGTTCATCCGGATGATAGGTATCGATTAAAGCGAGTGTTTTATCAAAAATTTTTTTAAGTTTTAAAGCGTGAGAGTCAATTTTATTTAAAATTAATTCATCAATACAAACTAAATCCATTTTTTTGTTAAGAACACGAATCACCCCATAGCCCATTACATTCGTCCCAGGATCAATGCCAATAATTATTTTTTCCACTAATAATATTATAATTAAAGCGTTGCCTCATAAAATCTCCAGCCTTCCTCTCTATATTTTTGGGCTTCCTCAACCGGATTAGCAGATTTATAAATCCCTCTACCTACTATTATGAAATCTGTGTAATATTCTCTAAATACCTTTTCTGGGGTATTAAATTGCTGGCCTTTTGAATCGCCTTTTGAATCTAGATTTACTCCTGGAGTAAACAACAATAAGGAATCTGGCAAAGAGGATTGTGCGACACAACCAATGACTTTAGAGTTTTTTTCTGATATTTGTATCGCTTTTTGTTTATAAGTAACATCGGTCAAAGTTCCTTTGGATGACATCTCAGCTATAGTAACAACCCCTATATTTTCACTAAATACATTTAAACTATTCTCTCCAGCAATTACATGAGAAGTAATTAAATCTGCCCAATCTGATATTTTATAGATCCCTAGTTCAAATTGCAATTGTTGTGTATTTCCTATATCCCCAAATTTCCTATCTTCAAACAATAAAAAATTCTTTTCTTGGGCTATAGATTTTAATTCATTTATATAATCTACAGAAAAATCAGTAAGGATATCTGTATGCAACTTTATTGCTACTACATAATCTCCAATTTTTTTTGCTAAATCTAAAATTTCAGAGGTGTGCGTTACATCCAACGATGCAATTAAGTTTGACTTCTTTTCAATTGCAATACTTAAAAGTTTTTTTGCTACCGGATGTTCTTGCAATTCTTTTTTCTCCTCATATTTTAATCTTGGCTTTTTAGAAATAGCTAAAGAATTACCATTTAAAAAATCTTTAATCTTTAAAACTTCTTTCTCTTTTAACAAGTTATTTTTATATAAAATATCTATTACGTTTTGGATGCTAAATAGTTTATGTACTTTATATCCTTTTTCATTCAATAGTTCAATTCCTCCCTGTTCTCTATCTAAAACTACTACTATATCTTTTACTTTTAATCCTTCTCTTTCAACCTCTTCAATAGTTTCAAATAAGCTTTTACCACTAGTTATTACATCTTCTACAAGCAAACAAGTTTGTCCTACCGTAAAAATACCTTCGAGCATTTTTTTGGTACCATATCCTTTATTTTCTTTTCTTTTGATAATTAATGGAATCTCAGATTCTAAAGACATGGCTGTCGCCATAGGCAAGGCTGCATAAGGAACACCACAAATGAGTTGATAATTAGGTTCTTGTATTTCTTCTAATAAAAGTTCTGATAATTCTTTAAGCAAACTTGGACTTGAGGCTAAAGGTCTCAAATCTATATAAAAGGGAGATTGTATCCCGCTTTTTAAAGTAAATTCTCCAAATTTTATAATCCCTAATTCATACGATTTTAACAAAAATTTTTCTTTATCAATCATTTTTACTTGTTTATTTTATATAAAATGAATTTTTTTAATTTCTAATCTTGGAAAATAACTTTATATATTTTTGACCAAAGCTTCCCGGTTATTAAAAAATGGTTTTCCTCTACATGTGCTATTCCATTTAATACAGCATCAGCATTGGTTTGGTTTTTTTTAGCTAAATCAGAAAAATCTGCTTTTGCTACTACAACCCCTGTTTTTGGATCTATGGCTAATATAATAGGTTGTTCAAACACATTGGCATATATAAGCCCATTGGCATATTCCAGTTCATTGAGATTAGAATATATTTGATTGTATCCTATGGCAGAAATTGTTCGTTTAAGATTAAAATTTTGATCGTAAAATTTTAACTTTGAAGAACCATCCGATACCACAATGTCATCTCCAATTGTGGTAGCCCCCCATCCTTCTGATAGATTATTGGGATAAGGTTGTTGCTTTTCCAATTCAAAGGTTGCTTGGTTATATATTAATAAAGTTTTTTCTCTCCAAGTTAACAAATAAAGTTTATTGTTTAAAACAGCAAAACCTTCTGCAAAAAATTGCGGCGCAAGGGAAATGCTTTGTTTAAATGTTGTCTCCCCTAAATGGTAACGCACCAATTTAGATTTTTCATACAAACCTGAACTTTCAGTTATAACACCATTTTTGTAGGTAAATCCTTGTGTAAACAATTCTGGATTGTGTGGATATTCTTGGATAATTGAATAATTAAATTCTTTTTCTTTTACGTTTGAATAAATGTTAAAAACAGTCTCAATCTCTTTTTTATGATTCCCGTTATAGTTAACATTTACCACTAGAGTATTCGCTCCTAAAGTTGAGTTTGTAGAATCTAATATGATGTTATTACTCTCATAGTCTTTACCATTTAATTTTACTGTATACGAATCTATGGTACCATCTTCAGAACTTATTTCTAAAGGGAGCTTATCTCCCATGTGTAACCCTTTATCACTTAACTGATCAAAATTTGTACTTATACTTATTTTGTTAGAATCTTTACATCCTATAGCTACCATAAGTAATATAGTGCCTATGATTAATTTATTAACAAATGCTTTCATGATATATTATTTAGAACTATAAATACGATTTTTTGAAGTGAGTAGTATATAAATGCCTACCAATATAAAAGGAATACTTAACCATTGACCTGTATTTAAACCAAACCAATTGATATATTCCTCCCCTTGTGGTTCTTTAAAAAATTCAACTATAAAACGGATACCGAAAAGCACAATTAAAAAGTAACCAAATATCCAGCCTAAAAATTTTTTCTTATTGGTTTTAAAATATATAAATACAAGAGAGAAGAACAAAATTAAATACCCAAAGGCTTCGTACAACTGAGCCGGATGTCTTGAAACTCTTTCTCCATACTCATGAACATCTTGTTGCATAAATAATACTGACCAAGGCAGATCTGAAGGCTTCCCTAAAATTTCTGAATTAAAAAAATTACCTAAACGTACAAACATACCTCCGATAGCCACAGGAATTACAATCCTATCTAAAATCCAAAGTAAATTTCTTTTTAAATATTTTTTATTGTAAAAGTATAAGGAAATTACTATACCAATGGCGGCACCATGGCTTGCCAATCCAGAAAATCCTGTAAATTGAAATTCAGGCTTAGTTCTGAAAGGTAAAAAAACTGCCAATGGATCTTCTATAAATAGTTCTTTTTGATAAAATAATACATGTCCTAAACGAGCTCCGATAATAACGGCTAAAAACATATATATAAACAAGGGATCTAATAACTTTTGATCTTCATTGTCTTTTTTAAAAATTTTACTCATAAGATAGAAACCCATGCTAAATGCAATCACGTACATTAGACTATAATATCTTAAAGTAAAGCTTCCTATTTGAATTCCAATACTAGGATCCCAAATAATGTGTAATAATTGATTCATTTACTTTTTTTATTTTTTTTTAAAGGTACTGGATCATAACCTTTTCCGCCCCAGGGATGACAGCTAAATATTCTTTTTAAACCTAACCAAAACCCGCAAACCAATCCATGCAATTTTAATGCCTCTAGCATATATTGAGAGCAAGTGGGGGTAAATCTACAATTGGATCCTAACCATGGCGATATAGCTAACTGATAAAATCTTATGAATAGAATGAATGGAAATATGGTTATTTTCTTAATCATGCCCAATTTCTCGTACAAATATAATTCTAAAATTAGGTTTATATTTATTTTAAATTAACTTTATTTAAAATATAGCTCTTAAAATATGAATTAAAATTTTAAATCTATATTATAAAAAAACTCTTTTTAAAGTTTAAAAAGAGTTTTTTTATGTTATTATGTAAGGTTTTAATTTCTTGGGTTAGAATTTAAAATATCGGCTCTATAATCATCAATTTTTGCTTCTTGATATAGAGTTTGTAAAAGTAAGTTTGGCATTTGTTGAGAGTAAATGTTCATCAATTGCTCTTTAAATGTTTTCTTATCTCCACTATCTCCTTTAGTAATAGACTTTGTTATTATAACATATACCCCAGCTTTTCCTTCAATAGCCTTAGATTTCTCATTGGGTTTAATACCAAAAGCTGCTCCCCCTACTTTAGGTTCAAAAGAACCTCCTATGGAAGGATTGTCAAAAGTAATGTTTGCTTGTTCTTTTGTCGTTTGAAAATCTTTGGCTAACTGGTCTAAAGATTGGTTAGAAGAATTAATTTTATCAGCTATAATTTTCCCTAACAACTCATTTCTTACAGTTGTTTCAATTTGCTTTCTAACTATTGAAGGATCAGCTAAACCTCCGCTAAATAATGAAGATACTCTAGCAACTATATATCCTTGATCTCCGGTGATAAATAATTCTGTGTCTCCTAAATTTCTTTTAGAATTAAAAGCCCAAGCAATTATATCAGAATCTTTGTCAGTACCCAGTCCTTCCAACATAGTACCAAAACGTAATATTCCTCTTTGCTGTTTAGCATTGAATTTTTGAGCTTTAGCTACGTTATGAAATTCTTGTGAAGATTTTCCGTTGATATTTTGAATAAATGTATTGGCTTGTTTTCTAACTAAATCTACAGTTGCTTCAGAAGGTTCAATATTCTTAGCTATGTCAGCAAGTTTATATACAGTTCCGACTGGTTTTCTATCTGTGATTGCAATCACAAAGTATCCTTCAGGAATTTCAACCACTTCATATTTACCTAGAGGCGAACTTTCAAGCACCCTTTGTAAGCCTTTATATTCCCCTTTAAAATCTTGGGCAGTTGTTAACTTTATTACACCACCATTGCTTGACACTCCAGGATCGTCTGAATACTGAACTACTAATTTAGAAAAATCATTAGGGTTAGCATTTAATTGTTGAACTAACTGATCGGCTTGCGCTTTGGCTTGTTCTTTTGTTCTAGGTGTCTTAGGTTTTAGTTGTGAGCCTGAATCCGTGAAAGATATTAATATATTTTTACCTTGAATAGAATCTACATTTTTCTTTCCTATTAATTTAGAGTAAACATAAGCCCCACCATCTTCATAAACTGATGAGACTTGCCCTATGGCTGCCGTTTTTACCCAATTTTTAATTGCTTGTGCCAACTGTTGTTCAGTTCTATATATTGGATTGAAATCATTATCAATCAATTGATCTGAGCTTAGCTTAGATATATACAAGGAGTCATTTTTAACAGCTCCAAAAGCTTGTATCGTATCACCATCAATAATTGTATGAGTTAACAACTTATTCAATTGATCTAAAATTTGTTTTTTATCCGAGGAAGAGGCAGTTCCTGGAAAATATACATAATCCAAAGTTCTATTTTCATCTATTTTAAATAGAGTTTTATGTGCATTAATATAATTTTGCAAATCTTGATCCGTAACTTTTACAGGATGTTTGCTTTGGTATGCATTATAATCAACTTTTACATATTCTATGTTTGCAGAATTCACTCTATTTCCTAACAAAATATCTACTTCATTAGCATTGGTTAATAACCCTGCTCCATAAGAACCAAAATATTGTCTATACATGGCTTGTACACTCAAATTATTTTTAAGTTCTAGAAATTGCTGATACATCTGGCTTAACTCGGAATTGGCATTTTGGTTCTGCTCAAGTTGTTCAAATTGTTGTTTTATAAGTTGAACATTTATATTGCCATTTTTATCTTTATATTGAGGAGAATTAAATATGTTTGAGTTTCTTGCTGCATTCCAAATCATATCGTCTGTTAATATAAACCCTGAACTATTAAATTTTTGTTTAATTAATGAGTTTCGAACCAGAGTGTTCCATACCTGTCCCTCTAAAAAATTTAATGGTACTTGACCTTGATATTGATTTTGAATAAAGTTTAGTTGATTATTATATTCTTGTCTAGTTATCACCTGATTGTTTACCTTCCCGATAACATTAGGATCTTTACCTCCCAATCTGCTCCAATCGATTCCTCCCAATAA
Organism: Apibacter muscae; assembly: GCF_007845595.1. Taxonomy (NCBI): domain Bacteria; kingdom Pseudomonadati; phylum Bacteroidota; class Flavobacteriia; order Flavobacteriales; family Weeksellaceae; genus Apibacter; species Apibacter muscae. The sequence goes on from NZ_SELI01000015.1 coordinate 97,680, forward strand.
AAATAATAGCAGTGCCACTGCTACAAATCCTATTAATAACCCGTTTCTTTTTCTTATTTGTCCAAGAATAGCCATTTAATCTTATGTTTATTATTTTTTTAATTTACGAAAATACAATTTCAATATGAATTACAAAAATATTATTTCAAATGAAATAGTATTTTAAATAAAAATCCCTTAAAGAATTTTTACTTTAAGGGATTTTTATTTTACTTTCTATGAATTATTTATCAATAGAACCTAAAACTCTTTTCATAAAAGCGTTTAAAGCTTCTTTTTGATCCATTCCTTCTTGTACCATTTTATGAACCTCTATAGCTCCGTACATATTAGAAATTAATTCTCCAATTACATCAATTTCTTCATCTTTCAACCCTGGTGATTCAGTAAGATCTTCCAAAGTTTCAATCGTTTCATTCACATAATCTTCATCATTTTTCTCAATAAATTGAGTTAAATGTTTAATTACCGGTAACTTCATTGACTAACTCTTGTAAAGGTTCTATTTTGTTTGTTTGTATTTGATTTACTAATTTACCATCTTTAAAAGCTGCAAATGTAGGTAAGTTGGTAACATTTGCCAGTTTTCTAGATTCCGGAAATTTTTCAGCATCTGCGATCACGAATGGAATGTTCTCATTTTCAGCAGCTATTTTTTTAAATTTAGGCTTCATAATCTTACAATTCCCGCACCATGTGGCAGCATATTGAACTAAAACAATGGGTGAATTTTGTACAATTTCTTGAAGGTTATCTTGATCTAATTCTTGTACCATAATAAGTTTTGTTTTAAAATTAATTAATGAGAAGATAAATAATCAGCTACACCTTTTCTATCTGCATGCATTGCTTCTTTACCTTCTTCCCAGTTTGCCGGACATACTTCTCCGTATTTTTGTACGTGAGCGTAAGCATCTATCAATCTTAAATACTCTTGAACATTTCTACCTAAAGGCATATCGTTAACACTCTCGTGAAATACTTTTCCTTCTTCATCTATCAAAAAAGTTGCTCTATAAGTAACGTTGGATCCTTCTATAATTACTGTATCATGATCTTCGTCATAAGAAGACGATTGAATATCAAGAATACCTAAAATATTGGATAAGTTTCTTGTAGTATCTGCTAAAATCGGATACGTCACTCCTTCAATACCCCCATTGTCTTTAGGTGTATTTAACCATGCAAAATGTACTTCATTGGTATCACAAGATGCTCCAACAACTAAAGTATTTCTTTTTTCAAATTCTGATAACGCTTCTTGAAAAGCATGCAATTCTGTAGGGCAAACAAAAGTAAAATCTTTTGGATACCAGAACAACAACACTTTTTTATTTTTTTTTGTAGCTTCTTCAAACACATTAATCTTTAGATCATCTCCCATATGATCCATAGCATCTACTGAAATATTTGGAAATTTTTTACCTACTAGTGACATAAGATAATTTTTTTTATTCTTTTTACTTATCGTAAAGGTACAAATTAATTGACTATTTAATTCTCAATCGATGATTAATCTTTTTTATACAAGAATAAAAAAGTTTTATAAGAATAGGTTTAACAATTTAATAAAATATAACAATCCACTATACAAGTATAGATTTATTCTATTTCAAATGTTTAAATAGATTTATTCCCTACTATTTTTTTAAGAGTTAAGGTATGTTTAAATATTTATGAGTTTGTAAAGAAATTTTCCATTTTGGATTTTTCATTACATAATCTATAATTTTAGGAGTCATTTTTTCTCTATTGCTCCATTCCGGTTGTAAATACAAAAGAGCTTCATTATTTACTTTTTCAGCTTGCTCCTCTGCAAAAATAAAATCATGTTGATTATAGATAATCATTTTCAACTCATGTGTTTTTTCATAAATCTCCTTTAGTGGTAAGGAGTTTTTTTTAGGTGAAAGGCAAATCCAGTCTATCGTTCCGCTCATAGGATAAGCTCCAGAAGTTTCGATGTGTATCGTGCATCCCAATTCCTTTAATATTGAAGTAAGTGGGCTCAAATTCCACATCAATGGTTCTCCTCCAGTTAAAACAATAGTTTTGGAATGTTTTACTGCCATTTTAGCTATTTCTTCTGCTGAACTTACTGGGTGTAAATCAGGGTTCCAACTTTCTTTCACATCACACCAATGACAACCAACATCACAACCTCCAATACGAATAAAGTAAGCACTTGTCCCCGTATGTCTTCCCTCTCCTTGTATGGTATAAAAATGCTCCATAATAGGAAGTGATAATCCTAGGTCTAAGTCCGATTGCTCATTCATTGATTTCATAATTCAAACAGTTAAAATAGTTAGTAAAGGTACAAAAAGAATGATTATTTATATAGATTGCTTCCATCGATATACTTATATACTTCTGGTGGCAATAATGGTCGGATATTTTTTTTGTTTTTTATGTATTCTCTGATTAATGTTGATGATATTTCAATTTTAGGTGCTGCAATTTTCGACATCTTAGGATGTTCTAAAGGAATGGTAGTATATTCATGACTTCTTGGATAGACGTAGACTTCGTAACGTTTTAATATTTCTTCGTAGTTCTTCCACTTAGGAAAGTGTATCCAATTATCTTCCCCCATAAGCAATACAAATTTTTTATTTGGATGGGTTTCTTGTAACGCTACAAGAGTATCTATGGTGTAAGAAGGTTTAGGCAATGAAAATTCCACGTTGGAAGATTCAAACTTAGAGTACTTTTCGATTGCTAAATTTACCATTTCTAGCCTATGGTGATCCTCCAACAAAGTAGATTTATTTTTAAAAGGATTGTGAGGGGTAACTACAAACCAAACTTTGTCTAAATCTGTATTTTCTACAATGCTATTGGCTAAAATTAAATGTCCAATATGAACAGGATTAAAGGAACCAAAAAATAAACCTATCTTCTTCATTTGTATGCTTAATGAAATTATTCTTCTTTAAATAATACATCTTTAATTTGCAATTGATAGAATGTTTTTCCTTGCCAAAAATTTTCATACAGAGAAAAAACCATATCAAAGGGATATTTTTCAAATTTATGGATTAAATGTCCCATTTTAAAGGCTATTACTTCAAAAGAGTTTTTAAGATTATCTTGAAAAACTGTCATTTTTAAATGCTCTTTTTCTCTTCCCATAAGAGTAAAATATCCTCCAAAAGATACATTTTTAGCAAGGAAAACGGGTCTTAAATTTCCTGGTCCAAAAGGTTCAAAGTAATGAATTAGTTTAAAGAACCGCTTGTTTATTGATTTTAATGAAATTTCTTCATCGATTTCTATGACCGGTGTTCTTTGATTTTCTTTGATAGTTTCTTTAACTACTGTCTCAAATTTTTCTTTAAAAGGAATAAAATTTTCTTTTTTTAAAGTAAGTCCTGCAGCATACATATGACCTCCAAATTGTTCTAAATACTCAGAAGTACGTTCCAAAGCACTATAAATATCAAAACCAACTACACTTCTGGCAGAAGCTACCAAATCATCATTTTTACCCTCTGTAAATACTAAGGTGGGCCGATAGTATTCCTCGATCAATCGAGATGCTACAATCCCAATTACTCCTTTGTGCCAATTTTTGTTGTAGACAACCGTAGAATAGCTTTCTGTCTGCCCAGTTTTTTTTATTTCGAGTATAGCTTCCGTGGTTATATTGGCATCTAACTCTCTTCTCTCATTGTTTAACTCATTGATTTGTGAATAAATCCTGCGAGCTTCTATCTCATTTTTAGAAATTAACAATTCTACCGCATTATGCGCATGGCTAATTCTACCGGCAGCATTAATTTTTGGAGCTATTCCAAACACAATATTACTAACCGAAAAAGTTTCTCTAACTTCTTTTGGTAGAAAAAATTTCAATCCTACTCTAGGTTTTTCAATCAACTGTCTCAAACCAAAATAGGTTAGTATTCTATTTTCCTCTACCAACGGAACAATATCCGCCGCTATACTTATAGCTACCAAATCTAAGTAGGAATATATATCAGGGGAAGAAATATTTTTTTTTTGTGACAGTGCCTGCATTAATTTAAACCCTACTCCACATCCACTCAAATGTTTGCAAGGATATTCACAATCAGGTCTTTGGGGATCTAAGTTTGCGACTGCTGGCGGTAGAATTTCCCCCGGCAAATGATGATCACAAACGATAAAGTCTATTTGATTTTCTTTTGCATATAAAACTTTCTCCACTTCCTTTATCCCACAATCTAAAGTTATTATAAGAGAAAAATTATTTTCTATGGCATAATCCACTCCTTGGTAAGACACTCCATAACCTTCCTGATACCTGTCTGGAATATAATATTCTACCTTTTCGTAAAAAGAATGTAGAAACATATAAAACATAGCTACGGAAGTAGTTCCATCTACATCGTAATCACCATAAATGAGTATTTTTTCTTTTTTTTCAATCGCAAGCAAAATTCTTTCTGTTGCAATTTCCATATCCTTCATCAAAAAAGGATCGTGTAACTCATCTAAAGAAGGTTTAAAAAATGATTTTGTTTTATCAAAGGTATCAATCTTTCTTTGTAACAAAAGACAAGCAATTTCAACAGGAAAGTTTAACTCTTCTGCAAGCGTATTGATTTGATCTTTGTCAGATTTAGATCGTAGAACCCATCGATTTTGCATAGCTCACAAAGATACTCATTTTCAATGAGTCTGATAAATGAGTAGTAGAATATTTTAAAATAGAAGGTCAATGATAACAGGTTTAAAACTTATCCATCGTAATCGTTAGGGAATCTTTTTTTTACTTTTTCAACCGCTTGAAGAACTTTAATTTCATTTACTTTTCTGAATTGTTCTAACTTTTTTGTAATTTCTTCTGAAAAAGGAGAAAGCATTCGGGCGGCTAAAATACCTGCATTTTTTGCAGCATTTAAAGCTACAGTTGCCACGGGTATACCATTGGGCATTTGTAGAATAGATAAAATTGAATCCCATCCATCAATTGAATTTGAGGATTTTATAGGTACACCTATCACGGGCAATGTGGTTTGCGAAGCTACCATCCCTGGAAGGTGAGCCGCTCCTCCGGCTCCAGCTATTATTACTTTTAATCCTCTTGCATACGCAGATTTTGAATATTCAACCATTCGATCTGGAGTTCTATGTGCAGATACAATGGTTAATTCGTAAGGGATTTCCATCTCGTTTAAGATTTCTACGGCTTGTTCCATGACAGGTAAATCACTGTCGCTTCCCATTATAATTCCTATTAAGGCTGCGCTCATTGGGCTATAACTTTAAATTTTGATTTTATAAAATTAATTTTTTCAACTATTTCTTCCTTATTCTTCCCTAGTACGGTTACATGCCCCATCTTTCTTCCAGGCTTAGTGATGCGTTTACCATACAAATGCAAATACGTTTGGGGCAAAGAAATTAAATCTTCTATACCTACATACTCTGCTTCCCCTTCTTGTTTGGGATCACCGAGTACATTGACCATGGCAGAGCACTCTCTAATACAAACATCACCCAGGGGTAAATTTGCCAATACTCGAAGCATTTGATCGTATTGGGAAGAATTATTGGCTTCTATGGTAGTATGTCCACTATTGTGTACCCTTGGAGCTATTTCATTAATAATTACCGAATCATCTTCCAACAAAAACAATTCTACACAAAAAATTCCGGGTGTATTTAAAGCTTCTATGGCTTGTACACTTATATCTTTAGCAACTTCTTTTATTTTATCCTCAATTTCTGCTGGGGATAAAAGATAATCCACAAGGTTTAAAGTCTCATCAAAAACCATTTCTACCACGTCAAAAACGCAAGATTGCCCATTTTCATTTTTGGAAATTATAACGGACAATTCTTTTTTTATTGGAACAACATTTTCAATAACCGAAGGCTCATCCCAAACCTGTTGCAAATCCTCCGCATTTTTTATAATTTGTACTCCCTTTCCATCGTAGCCTCCCACCCGTAATTTTTGTACAAAAGGGTATTTTAATTGAGGATGATTCAAAAGTTCGTTACGATTCTGAACCGTATAAAAGTCTGAACTAGGCAGATGATTCTCTTTGTAAAATTCTTTTTGTAACCCTTTATCTTTAATTAATTCCAAGCATTCTGGACTTGGTATAATTTTTTTTCCTTGATTTCTCAATTCTTTTAAAGCCTCTACATTCACATTCTCAATCTCTATACTAATAACATCTTTATCTTTTCCAAAATTTAGTACAGATGTGTAGTCTTTAAAGTCTCCAACGATAAAAGAATTTTTAAAAATTGAACATGAAGCTTCGGCATCTGGCTCTAAAAAACCGATGGTATATGGATAATTTATAGCATTCTGCATGAACATTCTTCCCAATTGTCCTCCACCTAAAATTCCTATTTTCATTACTCTTTATTATTTACACACAAATATAAATAGTTTCCTACTTGCCTACCCACTATTCTTACGGATAATTTACAGCTTTATTTTAAAAGTTGAAAGTTTGACTAACCCCTAGGGTACAGAGGGAGGAATTTTTTCAGTTTTTGGTTTCTGTGATTGTTTTGCTTTTTCTTCTAGTTCTTTTTTAGTAAAGTAATTCAGTAATTCTTTCGCTTTTTTCCCTTCTTCTTTCCCTTCAAAAGCTATGGAAATTCTTTCTAAACTTTCTAAAAAAGCTTGTTTATTTCCCAATTTGGCATCGCTAAATGCAGCTAGTAAGGAAAATTTACCAATCATAACGTCAGACGGAAACTTTTGTAAAGCTTCATTTGCCAATGCTTTTACTTCCTTGTATTTGCCTTCTTCGTATTTTTTGTAAACTTCTTCGTAAAAAGCAGTAGCCTCTGTAGAATTTAATTTGAAAATGTCTATTGAAGGGTTTAAAATGCTTTCTGCATACTTAGTATTTGGAAATTCGGCAATCACTCGGTCGGAATATCTACTTGCCAATTGTGGATTCTTTTCTTTATTGATACGGTAAAGGTTATACAAAGCCTTCACTTTCACTTCATCCTCCTTAGGAGGGGTGGAAACTAAATGATCCAAGGCAAACACCGCAGAAGATACATCATTAAATCTATCGTAGTACATCAACCCTAAAGACAACTCTGCTGTGTCTCTTTGTTGTTTTAAAGCCTCTAAATCTTCTTTGTTTTTGGGTAACTTTTCTAGGTAATAGTCGATTTCAAATCTTCGGGAGTTTTTAGCATCTTTTTTTCCTAGCAATTGTTCTTTCACCTCATCTAAATTCACTGAAGATTTTCTATACATTCTCCAATTGTCCATCAAGGATCTGTCCCCCCAATTTTTTTTAAAATCAGAGATTCCGTTTTGCTTTAAACTATTATTATAAAAATACCACTTATTCCCTGTCGTTGGAGTAGCTGTTACCACTTGGGTAGTTCCCGCTCCCATAAATTCAGTTTCAAAAACCGTAGTATTTTCACTCTCTAATTCCTTTTCCAAAGCGATTCGGTTTTTTTCTTCCTCTTCTTTTAAACGGTCAATGTGTTTTTGAAAGTAATTTCTTTGCTCATCCGGATTCATATTTGCTACAGATAGTATGCTATCGTTTTTCTTTATCAAATAATACTTTTGAATTACCTCTTTTAAAGTTTTATTTTTCACCATTAATTTTCGTTTCATCTCCGGATCCATAATCTTTGCAACGGCACTGTCGTAATAAGCCCCTGCATATACATAGTCGGGTTTTGAAAAATATAAATCTCCCAAAGAGCGATATACCAACCCCCGTATTTGTGGATCACTTTCTTTTTCTTTTAAAGACTGAATATAAAATTCCTTAGCTTCCTCGTCTCGCTTTTGTTTATGGGCAGCAACCGCCATGGCATAGTACAGCTCGTTTTTTCTAGATTGGTACAATCCCTGGCGGGTTAGTTTTTTTAAAAACTTTATTCTTTGCTGGTAATCTGTTGAATCCCCTTTCAATAAACCGGACAAAGCGATCTGTGATTTGATTTCTAATTCAGGAGAAGGTTTTTTCTTGTAAGCCATCTGATAATAGTTGATAGCATCTTCCTCCTTGTTTAATTTTTCTGATAGTTGCCCTTGTATAAAACTATATCTTCCTCTTGGATATTTTCCTTTATTGTACTTTTTCGCTGTTTCTAAGGAGGTAATGGCTTCCGGGTAACGTTCCTGATTAAGCAAGTACTGTGCGTAGGAATTATACAAAAGCTTTCGGTCTTGCTTTTTAAGCTTCTCTTTTAACAATTGTGTATATACCTCGTCTGCCTCAAAGGTATTTCCTGCTTGTTCTTGGGTTAAGGCTAAATATATTTTTGCTTCTTTTTCTTGTCTATTTTTCACTAAGGAACCATTCATAATATTTAAATAATTCAAAGCTTCAAAAGGTTCCTGTTTATAATAATAGGCTCTTGCCAGTAATAAATAAGCCTCTCCCAACATGGAATTGTATTCTTTTCCTTTAATAAGCATAGAATGATTTTCAATGGCATTTTTCCCCTTTTCTATTACTCGGTTTAGTCCTTGGGTTTTGGGGCTTTCTGTAGTATTGTTACTACCTACTCCTAAAATAGAATTAAAGTTTGAGAGTGTATTGTTTTGTTTGGGAGTAGAATACATCGTCATTTCTTCTTCCAAAGAACTTTCTTCAAAAGGATCTATGGGTTCTACTTTTATAATTTCTGAAAAATTATCTCTGTAAGCTTCTCTTTTAGACTTTAAATTTTCTTCCAAAGTAACATTCCCATTAAAAATGGTGTTGTACCAAGAGGTTATTCTATGATAGGTACGGCTCGTTACTCCTGTTTTTTTGGTAGAACATGAAGTTACTACCGAAGCCATGAAAAGCAAGCAAAAAATTTTTTTCATTTCTATTTAAACTAAAACAAAACTACTTAAAAAAACGAAAATATTCTATATTTGTTGCACATATCCACCAAGGTATTGCTTATCCTTCATATAAGCATATCTTAACTTAAAGATAGCCATGCAGAAATTTATTGTATCCCCAAAATATAAGAACTTCCAAAAAAATTTTAAACAAATGGTGGAAAATTTTGATTCTTATTCGGAGATTTTGGGAAATCCAGAAAGAAATGTGATTAAAAAAATTCCATTTCAGGAGGGATATATCGCTATCAAAAGTTTTAAAAAACCACACTGGGTAAATAAAATTGCGTATAAATACCTGCGAAAATCTAAGGCTAGACGTTCTTACGAACACGGATTGCAATTATTGCAATTAGGAATTTTAAATCCTGAGCCTATGGCTTATATTGAAAATTCTGATTTCTTTGGAATCACTTCCAGCTACTACATTTGCCAATACACTCCTTACGATTTTACGATCCGTGAAATCTACGATCAACCCGATGCTTTTTTAGCCGTACAAGCCTACGCTAGATTTTCTGCTTATGTACATAGCAAAGGGGTATACATCAAGGACAACACCCCGGGGAATACTCTTGTTCAAAGAAATAACCAAGAATATAATATGTACTTGGTGGATTTAAACCGTATGGAATTTCATGAGAATTTATCTTTTGAAGTAAAGATGAAAAGCCTATCCAACAATATTAAAGAACAACCTTTTTTAGATATTTTTATGGAAGAATATTCCAAAGTATCCGGCTATCCTTTGTCTGAAGTTCGTGAAAGGATGTTCCATTACCAGCAAATATTCAATCGTAAAATTGAGTCTAAAGCTCGTTTAAAAAAGAGATTAAAGAAACTGATGGGAAAAAAAATATAAATCCTTCTTCAACTTATTTTTTCTGAAATTCATTCTTATATAAAGAGGTTTAGGCCATTAAATTCTCTCTTATGGTTAAAATGCACTTTTTTTCTAATAAGGATATTGAACCGTAACGAATTCCCTTTCTTTAGAATATATCCCTGATCACTAGTTCATAACTATATAAGTATTGAATAACATTTAGAATGCCGATATTACCTTACTAATTTTAATTCCCTTGTTCTTACTTTTGAAAGAATGGTTTAATTTTTATTTTTAAATCTTTCTTATTTTTTATTACATTTATTTATAATTCATCTTAAATATTTAATTAAAAAATATAATAATGAGCATACTTGACCCCAATTTAAACAAAGGTGCCAATTTATCTAAACCTAACCTTTCTTCCAAAAATATAGTTGAAAGCGCCGCAGATTTAAGTGGACTCAACAATAAATTATCTAATTTAGAAGATCAACTTGCCGATAAACTCACCGCTCCTGCGCAAGAAACCATAGATAAAGCTAAAAAAGCCACAGAAACAGCAAAAGAAATCGCCCATCAAGCCCAAGAAATAAAAAAAATCATTCCAGGAGATTTAACCAGCCTGCCCAACGGACTCATTACTCCGGAGCAGTTTGCTGAGTTTAAAGGAGTAAATTCACTGATAGCCACTTACGGCGGAGACCCCGAAACCAACCTAGCTAATTCCCATATTGTTTACAGCAAAATAACCATAGGTGGAGAACGCGTACTTGCCGACAGCCACTTTGTGGTTGAAATTGAACAAAAGGCTACCGAGCATGATACCTTTACCATTAAATGCTCTGCCGAAGCCATTGACGGCCCCAATGCCTATCCCTTAGAAAAAGCTCGCAGTTTTCTTGGTAAAAGAACTACTATACAATTTATCCAGTACGGAGCTCCTGCACAAGTATACACGGGCATAATTACTCATATAAAAAACAAACGAGAGAACGGAGAATCCCAACTCATCCTTACCGGAAAATCCCCTACTATATTGCTGGAAAATGGATTGGACAGCCAAAGCTTTGAAAACGCAGACCTGGAAAACATCATACGAAAAGCCACGGCTGAATACCCTCAAGACCTAGTCCAATGGAAGATCCAACCTCTACAGAAAGAAAAAATACCTTACACCGTACAATACCGAGAATCCGACTGGAACTTTATCAAACGCTTAGCCACTCGCTACGGAGAATGGCTGTACTACGACGGGCAACAAATCGTCTTCGGTCCTTACGCGGGAAAAACCTGGGAGCTTGTAGAAGAGCAAGACGTTTACGACTGTAGCCTGAAAATGGAACTAGTCCCCCAAAAATTCAACTATATCTCCTACGACCCTAAACAAGCCCAAGCGCATAACGTAGACTCAGAATCAGTTTCCCTTAGCAGACGTCTGGTTAACCCTTTCCAACAATACGCCATACAAGCCTCAGAAACCATCTATTCCAAAGTACCTACCTCCTTGTATAACCACAGCCTGATGGAAGGAGGCGAATACGAACTTAAACAAGCCGTAAAAAGACAAAAACAAAAAAGACAAAATGTCTTTTTTATGGAAGCCAAAACCAATAATCCTAACCTAAAAGTTGGGGACAATGTAAAACTTAAAGCTTGGATGCCGGGACATCCTATCTTTAAAAATGGAGAAGTTCCTTTAGAAACCTACCGCATTATAGAAATCTATCACTTCCAAGACGTAACCGAGGCTTATTACAACCAAATCGTAGCTATCCCCAAAGACAACGAAGTTCCTCCTTATATGGATGAAGATGCTTTCCCTGAATGTGAAGAACATTCGGCTACTGTTATCGACAACAACGACCCTGAGGGCATGAGTCGTATACGAGTGCAGTTTCCTTGGCAAAAAGCCTTTGGAGGACAAAGCCCTTGGATCCGATCCATCACCCCCTATGCAGGAGAGGGCAAAGGGATGCATGTAATACCCGAAATCGGCGAAGAAGTGATTGTAAGCTTTGAAAATGGCAATGCAGAAAAGCCGGTAAGCTTAGGAGCTATGTTTAACGGAAAAGGAAAATCCGGACACGGGGGTGCCGGGAATTTTATCAAAGGTTTACAAACTGCTAGCGGGAATAAATTATTAATGAACGATCAGGCAGGTTCAGTATTATTAGAAGATCATGGACAAACCAGTATGAATTTTGATGGGGCCGGAAATTCTTCCTTAGGTACTTCTGCCAGCCATACGATTACGGTAGGGGCTACCAAAGAATCTCCGGATGGGCAGGCGAAATTTTCCATGACTAACACAGGAGAAATAACTTTAAACGGAACCAAGAGTTTAAAAATAAATGTAGGTGCTAGTACTTTTGAAATGTTCTCAGATGGCACTATTCATATAAATGGTAATAAAATAACAGCCACGGGGGTAGAAACCAAAGTCATAGGATCTGAATTAACTGAAGTAGGAAAACCAGGGGCAGATCCAGGAATTAAAATTGATAAAAATGTAAATATCCAAGGGGAAGAAGTTGATATAAATTAGATACAATGAGCGAAGAATATAAACTTCATTGGGTAGAAGGCGAGGAAAAGCTTTCTGCTATTGCCCAAAAATACAATATAAGCATTGAGGAATTAAAGAAAACCAATCCTGAAATGCGAACTTTCTACAGCGGTTTCTTTGGAGGAGCAGAATATGCTTCGGCGATGCAAAAAATAAGGATTCCCGTTGTAGAGGAAATAGTTATAAAACCTACAGTACCTACAATGCCATCCTACCATTTTGAACCTCTGGTTAGGTATAGGTGCGAACAGCTAAACATTTCAAGAATAAAACAAGAAATTATAACCTTTTCTGCCCATATAAATACAGAATATCTTTTTTCTGCAGACAAAGAAGACAAAAAAATTTTACAAATTCTTCTTGAAGATTATCAGCTATCCGTAGAACCCATCCATTTTAAAGGAGCTTTTGAATTTGCAAAGAAAATTGAAGAGCTAAAGAAAAAAATTTCTTTTTCCCAGAACAATAAAGGAGAAATAAGAGAAATCTTAAACTTAGGGGAATTAAGACAAGAATGGGACAACTTTAAAAATAAGGTTTTGCCTACTGAAGCTCTTTATCAAAGTTTAAAAGAACAAACCCCGAAACAGGCACAAGATGTAATAGATACGGGAAATAAAGAATTTTCATCCTCCCAGCTTTTAGGTAGCACATTAGGGAAAAATTTATTTTTCCATATTTTACTCCGTGCCAATGTAGGAGATGAATTGAAGGATTATACTCTTAAACAGTTTTCTCAGCTCTTTCCTAATTTAGAACTTACTATCCCTGTTGTAAAATCTAAAGTAAAAGAAGATAATTTTACAACTACCTACCGTTTGGTAGGTACCTTGGATCGTACCCATATATTGGAAGAAGAACTGGAAAAAATGTACAACGAATGGTACAAACCTCTTATTAAATATAGTTACACGGAGTTTTCTTATGTATACCGAATCACTTATACTATTGAAAATAAAAATAACCTTTTGCTAGAGGCAAAAGTGGCTTTATGTGAAAAAATAAAAAATAATTTTGAAGCTATGACTGAATTTACAATTAAACAGGTAGAATTATGAAAAAAGTAATTATAAAAGCGGTAAAATTAAAAGTTGTTTTTCTTTGGCTTATACTAATTCTCCCGATAACCTATGGTATATATATTATAGCTGGATGGTTGAAACAAACGGTAAATCAAACCTATTTTATAATTTTTTCTTTAACTACATTTTTAATTCTCGCTTATTCATTGTTAAGAAAACAAATGATAGAAGTTACTTTTTCTTTTAAAGATAAGGAAATTGAAATTATAGAAGAAAAAATGATCACAAAAAATAAGAGAACATATAGCATCTATTACCCTACCATAAAAAATTATAATTTATATCATTTAATTTTAAAAAAAATGGGATATATAGTAAGAATAGAAGCTGATAAAAATTATTTATACGTTGTCGATTGGATTAGTTGGAATAAAGATCATATAATAAAACAAGATGATTATTTAAAGCTAACTAATAATTTTAATAAGAAAAATATTAATAGAGGTAAAATATTAATAGATTATTTTATATTATTTTTATTTTATGTGCCTTTAATTATTATATTTTTATCTGTAATTGTAGTAGTTATTTCTTTATATCTGTATAATAAATAATTAAATTTTATCTTAAATTATTATTATTTTTATTATTTACACCACTTTAAGGCTAATAAAGCTTAAAATTTTGATTAATATTTATAATTAAAAACAGATATTTTGAACAAAAAAATACAATTAAGAACTATAAACAGCAAAGTGTTTTTTATCGGTTTCATATTTGTAGCTATGGTTTTTGGGATATTTTCATATTTAATATCTGAATATATTCATAATACCACATATATAACTGGTGCTGTAATAGGTTTATGTTATTTGGTGGGTGGTATTTATGCTATTATCGTAGAGAAAAGCACAAAACTAATAACCTTTGAATTTACTGAAAATTCTTTAAATATTTATAAAGAAGATAAGCAAAAGCTATCTTTCCCCTATTCCAATATAAAAAATTACAACTTATATTATGTAAGCTTAAAAAAAAGAGAGTATTTAATTAGATTTCAAGCAGATAAGAATTATTTCTATTGGGTTTGTCCTAAAAATTTCTTTAAGAAACAGACCACTGATGATGATGATCATATAAAAATATACAAATTTTTGAATCTTACACCTTTAAATAAAAAGAAAAATTTTTGGGATAAGATAATATTACTTTGGAAACCTTTATTTTGGAGTTTACTGATATCATCACTTTTATGCTTATTAACTTTTTTTATTTGGCTTATTTTATTTCTTTAAAAATTTAACATGATGAACAAAAAAATACAATTGCGTGTACTTGATAATAAGGTATATTTAATATCTATACCTATAATTTTTTTAGCTATTATTCTAATGGCTAAATTAGCTGAAAATATCCAAAATACATCTAATCAAACCATGTTCATTATATGTTTTGGATCTATAATTACTGGGACTGGTTATTTTTGGATAAAAAGAACGGCAAAACTATTTACCTTCACTTTTTCCTCGGACTCGTTAATTATAAATAGTGAAGAAGATAAAGTTTACTATATCCCTTACAATCAAATAAAGAATTATAATATTTACTATTTGGTTATAAAGAAAATGGGATTTATGATAAGAATCAAATCTAATAAAAATCATTATTATTGGATATGTCCTAAAAATTTTGATAATAGACAAAATTCAGATGATCAAGACTTTATCAAGATATATAAATATTTTAATATGTTACTTCTCAATAAAAAAGAAACTTATCAAGATACATTTTTTAAAATTTTAGGCTATTTCCCTTGGATCATTGCCATCCTTTCGATTTTAATACTTCTCGGCATTTTTATCTGGTTAATTTTCTTTCTTTAAAAATTTAATATGATGAACAAAAAAATACAATTAAGAACTATAAATTTTAAAGTATTTATTATATCTATAGTATTGTTAGTTTTTTTACTTATACTAGTGATAAATATCTCCAGCAGATTCAATTATGATCGAATATATTTTATTATATTTTCACTTATTGCCATAGTGGGATCTCTAATTGCACTTGAACAGAAATCAACTAAGTATTTTAATTTAATTTTTAAAAAAAATCAATTATTAATTGAAGGTAAAGAAAACAAAATTATTTTATATTCAGAAATTTTAAATTTTAATCTGTTTTCCCTATTTCCTAAGAAAAAGTTAGGTTTTGTACTGCGTATAAATCTTAAAAAAGATAATTTTTATTTTTGGATTACTACAAATAATAAAACTATGAAATGGAGTGGGGATGATTACTCTAACATTGCACTTCTTAAAAATTCCTTCATACAAAAAGTTACAAAAAAACAAATATTCTTAGATTATATTATTTATAGTATAGCTTTAATTCCTTTTCTACTAATATTATCTGCTTTTTTGTTTGTCCTTATAATTTTATTTTCATTATTAACGGGAAATACAGGTTGGTTTCAATATTTAGAATTTACAAATAAATACTTAAATTATTAGAATATGGGCACTTCTTATTTATCCAAAGATGAGGTTTTTGCGGTTTGCACTTACCAACTAGGGGCTGATCCTAAAAAATTCTCGCATTCGCGTGATAAACCCAGTGTTTTTCACGGTAAAAGCAGTGGAGAAAAAGTCCTTTTAACCATTCAAGATCGAAATTTAAATGAGGCTTTTACCTGTAAATCTCCGTGGAATATTGCAGCTTCTATTTTAGCTTTTGGTGCAGGAATAATTGTTGGAGCTTTAGTATTTTCCAATCCTGTAGGTTGGATAATAGGGGGAGCTTTATTATGTGCATACGGTGTATCAAAGATTATAGAAGCATCTAACCATAAATGCACAGATCCTTTAGGGGGTGGAAAATGGTTTTTGGTACACGGAAGCGTACGTTTTAACGGCTATACGGCTGTTACCCGTTCTTCCATTTTAAAATGTGGAAACGGTGGGGTTCTAACCCCTTTCTTTAGCGAAGCCACTGCTAAAAAAGCCGCAGAAGCTATTGCTTCCAACAACCGCTGGGAACTGGGGTTGAATACCGCAGCCTCCTTTGGTGCCGGGTTTTTCTTTCCCTCAGCCTTTGCCTCCGTAGGCTCTGCAACCACCCTGGGTGGGAAAGTTATGGCAGGAAGTATGATTACAGGGAAATTTGCAGCCGGTTTTGTTGCCTTTAGTGCTATTTTTTATGCAGAAAGAGCAGGTATAAGAACATGGAATGAAAACATTGGCGATTTAAAAGACAATGCTACCTACGATGCCATGAACAATTACAAAGAAACCCAAGTAGTGAACGGAAAAGAACAGGAGACAAATATCGATAAAAATACTTTTTGGCCCTCCGTTGAAAAACCGGACGATGTAACACAAGATATTTCGGACATAGCTAAGGTGGGCGTAGATGCAAACGGAAAATACAACATTATTTATTTAGAAAATTTAATTCAAGGAACCAAAAATTTACCTCACACCTTCAAAGACGCTGAACTAAACAGAAAATTGGCTAAGCTCAAAGGAAAGTCCAGACCGGTGTTGAATAGAGACCCGGAAGCACAAAAATTATTGGAAGAACTGAATAATGGCAAATATTCCAAACAAGTAAGTGACATGGAAAATTATAATCCACGAAGAATAAATCCTACTATGGTAAAAGATGGAGCAGAAGCAACCAAAGCTCGTTTAACAACAACTGCCCAAGGAGTTTTATTTGTAATGCCCTTTATTTCCACGCTATTTTCCGAAGCCTCTCGTTCTGATTTGGCAAGAGCAGCCGCAAAAGATTTAAAAGTTGCCGGAACCCATATTGTTGCCAATACGCCCATTGATTAATTCTTTTAATCATTGAAATATTTATATGAAATACAAAAATATAACTACACTTTTCATTTCATGAAATAGTAAAAGTATGGATAAAGTAAATACAGCCAATATAACTTGGTATCTATAAGGGAGAAAATAAAATTTAGATCAACTAAATACTAGTTGGAAACTATTGGTTATTCATTCGTAATCTTCGATGAAAGAATTTAAAAATTTAGGAGTGGGTTTATGAAATGCATGAACAATCAATAATAGACAGATTTGCTTTTTTTGCTAAAATTTGTACACAATACAGGTTGTTTTCTACTACCAAAAACTCAGCCTAAGTTTACAAACTTAGGCTGTTCCCGTTTCTTTAAATTGGTAGAAAGAAGAAAAGGTTAATTCTTCTTCTTGGCTTTCTTTTTATCCTTTTTCATATCTTTTGAAGCAGTCTTAACCTTGGTTTTGTCGTCCTTTTTATCTTCTTTCTTCTTTTCTTCCTCTTGGAGTAAAAGCTTTGCTTTTTCTAAATTCTCTTTATCTTCCTGGGTTAAAGTAGGATATTGTACGTTTAATTCTCTCATTTTATCGCAAATAATCTGGCTAACCACATACCTCATAAACCATTTATTATCCGCCGGAATTACATACCAAGGAGCTACCTCTGTGGAAGTTTCGGTTAAAAGGTCTGAATACACTTTCATATAATCGTCCCAGTAAGCCCTTTCTTTTAAATCGGAAATTGAAAATTTCCAATTTTTGGTTTCATCTTCTAAACGAGACAGAAATCTATTTTTTTGTTCGTCTTTAGAAACGTTAAGGAAAAATTTAAGAATAAGCGTTCCATTATCCACCAAATAATTTTCAAAATCGTTGATGTGTTTATAACGACGGTTCCAAAAATCTTCGTTCACATCTTCCAGAGATTGTATATGTGGCAATTTACTTCCCAATAAAATAGAAGGATGAACCTTAGTAATTAATACATCTTCGTAGTGCGAGCGATTAAAAATACCCATCCTACCCTTTTCAGGAATGGCTTTATGAATTCTCCAAAGAAAATCATGATCCAATTCCTCTTGCGATGGTTGTTTAAAGGAAAATACCTGGCAACCTTGCGGGTTAATCCCCGACATAACGTGCTTAATGGTACCGTCTTTACCGGCAGCATCCATGGCTTGAAAAATTAAAAGCACAGAATGCTGGTCTTGCGCATACAAACGATCTTGCAATTTTCTCATCTCAAGAATATTATTCTGCAATAAAGTTTCCGCTTCTTCTTTGGTTATATCTGCTGTATAATTAGAACTAAAATCTGCAACCTTATGTTTCTCTTTGGGTTTAGCTAAAAATTTATTTAATACTTTTTTTTCCATCCTTTCAATACAATTATAAGTGTTATACATACTAAAAGACAAACCCAAAAAATGGAAACCTTTATCGTTTTAACTTTAACAACCTAAAACCAAAGGATCATTTTATTGAGAAGGTTAGTTGTATTTTATCTAAATATAATAAAAATTTGTTTTTAGATAAAACTATATATATTTAAGCCTTAGTTTATAGCTCTAATTTTTAGAGCTAAATTACTTTTGCGAGACCTATTTTTTTAATTTATAAAAAATTCCGGCATTGAGGTAAAAATTCATGTCTTGGTACAAGTCAGCAAAATTTCTGCTGGAATTGGTTTCACGAAAAACTCCTTTGTAAGGTTGAGAAATTCCACCCTGTATTTGAAACCCAAAATTCTCATTCAAATTTTGTTCGTATTTTACATCCAATTTAACCTCTACTTTATTAAAAACATACACCTGCTTAAACCCTTTTTGGTCTGGATAAATAAAGGAAGCAGAAGGATCTAACCAAAAACCGGCAGAAAACCTACTCCTTTCATTAATCATCCGCCTTAAATACAAAGATTTAGGCAGAACAGCATCTATATACCAAGGACCGTCCTTTATTTTATGTTGATAAATAAGGGTAGGCATTAGGGGTAACAAGCGAGAATGTGAAGTGGTAAAATAAGCCCCTAAGGCAAAATAAGTTTTATCACTTTTATAAAGCGGAAGGGTCGCCGTAAAACTAGCAATTGTTCTTTCATAACCTTGATTGGAACCATCCACCAACAAATTGGCATTTAAAACCACTAATTTATTCATGATTTTTGCATAATAAATTCCAGTTAGGTTTCCTGAAAAATAATGCGTTTCTTCTTTAGAATTAAGATTGAAAAATGATGGATTTGTTTTATCATTTTCAACCTCTGTAAAATGGTAAGTTTGGTACTTATAAGAACCTCCTGCTAATATTTCAAATTTTCCTGGTTTTTTGTACACAGGCACCAAAAAATTTACCCTCATTTTCTCCTCATGCAACTTCCCCGTTTCTATTTTAGAACCTTCTTGTTTTATTCTATAATCTGAAGAAGTACTAGGACTATAAGTAATATCTACAAATTTGGTATAAGGAAAATCCTTAAATATGGATTCTGACCTAACATTACCAAAAGTATTTTGACCTTTAACACAATTTATTGTTGAACAATAAAAACTCAGAATAATTAGTAGTTTTGAAGTATATTTCATTAAATTTTAAAGAAAAATTATTTTTATCAAGATTTTTTAAAAAATCCTGCAAATATACTGAAAATATTAGGTTCTATAAACAATAAAAATTAACTTTTTATAAACGATAAAAATTAAAAATTATTTTATTAATTTTGCTAAGTGTTATTTTATCTCTTTATTGCATGAAAAAAAATTTATTTTTTACTTTACTATATAGTCTTTTGTTAATCTCTTTACCTGCACAAGCAGAAACTATTGAGAATGACACCCCTGTTATTGAACAGCAGTCTAGCACCAAGTCAAAATTATACCCTAATCCTGCTCGCGATTACATTCAAATTAAAAATTCTTCTAGCTTACCAATTAAAAATATATCCATCCTTTCCATGGTGGGCAGTTCTATGCTTAATAAAGATCTGGGAAACCAGCTGGAAGAACAACCCATAAACGTTTCTAGATTGCCTAGTGGTAGATACTTTGTTAAAATTTCTTACCATAATGGAAGTCAAGAAATTTTAAATTTAATTAAGATATAATTGTTTCATTTATCGCCTACATCCCCCCTCTTTCCTTTGGCATATTAATTGAATTTTACTATCTGCTAAGCTGGTCAACTGTTATCTATTCTGCTTGTTTTCAAGCAATTAACAATATAGCTTAGTACTCACATGGTCTTCTTATTAAAAATAGAAGAAAATTTGTCCTATAATTTAAAAAAAAAACATGATTAATTTAGACATATTGTCACTTAACCAAGCCATACAAGGTGAAAATGAGATTATACCTCTACTCACCCAAGACGAGGAAGATAAAATGATGAATGAGGAGTTTCCAACCGTATTGCCTTTACTAACGGTTAGGAATGTAGTTTTGTTTCCTGGGGTTGTAGTTCCTATCACTGCAGGTAGAAGTAAATCTAAATCCTTATTGCTTGAAGCACAGAAAAAAGATAAAATCATTGCTGTAATTACACAAAAGGATACTAATATTGATGAACCCGGAATAAACGATTTGTATAAAGTAGGTACCATTGGAAAAATTATTAAACTACTTAAAATGCCTGACGGCAGTTCCATGGCTATTTTACAAGGGATGCGTAAGTTTTCATTAAATTCAATTGTTCAAGAAGAACCTTATTTTAAAGCAGAAATTTCTCTTTTAAATGATAAGAAAGTAAGCCAAAAAAATTCAGAACATTTTAATGTTCTTGTTGAAAGCTTAAGAGAAACTGCCATAAAAACAATTCATGAAAATCCGGCTATTCCTTCTGAGGCTTCTTTTGCTTTAAAAAATATTGAAGGTACAACTCTTCTGATTAATTTTATTGCTTCAAATTTAAATTTGTCTGTAAAAGAGAAACAAGAATTATTGGAGATCAATAACCTAGAATCCAGAGCCTCAGAAACTTTAAAACACTTAAATCTTGAATTGCAAAAAATTACTTTAAAAAATTCCATACAGGATAAAGTTAATTCAGATTTAAATAAACAGCAAAGAGACTATTTCTTACAACAACAAATAAAAACCATACAGGAGGAATTAGGGGGCGTTTCCCATGAAGAGGAAGCAGAAGAAATGAGAAAAAAAGCTTCCAAAAAGAAATGGAGCAAAGAAGTCAATGAACATTTTGAAAAAGAATTGAACCGTTTAGTTCGAATGAATCCTCAAACCCCTGATTATGGAGTACAAAGAAATTATTTAGAACTAATGCTAGAGCTTCCATGGGAGCACTTTTCCAAGGATAACTTTGACATTGTACACGCAGAAAAGATTTTAAATCGAGATCATTTTGGATTGACGGATGTAAAGGAGAGAATTTTAGAATATTTAGCGGTTTTAAAACTAAAAGGAGATATGAAATCTCCAATCATTTGCCTTTATGGACCTCCGGGTGTTGGTAAAACATCTTTGGGAAAATCAGTAGCCTCTGCGCTGGGTCGTAAATATATACGTATTGCTTTGGGGGGATTGCATGACGAATCTGAAATACGTGGGCATAGAAAAACCTATATAGGAGCAATGCCGGGTAGAATTATTCAGTCCATCAAGAAAGCAGGAACTTCTAATCCTGTTATTGTTCTTGACGAAATTGATAAAATTGGTACAAGCGGACATGGAGACCCCTCCTCTTCTCTTCTAGAAGTTTTAGATCCGGAACAAAACAATAAGTTTCATGACAATTTCTTAGATATTGATTATGATTTATCAAAAGTTCTATTTATTGCTACCGCTAATAATTTAGCAACTATACAACCGGCTTTATTAGATCGAATGGAAATTATTGATCTATCCGGATATACCATTGAAGAAAAAATTGAAATTTCTGCAAAATATTTATTGCCTAAGCAAATTTCTGAACATGGATTAGCTAAAAAAGATCTAACCATTGGAAAAAAAGAGCTGGAGTTTATTATTCAAGCCTATACTAGAGAATCTGGGGTAAGAAACTTAGAAAGAAAAATTGCAAAAATTGTTCGACATATTGCATTATTAATTACTAGAGAAACTGAGTATACCAAAAAAATTAATAAGGCTAAGATTGAAGAAATATTAGGGCCTCCTATGATGCCAGAAGAATCTGAAGAAAACAAAGTTCCTGGTGTGGTAACCGGGTTAGCATGGACACAAGTAGGGGGAGATATTCTTTTTATTGAAAGTATATTATCCAAAGGCAAAGGAACTCTTAGCATGACCGGAAATCTGGGTAATGTTATGAAAGAATCAGCCACAATTGCCTTAGAATATATAAAAGCCCATAGCAAAGATTTAGGCATTGATACTGACATTATCGAAAATAATAACGTACATATTCACGTTCCTGAAGGAGCTACCCCAAAAGATGGACCTTCGGCTGGAATTGCCATGCTAACCTCTTTAGTCTCCTCATTTACACATAAAAAAGTAAAATCCAAATGGGCCATGACCGGTGAAATTACTTTAAGGGGGAAAGTTCTGCCTGTAGGAGGAATTAAAGAAAAAATTCTAGCAGCAAAACGCGCCGGTATCACCGATGTTATTCTTTGTAAAGAGAATAGAAAAGATGTTGAAAAGATAAATCCGGAATATATAAAAGGATTGAATGTACATTATGTAAGTGAAATGTCTGAAGTTTTAAACTTAGCTTTAGAAGTTTAAAATTTACAAAGGTTTAATTAACTTACAAAAGATTCAAATTCTTAAACGAATTTGAATCTTTTTTTATCTATAAATCAATTTTCACTTGTGAATTTATAACACTTTTTATGAGTTTCTAAAATATACATATCAATCTTTAAACATTCCTAAAATTTTATTTAGAATTTAAGCACTTGAAATCCCTCTACGCTATGGCTAAGGTAAAAACACTAACTTTTGATTGGGGATTTTTAATAGTTCTTCTGCACATGAAACAATCGTAGAACCTGTAGTAAAAACATCATCAACAATTAAATAATGAGAGGAGTTATTGTTTATACGTGTAAAAGTATTTTTCATTTTTGCTATTCTATCAAACTTGTTCAGCGTTGTCTGCGATTTTTTATGTAAGGTTCTTTCCAATGTTGAATTGTTATACTCACAATTTAAAAGATGAGCCAATCTTTGAGCACACGGCACCACTTGATTATAACCTCTTAGTTTTAATCTTTTACGGTGTATGGGTACTGGAACCACAGATTTAATATCTTTAAGAAATGTTTGATTTTTGTTATTTTCAAACCATAGATCAGCCATCCATGCTCCAAGTTCTGGATAATTTTTATACTTTAGAAAATGAATTAGTTTTTGTGTTAAATTATCTTTATCAAAAAACAGTAATGCGCTTGCCGATTCTATATTTACTAAAGAATTAATTTTCTCGTACATGCAGTTTTCAGAATCTAACCGCCAATGTGTATAAGGCATCCTTCCCAGACATTTTTCACATAAATATTTTTGATGTGTAGGGATAATTAACCCACAACCAAAACATCTTAGAGGAAATAGGCTAGATAAGAACGTTTGCCACATTGTATTTTTATTTTACCTTTGCTTAAAGGTAATTAAAAATAAAACAAAGTGATTCGTTTAACTAAAATTTTTACGTTTGAAACTGCTCATGCCTTATGGGGCTATGATGGAAAATGTAAAAATATTCATGGACATTCCTACAAACTCTATGTTACTATTAAAGGAAATCCTCTGGAGGATTTAAATCATAAAAAAAATGGAATGGTAATGGATTTTGGTGATTTAAAGTCTATAATCAAAAAATTAATTATAGATCCTTTAGACCATGCAATATTGTTGAATGTAAACTCAAAACACAAAGAGTTGGGAGAAAAACTTCTTTTGGAAGGTCATAAAGTTGTTTTTACCCCCTATCAACCTACTTGTGAAAATATGTTATTGGACTTTGCCTCCAAAATAAGTTCTCAACTTCCTGAGCCTATTGTTTTAGCAAAACTAAAATTATTTGAAACTGAAACTTCCTACGGAGAATGGATATTGGAAGATCAATAAATATTGAATTACTGGAAGGTAAAAAGGTTTATTTTGCTTCTGATCAGCATTTTGGAGCTCCTAATGAATATTCTTCTAAAAAAAGAGAGAAAATATTTATTGAATTTTTAAATAAAATTAGTAACGATGCACAAGTTCTTTTTTTGTTAGGGGATTTATTTGATTTTTGGCATGAATATAAAACGGTAGTTCCTAAAGGATTTATTAGGGTTTTGGGCAAGTTGGCAGAACTTTCTGATCGTGGAATTCAAATTTATTTTTTTACAGGTAATCATGATTTATGGATGAATGATTACTTACAGGAAGAACTTCAAGTAATTTTATTTACAAAAGAACAAGAATTTATTATAAACGGAAAAAGCTTCTTTGTTGCTCATGGTGACGGTTTAGGACCTGGAGACCTAGGGTATAAACGGATGAAAAAATTGTTTACAAATCCTATTGCTAGATTTTTATTTCAGTGGTTACACCCAGACATAGGAGTTGCATTGGGGAATTATCTATCTAGAAAAAATAAATTAATTAGCGGAGCTGAAGATATTAAATTTTTAGGAGAGGATAATGAATGGCTAATTCTGTTTTCTAAAGAAAAATTAAAAGAAAAATTTTATAACTATTTTATTTTTGGACATAGGCATTTACCTATGAACTTATCTCTAAGCTCAACCATGGAAAGTCGATATGTTAATTTGGGGGATTGGATTGTTTATTTTACCTATGCGGTCTTTGATGGACAGAATTTAGAATTATTAAACTATAAAGAATCTTAACAATTCTAAGCTTTAATATCTTTTAACGAAACATACAATTCAGGCAAACCATAATTTCTATAATTAAAAATACAATCTTTGCTTACTTCATAAGTAATTCTTTCTTTATCAAGTGTAAAAGACCCTAAACCTTTTAACGTTAGGGAATTGTTATTTTTTAAAGTATTTTTCCATTTCGCTATCTCTTCCAACATGATTTTCTCTGCTTCATCCTGGTTTATATTTAAATAAGCCTGTAATTCTTTCACTAAATAGATATCATTGAGCTTATGAGGCTGTTCAAAAGCAACATATTTTTGGGGAGGTAATACTTTTCCAGTACTATGATCCTCTGTAACTGAAGAAAAATTTAGACTAAATTTCCCAAAGGTTGGCACAACAACTTCTTTATTTTTATCTAATAAAGATAAAATACAAGTAATTATTTCCATAAATAGATGATACATTTTTTACAAATATCGTAAAAAACTTTTCAACTTGTTTTATATCTAAAAATTTAAGTAATAACCTATAATTAAAATTTTATATAATATCAATTATTTTAATATTTATATAAACTTTTAAAAAAGTTTGTACATTTATTACATGAGTATTGAACAACCGTATAATGAAATCATAAATAAAGAAAAGGAAAACATTCATTCACTACAAAAGAAAATTTTAATTGTAGCCTGTTTACGCATGAGCTGTATTCTCTTAGGAATTATTTTTTGTTATAGATTCTGGGAGAATACCTATTTAACTTTCACATTATTCTTATTTTTTTTAATAAGTTTCATCTTATTACTAAAAGTTCATGAGAAACTTTTTTATAAGAAGAAATACTCTTTAGCCTTAATTCATCTGGCTGAAAATGAATTAAAAGGTTTAAATAATAATTTTTCTTCATTTGATGGGGCCCCAGAAGAAATTAATCCTGAACATAGCTTCAGTTTTGATCTTGATATATTTGGAGATCAATCCCTATTTCAATCTATAAATAGAACCATAGGTTCATTAGGTAAAAATATTTTAATTGAATACTTTGTTACGCCCTCTACGAATACGGATGAAATCATAAATCGTCAAAAAGCTATTCAGGAACTTAAAAATAAACCTAAGTTAATGAATCACTTTAGGGTATCGGGAACTATTGATAAAAAGGAAGATATTTGCATTGAAAAATTTTCTAAATCTTTTAAACCTAACCAAATTTATTTTTATAAAAATAAACTCTGGAGCTTATTCATATATCTAGTCCCAATTACATATCTCATAGGTTTAATTTTAGCATTAACAGGTATCATTTCATCTTATTGGATAGGTTTACTATGGATCATAACTTTTACCATAAGCACTTTACAAATAAAAAAAGTTAATAAAATTCTTAATATTTTTGATAAAAAAACGGATGTTCTTTCTTCTTACTCTTACCTATTTAAGGTTATTGAAGATGAAAATTTTTCTAGTGAATTATTAAAAACTAATCAAAACCTACTACTAGGTCATAAAGAAAGAGCATCTAGAATTATTTATAAACTCTCTAGGTATTGTTCCAACCTAAACATGGGTTTGGCTTACCCAATCGTTTTATTTTTCAATCCTGTTTTTCTTTGGAATGTTCGTTATGCTTATTTAATAGAAAAGTGGTTAACTAACTATCATTCATCTATTTTTCCTTGGATGCAAGCCCTTGGAAGATTTGATGCTTTTGTTTCCCTAGGAACCTTCTCTTATAATCATCCTGAATATATTATCCCTAACCCCACCAATGAACAATTTATATTGGAAGGAAAAGAAATTGGGCACCCTTTACTATCTAGAAATACTTGTGTTAAAAATAATATTACCATAAATAAGAAATCTTTTTTTATGGTTATAACTGGAGCAAATATGGCTGGGAAAAGTACCTATCTTCGAACAATTGGAACCAATTATTTACTTGCGTGTTTAGGTGCGCCTGTTTATGCAGAGGATTTCCTTTTTACCCCAAGTAATTTAGTAACCAATTTAAGAACCTCTGATTCCTTGGTTAATAATGAATCTTATTTTTTTTCAGAATTGAAACGATTAAAAATGATTATCGATCGTTTAAAATCTGGAGAACATTTATTTATTATTCTTGATGAAATATTAAAAGGAACAAATTCTGAAGATAAACAAAAAGGATCAATTGCTTTAATTCAACAATTGATCCATCTAAAATCCAACGGAATGATTGCCACTCATGATCTTGAATTAGGAAAATTAGAGGTTCAATACCCCTCCCATATTGAAAACTATTGTTTTGAATCCCATATTATTGATAATAAACTTAGTTTTTCCTATAAAATGCAAAGAGGAATAGCTGAGAATATGAATGCAACTTTTTTAATGAAACAAATGGGAATTACAGGATTATAGTCTAAATTTTACAATCTATCAAATCCTTGAATCCTGCAATTAAATTTGTTTATTTTATATATCTGTGTATGTAATAAATTAAAGAATAAAAAAACTTATATAATTCCTATTTTACTATTACAAACCATAATTAATGTAGTATTTACAATACTTAATTTTCATTTTCTTGGAATTTCTTTATTAACTTTTCACGATTATCTATAATCAATTTTAAAACTTCAAGAACATCTTTTTTTTCTCTTGAAAACCTTATTCTTACATTTTCTGGTGTAATTTTAAGCATCTTTGAAGCTAGAATATAATCTCCAATTTCCATTTTTTGTTTTAACTCCTTTAAATTCATGACTATATTAAATTCAATAAATAATTACAAATATATAAACCTATTGTTTATTTAAAAAGTATTTTATAAACATTTTTTGTATGTATTTATAATGTTACAACATCAAATCATACAACCACTACACTATTATATGATAAATAATTGCATAATACATGGAAAATACAATAAATAAAAAGTATAATATAATGAAACATTCCATTAAAAAATTTCAATTGTTTTTTAATATTAGTCAAGACAGTTCAAAGAATTTATTGAAATAATACCGAGTTAAAATGACTGGAAAAATAAATGAAATAATTTATGATCAAAAGGTTAGGCAAATCCTATATTAATGTGATAGATGGTAGAATTATACGCTTAATATATACGCTTAATATTTAACAATATCAACTATTAAAAACGCAATAAATATTCAAATCTATTTGTAACAAATAGATTTGAATAAAATAGTTTTATAAAACATTCATGTCGAATAATACTTGATTCATATTTCTTACGGCTTGAGCAGAGGCTTTAAACTTTTCTTTTTCAATCTCATTTAAATCTAATTCTATAATTTTTTCAACACCATTTTTACCCAACACTACTGGAACTCCAATACAAATATCAGATTCACCGTATTCTCCATCTAAATAAACAGAACATGGAATTATCTTTTTCTCATCTCTAATAATAGATTCCACAACAGCCATACCTGCCGCTCCTGGTGCATACCAAGCAGAGGTTCCTAATAATTTAGTTAACGTTGCTCCTCCTACCATAGTATCTTCCGCTACCTTTTGCAATTGATCCGCCGATAATAACTTAGAAAAGTTAATTCCTTGGCAAGTGGCCAATCTAGTTAATGGAATCATAGTTGTATCTCCGTGACCTCCAATCACAGTTGCTTGAATATCATTTTGAGATACTCCTGATGCTAAAGATAAATAAGTTTTAAACCTAGAAGAATCTAAAGCTCCACCCATTCCAATAATTCTATTCTTATTTAACCCTAAAGATTTCAATGCTAAATATGTCATTGTATCCATAGGATTAGAAATTATTACTAGAATTGCATCCGGAGAATATTTCAATATATTAGACGCTACATCTTTAACTATACCAGCATTCGTACCTATTAAGTCTTCTCTAGTCATTCCTGGTTTTCTTGGAATACCTGATGTAATTACAGCCACGTTAGTTCCTGCAGTTTTAGAATAATCGTTTGTACTTCCAATAATTGATGTATCAAAACCCAAAATTGAAGTCGTCTGAGTAAGATCTAGCGCCTTACCCTCAGCTACTCCTTCCTTAATATCAACGATTACTAATTCATCAACTATTTCCTTTCTGGCTATATTATCAGCGCATGTTGCACCAACAGCTCCAGCTCCTACTACGGTTACTTTCATACTTTACTATTTATATATTAATGTTTTAATTTTCAATTACTTTCAAAAGTAATTTATATTACTCATTAAAAAAATATAATATATCAGTTTTTAACATTTTTTTGTAAGCAAAGAATTAGTTATTTTTTAATAAATTTGAAAATTATTTTTATCCAGATTTCAATGGAATATGAATTAACGGTCATTATACCGGTATACAATGAGGAAGAAAACCTTTTACGAGTTAAAGAAGAAATGGAACGCTTTATTAAAAGCGCAAAAAAAAAGTCTAAAGTTCTATTTGTCAATGATGGATCAAAGGATAATAGTCTAAATATTATTAAAAAAATTTGTCAAAATAATACCGATTTCTCATATATTTCATTCGATAAAAACTATGGTTTAAGTCCTGCAATTAAAGCAGGGTTTGATCATGTACAAACCCCTTGGGTAGGTTATATAGACGCCGACCTACAAACATCCCCCATGGATTTTAATTTACTCTTACCTTACGCAGATGATTACCAACTTATAACAGGAGTAAGAGCGAATCGAAAAGATTCTATAACTAAAAATCTATCTTCTAAAATAGCTAATGGAATTCGTCGCACATTCACTCATGACGGAATGGATGATACAGGATGCCCTTTAAAAATTTTACAAACTGAATATGCTAAGAGAATCCCTATGTTTAAAGGTTTGCATCGTTTTCTTCCTGCCATGATTTTGCTACAAAATGGAAAAATAATCCAAACCCCTATTGAACATTTTGAAAGAGTGGCTGGAAAATCTAAGTTTCATTTTTGGAACCGATTAATAGGTCCCTTTAGTGATTGCTTTGCATATTTATGGATGAAAAAAAAATATATTAATTATAAAGTAGAAGAAAAGAAAATATGACTTTTACTCTACTAGATATATCTTCTACCCCTCATAATCTTATTTATTATTTAACATTAGGTCTTGGTTTTACTGCTCAAATACTTTTTTCCAGCCGTATGATTATTCAATGGATTTCCGCAGAAAAAAACAAAAAGGTAACTTCAGATCTAATTTTTTGGCAAGTGAGCTTAGTTGCCTCTTTTTTTTTATTTATCTACGGATACCTACGTCATGATTTTTCAATCATGCTCGGACAATTGATTACCTACTATATATACATTAGAAACATACAGCTCCATAACGCATGGAAAAAATACCCTGTTGTTTTCCGATTTTTTATTTATTTTTTCCCTATACTATCAATAAGCTTAGGTTTATGGAATGGCACTATTGATATATTTAAATTATTCAGCAAAGAAATAATGCCGTTATGGCTATTAATTGCAGGAACAGTCGGACAACTTTTATTTACTATGAGATTTATCTACCAATGGTTGTATTCTGAAAAGCTCAAAAAATCTGAACTACCCATGGGTTTTTGGATACTAAGCTTAGCCGGATCTTTAATAATATTTATCTATTCAATTATAAGAAGAGACCCCGTGTTATTTGCTGGACATTGTATGGGAATAATTGTGTATACAAGAAATATAATTATTTTAACAAAAAATAATGAAATCTAATAAAGCTACATATACCTTAATCTTTATTGTATCAGCTATCATTCTTTTAGCAAATCTAAGTATTATCCCCATAAACATCATGGAAGCTCGTAATTTTATTACAGCCCGTGAAATGGTTGAAGATGGAAACTGGTTATTAACCACAATGAATGGTATGCCCAGATACGAGAAGCCTCCACTTCCCACTTGGATTACAGCAGCATTTGGTTTTGTTTTAGATTTTGAAACTACCACTTTCCTTCGGTTACCATCTGCCATAATTACCATGATTATGGTGTTTTATATTTATAAATTCTCTTTAAAATTAAATTTATCGAAAAAATCTAGTTTAAATAATGCACTTATACTAATAACATCCTTTTATATATATTTTGCAGGCAGGGATAATCAATGGGATATATATTGTCATAGTTTTATGATTGTATCCATTTATTATTTATGGAATCTTTTGCAATCAGATTCAAAGCCTTTAAAGAATACTTTACTAGGTGGAATTTTTTTAGCTTTTTCAATCCTAAGCAAAGGTCCCATTTCCTTGTATGCATTATTGCTACCTTTTATAATTGCTTATGGATTTACCTATAAATTCAATTTAAGAAATAAACAAGTCAATAAATCCATATTGATTTACATAATTATTGGTGTAATTATAGGAAGTTCATGGTCTATATATATACATTTTAAAGACCCTGAACCCTTAGCTGCAATGACGAAAATAGAAACATCCAGATGGATTAGTGATTACAACTCAAAACCCTTTTACTATTATTGGGACTTTTTTCTACAATCAGGAATTTGGAGTATTTTTAGTTTAATTAGCCTTCAATACTTTTATTTAAAAAATAAAGTTTCTGATAAAAAAGCTTATACATTTACACTTCTATGGACTGTATCTTCTTTAATTTTATTAAGTATTATTCCTGAAAAAAAAGTACGATACCTATTACCTACTTTAATACCTCTAGCCCTAAATACCGGATTTTTTATAGAATATCTGATTAATGGAAAGAAAAATAAAAAAGATAGAATTTTAGGAATGTTTAATTTTATATTATTAGGTATCGTTGGGGTATTGTATCCCCTAGTTCTATTTTTAGGATTTTACGAAAAAATTTCTTCCCAACTCAACTGGGCAATCATCTCATCTCTATTCATGTTCTTTACTGGATGCTTAATAATTTATTTTTCACTAAAAAAAAATTTCAAGCAAGGATTTTATACTTTAATTGCTTATCAATGCATAATTATGGTATTTGTATTCCCATTAGCAAAAAGCTTTACACACAACACCAATTTTAAATCTGCTAAAGATTTAAGAACTCTTATAAAAACTAATATAGAATTGTATTCTTATAAATATATGACCCCAGAAATTGTGTGGGATTACGGTAAAAAAATACCGACAATTACAGATGATGGTTTAAAAGAAATGTTACCACACATGAAAGACAAACACATAGGTTTAATTTGTATACCCCAAGAAATAAAACATTTACAAAAAGAGTATGGAAACAAATTTAACGTAAAGAAAGTTTCTTATATTGACCTAAATATAGTTTCGCCTGACAATGAAAACTATAATGACAGACTTTACAAAACTTTTGTTATAATGTACCAAAAATAAAATCTTGTTTTGTTTTGCTTTTAATGTAAAAAGTATATAAATTTGTACAGAAAAATAAGAACATGAATATATTTACTAACATTTTAGGTATTATTCTAATCCTGACGTAACTCAGGATGAGTAATGCTTATGTAGTAAATGATTACAAAATATTAAAAGCCTTTCTCATCCTAGTATAGAGAAAGGCTTTTTTCATAAATAAACAAGGAATAAAAAGTACAATGGAGAAATTATTTATCTTCGACACCACATTACGGGATGGAGAACAAGTCCCTGGTTGTCAATTAAATACAATTGAAAAAATTGAAGTCGCAAAAGCATTAGAAGAACTAGGAGTTGATGTAATTGAAGCAGGTTTCCCTGTTTCCAGCCCTGGAGATTTTAATTCAGTTGTCGAAATATCTAAAGCTGTTACTTGGCCAACCATTTGTGCACTAACTCGAGCAGTTGAAAAAGACATTGAAGTTGCCGCTGAAGCCCTTAAATATGCAAAAAACAAACGAATACATACTGGTATTGGAACCTCTGATTTACACATTAAATATAAATTCAACTCCACCCAAGAGGAAATACTAAATAGGGCTGTTGCAGCAGTATCCTATGCAAAAAAATTTGTTGAAGATGTCGAATTCTATGCAGAAGATGCTGGTAGAACTAACAATGAATACTTAGCTAAAGTAGTTCAAGCAGTTGTAAATGCAGGTGCTACAGTTATTAACATACCTGACACCACGGGTTACTGTTTACCTACTGAATACGGAGAGAAAATAAAATATTTAGTTGAGCATGTGGATATGAAAAACGCAATCTTATCTACCCATTGTCATCAAGATTTAGGTATGGCTACCGCAAATTCAATTATGGGTGTAATTAATGGTGCAAGACAAGTAGAAGTTACCATTAATGGAATTGGTGAACGTGCCGGTAACACCTCCTTAGAAGAAGTTGTTATGGCTATAAAAAGCCACAAAGAATTAAATATAGAAACAAATATTAATACACAAAAAATATATCCATTAAGTAAGATGGTTTCTAACTTAATGAATATGCCAATTCAACCCAATAAAGCAATAGTAGGAAGAAATGCTTTTGCTCACTCTTCAGGAATTCACCAAGATGGTGTTTTAAAAAATTTATCTACTTACGAAATCATTGATCCTAAAGAAGTGGGTATAAAAGATAATTCCATTGTTCTTACTGCACGAAGTGGTAGACATGCTTTAAAAAGCAGATTAAACTTATTAGATATAAAAGTTGATGCAGACGAATTAAGTCAAATTTATACTAAATTTTTAGAGTTGGCAGACCGAAAAAAAGATATCAATGATGAAGATTTATTAATTTTATGCGGAAGAGAATTAAACAGCACTAACCGAATTAAGCTGGAATATTTACAAATTTCATCAGGGAAAGGAATGAAATCTGTAGCAGTAGTTACTTTAAACATAGCTGGAGAAAAATTCACAAATTCTTCCTTTGGAAATGGACCTGTTGATGCAGCAATTAAAACCGTGAGAGAGATTATTAAAAGACAAGTAACAATTCAGGAATTTCTTATTCAAGCCATTAATAAAGGAAGCGACGATTTAGGAAAAGTACATATGCAAATTGAATATAACGACGTAGTTTATTATGGATTCTCAGCCAATACTGATATTACAACGGCCTCTGTAGAAGCTTTTATTGATGCTATAAATAAAATTCCTGTATAAATTAAAATAAGATTAATAATATTAAAATACTAATAAAAACATGAAAACGTTATTTGATAAAATCTGGGATGCGCATACTGTTTCAGAAATACCAGAAGGTCCTACGCAAATATACATAGATAGACATTTCTGTCATGAAGTAACCAGCCCCCAAGCATTTAATGGACTTAGAGAACGAGGACTAAAAGTTTTTAGACCTAACCAAACCACTCTAACGGCAGATCACAATACTCCAACTTGTAATCAAGATCAACCAGTGAAAGATCCTATATCTAAAAAACAATTAGATACTCTTTCAAAAAACGCTGAAGAATTTGGATTAACTTTATATGCTCTTGGAAATGAAAGAAATGGAGTTGTACACATCATAGGCCCTGAAAATGGATATACACAACCGGGAATGACCATTGTATGTGGAGACAGCCATACCTCCACCCATGGAGCCTTTGGAGCAATTGCCTTTGGTATAGGAACCAGTGAAGTTGAAATGGTATTAGCCACTCAATGTATCCTACAATCCCGTCCTAAAACAATGAGAATTACCTTTAACGGAAAATTACAAAAGGGAGTTACCGCCAAAGACTTAGCATTGTATATGATCTCACAATTAACCACTGGAGGTGCAACCGGTTATTTTGTAGAATACGCAGGTGAAGCCATAAGAAACTTAAATATGGAAGAGAGAATGACTCTTTGTAATTTGAGTATTGAGATGGGAGCAAGAGGAGGTTTGATCGCACCGGACGAAACTACTTTTGAATATATAAAAGGTAAGGATTTTGCCCCTAAAGGAGAAGCTTACGAAAAAGCCGTTGAATATTGGAAAACCCTTAAAACTGATGAGGGAGCTAAGTTTGATAGTGAATATGTATTTGACGCTGGCAAAATAGAACCTATGGTTACCTATGGAACCAATCCAGGAATGGGGGTCTCTATAACTGGAAATATTCCTACCCTTGAAGGATTGGATGAAACCGGAAGAATATCATTTCAAAAATCCTTAAACTATATGGGATTCGAAGCAGGAGATAAAATGGAAGGTAAACCTATAGATTATGTATTTCTTGGAAGTTGTACCAATGGAAGAATTGAAGACTTCAGAACTTTTGCAAACTTTGTAAAAGGGAAGAAAAAAGCAGAAAATGTTACTGCTTGGTTAGTACCTGGAAGTCATAGAGTAGAAAAACAATTGAAAGAAGAAGGCTTATATCAAATACTTGTAGATGCAGGTTTTGAGGTTCGCCAACCGGGGTGTTCTGCTTGTCTAGCCATGAACGACGATAAAGTTCCCGCTGGAAAATATTCAGTTTCTACCACCAACAGAAATTTTGAAGGAAGACAAGGACCAGGAGCTAGAACCATATTGGCAAGTCCATTAGTAGCAGCTGCCGCAGCTGTAACCGGAAAAATAACTGACCCAAGAAAACTTAACTAATTCTAATTTAATCTTAAAAAAATGGAAAAATTTCAAACGATAACATCAACCTGTGTCCCACTTCCCATAGAAAATGTTGATACAGACCAAATTATACCTGCACGTTTTTTAAAAGCCACAGATAAAGAAGGTTTCGGAGACAACTTATTTGCTGATTGGAGATATAATAAGGATGGAAGTCCTAAACCAGACTTTGTTCTTAACAACCCTACCTACTCAGGAAAAATATTAGTTGCAGGAAAAAATTTCGGTAGTGGATCAAGTAGAGAACACGCTGCTTGGGCAGTTTCCGGCTATGGGTTTAGAGCAGTAGTATCCAGCTACTTTGCAGATATATTTAGAAACAACTCTTTAAATAACGGTGTTTTACCAGTAGTTGTTAGCCCAGAATTTTTATCAGAGCTATTTGAAAGTATACATGCCGATCCTAAAAATACCATAACCATTGATTTGGATAAACAGATAATAACCAACAATCATACTGGAGAAGGTGAATCTTTTGAAATCAACGCTTATAAAAAAGAGTGTTTACAAAAAGGACTGGATGACATAGATTATCTTTTATCTAAAAAAGATAAAATAGAAGAATACGAAAAAAATAGAGTTTATTCTTATTAAAATAATTTTAAGTCAGTTTACAAATATTTGTAAACTGACTTATTTTCAAATTTATCTATAAGTTTATTAAAAGTCAAGGATATAATAAAAATGAGTACAATCGAGATCATGGATACAACTCTCCGAGATGGAGAACAAACCTCAGGAGTATCATTTTCCACGCAGGAAAAATTAAGTATCGCGCGTTTATTAACTGAAATGGGTGTAAACCGCCTTGAAATTGCATCTGCAAAAGTATCAGAAGGTGAATTTAACACTGTGCAAAAGATTGCTAATTGGGCTAAGAATTCTGGACATTTAGATAAATTAGAAATTTTAGGTTTTGTAGATAATGGCATTTCTTTGGAATGGATTAAAAAATCCGGGTGTAAAACTATTAACTTACTAACCAAAGGATCCTTAAATCACGTAACCAACCAACTTAGAAAAACTCCTGAGCAACATCTGAATGATATTAAAAAAAATGTAGAATTAGCAAATTCAATGAATATACAGGTAAATGTATATTTAGAGGATTGGTCTAACGGAATGATACATTCTCGTGAATATGTTTATCAAATGCTTGATGAACTAAAGGACACTTCTATAAAAAGATTCATGCTTCCTGATACTTTAGGAATATTAAATCCGAATACGACAAAAAAATTCTGCAAAGATGTTATAACTAAATATCCAAAATTACACTTTGATTATCATGCTCATAATGATTATGATCTAGCAGTTGCTAATGTAATGGCAGCAGTTGAAGCTGGTGTCCAAGGAATTCATGTTACCATGAATGGTTTAGGAGAACGTGCCGGTAATGCTCCATTGCCAAGCGTAGTAGCTGTTTTACACGATCAAATGAAAATTAAAACTTCTATCAAGGAAAGTTTGCTTAACAAAGTAAGTCGTGTTGTAGAAACATATTCCGGTTTAAATATATCATCCAACCAACCCATAATAGGAGAAAATGTATTCACACAAACCGCTGGAATACATGCAGATGGGGATAATAAAAACAATTTGTATTACAATGACTTGTATCCTGATCGGTTCGGGCGCGTACGTGAATATGCTTTAGGCAAATTATCAGGAAAATCAAACATTAAAAAAAATTTGGAAGCCTTAGGTATTGAACTGGACAATGATGAAATGATAAAGGTAACTAATCGGGTAATTGAACTGGGGGATAGAAAAGAAATTATTACTCAAGAAGACTTACCTTTTATTATTTCCGATGTATTAAATACCAATGAAAATGAAAAAAAGGTAAAAATAAAATCCTATGCTTTAGTCTTAAGCAAAGGGCTACATCCCACAGCATCTATTCAAGTTGAAATTAACGATAAAATCTATGAGCAAACCTCTTCGGGAGATGGGCAATACGATGCTTTTTTTAAGGCTGTTGCACTTATATATCAAAAACTAAATAAAACCAAACCTATCTTAACCAATTATAAAGTTATAATTCCTCCTGGAGGACATACGGACGCATTAGTTCAAACGGTTATTTCATGGAAGTATAACAATCATGAATTTAAAACTCGTGGTCTAGATGCTGACCAGACAGAAGCAGCAATTCAAGCCACTGAAAAAATGCTCAACATCATTGAAAAAATGTAATTAAATTTATTTAATATAACCCACAACAACATGAAATTAAATATAGCAGTTCTACCAGGCGATGGAATAGGTCCTGAAATTGTTACTCAAGCTTTAGAAGTAACAAAAGCTATTTGTTCAAAATTCAATCATGAATTATCATACAAAGAGGCTTTAGTAGGAGCCATTGCCATCGATAAAACAGGTGTACCCTACCCCCAAGAAACTCATGAACTATGTATGGCCTCAGATGCTGTATTATTTGGAGCTATCGGGGATCCTAAGTACGACAATAATCCTTCAGCAAAAGTTCGTCCAGAACAAGGCTTACTTAAAATGAGAAAAGACTTGGGCTTATATGCAAACTTAAGACCCATTAATACATTCCCTTCACTTATTCATAAATCCCCATTAAGAGCAGAACTGGTAGATGGAGCTGACTTTATGTGCGTAAGAGAATTAACCGGAGGCTTGTATTTTGGACGCCCCCAAGGTAGAAGTGAAGATGGAAATACGGCCTACGACACCTGTGTATATACCAGAGAAGAGATCGAAAGAATTGTTAGGCTATCTTATAAATTGGCAGAACAAAGAAATAAAAAATTAACCATTGTAGATAAGGCGAATGTCCTATGCACCTCCCGCTTATGGAGACAAATTGCACAGGAAATTGAAAAAGAATTTCCGCATATAGAAACAGAATATATGTTCGTGGATAATGCTGCAATGCAAATTATACAATGGCCTAAACGATTTGACGTTTTAGTTACTGAAAACTTATTTGGAGATATTCTTACAGATGAAGCATCTGTGATCACTGGTTCTTTAGGAATGCTTCCTTCTGCCTCTATTGGAATACATACTTCTGTATTTGAGCCGATCCATGGATCATACCCTCAAGCAGCAGGAAAGAATATAGCCAATCCTTTAGCTACCATTTTATCAGCTGCCCTAATGCTTGAATATGCTTTTGACTTAAAAGAAGAAGGAGCATTAATTAGAAAAGCCGTTGACGCTTCTATGGATGCAAAAGTAGTTACAGAAGATATAGCCTCTGGAGAAAAAGCTTATTCTACCTCTGAAGTCGGAGAATGGATAATTAATTTTATTAAAAATAATTAGAATTGATCACTTACAAAGAAGTAAAAAAAGACCTTTGATAAAAAGGTCTTTTTTATTTATATTAAATTCACACAGATAATCATTATTTTAAAGTCAATTAAAGATTTATCAGTCTATAAACACTATAATGCTTGATATCCACAATAATTCTACCTTTAAATATATACTAGCTACTACTCTTACTTCGTTAGTATTTAATTTGTCTAACCATTTACTAATTCAATATCTGTATTTCATAATATCTATATAAAATTTTAATACATTTTTTAATGATTCTCTAAAAGTTCATTCACTTCATTAAAACCTCCTCCGTTATACACTTCTGTTAATCCTTGATCTTTTAAAAATTTAACTACGTTTTCTGAACGATTCCCGGAACGACAAAACACAACTAAGGGTTTAGAAAACAATTTAATTTCATCCAATCTTTCTGGAACTTCTCTCATGGGAATTAAAATTGCTCCCTTAACTTCACCTTCATTAATTAGTTCCTCTTTTTCCCTAACATCTAGAAAGGTAACCGTAGGTTCTTTTATTACTTTATCAATTTCCATAATTCATTTATATTTTAACGATTGTAAACAAAAATACAAATACACTTTAAATTTTAGTCATTTTAATCTTTAAGAAATTTATGTATGTCTATTTAAGAAGTAGAAACATATAAAATGAATTCAGAACCATTTTTATCAGCAAAAAATTTATTGAGCTATTTATATAAATATATTTTAATAATTTTTTAAAATTTAATAACCTATAAATTACTTATCAGCTTTGTAGAATATAATTTTTTCTTAACACAAATAAAACTTTAAAATTATAATTATATTTTATTTTTTTTATTTAATTTTGGATTTAAATTCAATAGAAGAACAAAAATTGAAAAACATTAATTTAAATATTTCTTTTTATTTAAATTCCTTTTATAGGCAGATTAGGCTTTGATTATAATTTAAATCAATTACAAAGCCGCTACTACATGACTTACAGAAATTCATACTGCATTTCTTTAATTTAAAACTTTAACCAAACTCATTATCAATATTTCAATATGAAAATTAATATTGTTGTTGCTACAGAAGAGCATTACAAATATGCTGAAGAAATTTGTGAAACTATATATCAATCCGCTATAGTTAGAGGAACTGGAATTGCGAAACGTACTCCCGAATACATAGAAAATAAAATGGATCAACGTCAAGCAATTATAGCTTTAGATGGTGAAAAATTTGCAGGATTTTGTTATATTGAGAAATGGCAAAATGGACAGTTTGTAGTTCATTCCGGTTTAATAGTTCAACCCGATTACAGAAGCATTGGTTTAGCAAAAAAAATTAAGAAATTTGTATTTGATTATACTAGAAAAACCTTTCCTGATGCTAAAATATTCGGAATTACTACAGGATTAGCCGTAATGAAAATCAACTCTGAGCTAGGATACAAACCAGTACCTTTCTCTGAATTAACTGAAGACCCAGAGTTTTGGAACGGTTGTAAAACCTGCACCAATTTTAGTATTTTACAAAGTAAACAAAATAAAATGTGTTTGTGCACCGGTATGTTATTTGACCCTAAGACTGAAACAAAATCTTCTACACAGGAAAAGAAAAATTCTTTTGATAAAAAAATACTGACTCGTTTAAAAAAAATTAAAGAGTCTTTGTTACTAAAATAACAGAAGTATATAAATTAAAAACCTTACTTAAAACCTATTTAAACCAAAAGTTATTCAATCATGAAAAAAGCAGTTTTAGCCTACAGTGGTGGATTAGATACCTCCTATTGTTTAGTCAATCTCACCAGAGAACAAAATATGGAAATTCATACAGTTATCGTTAATACAGGAGGATTTTCTGAAGAAGAACTAAAAAATATTGAAAAAAGAGCTTATCAACTCGGTTCCAAACATCATGAAACTATTGATATTACTGAAAAATTTTATAAAGAATGTTTACGCTACTTAATTTTTGGTAATATTTTAAAAAATAATACCTATCCCCTATCTGTAAGTGCTGAAAGAATGTTTCAGTCCATAGCTATTGCCGAATACTCAAAAAAAATAAATGCTGAATATATAATACATGGCAGTACTGGAGCCGGTAACGATCAAATTCGTTTTGATTTAGCCTTTGCTATAATTTCTCCACAATCAAAAATCATAACGCCCATTCGAGATGAAAAATTATCTCGACAACAAGAAGTAGAATATTTGCAGAAGCAGGGTATTGATATGAACTGGGAAAAAGCAAAATATTCTATTAATAAGGGCATTTGGGGAACTTCAGTAGGTGGTGTGGAAACCCTTACTTCCAATCAAGCTCTTCCCGAGGAGGCTTATCCCACCCAACTATCGGAAAATAATCCTTTACAAATAGAATTACAATTTGAAAAAGGAGAGCCTGTTGGATTCAATGGAGAAAAATTGGAACCCATCTCTCTCATTCAAAAATTAAATGATATTGGAGGTAAATATGCAATTGGTAGAGACATTCATATCGGAGATACAATTCTAGGGATTAAAGGAAGAGTAGGATTTGAAGCTCCAGCTCCTGTTTTAATTATTAAAGCACACCATTTACTTGAAAAGCATACCCTTTCTCGTTGGCAACTCTTACATAAAGACTCTTTAGCCAATTGGTACGGAACTCTACTGCATGAAGCACAATATCTAGATCCTGTAATGAGGGATATCGAAAAATTTTTAGAATCGTCCCAAAAACATGTCACTGGAAAAGTACATATAGAATTAAATCCTTATTATTTTAAATTGATCGGTATTGAGTCACCTTACGATATGATGCAATCTAAAGTAGCCATCTATGGTGAGGAGAATGATGCTTGGGATTCTAGAGACGCAAAAGGATTTATAAAAATTTTTGGCAATCAGTTAAAAATTTACCATAACTTAAAAGATGAAAATTAAACAATAAGAATCCTGTTAAATTTAAATTAATAAAAATTGAATAAAATAAAAGTTAGCATTGTAGGAGGTGCAGGATATACAGCCGGGGAATTGCTTCGAATTCTTATTCATCATCCTAAAGTAGAAATAAAATCTGTATATAGTACTTCGAATGCAGGAAATCCAATAACACATATCCATACTGATTTATTAGGGGAAACTAAATTAGTCTTTACGAATACTATAGACAATGAATCTGATGTGGTTTTTCTTTGCTTAGGGCATGGAAAATCAAAAAAATTCTTAGAAGAAAATCCTTTTTCTACGAATACCAAAATCATAGATTTAAGCAATGATTTTAGACTTCAACCCAATCATACTTTTCAAAAAAAGGTTTTTACTTATGGTTTACCTGAACTTCAT
Source organism: Apibacter muscae (assembly GCF_007845595.1). Classification (NCBI taxonomy): domain Bacteria; kingdom Pseudomonadati; phylum Bacteroidota; class Flavobacteriia; order Flavobacteriales; family Weeksellaceae; genus Apibacter; species Apibacter muscae. The sequence continues at coordinate 139,638 of NZ_SELI01000015.1, forward strand.
AAAGAAAAAATAAAAGAGGCTCAACATATTGCTAATCCCGGATGCTTTGCAACAGCAATCCAACTAGCCCTATTACCTTTAGCTTATAAAAAAATTATAAACTCAGACATTCATATAAATGCTGTAACCGGTTCGACCGGTGCGGGACAATCCCTATCTCCAACTACTCATTTCAGTTGGAGAAATAACAATGCCTCTTTTTATAAAGAATTTAGCCATCAGCATGAAGCGGAAATCTCACAAAGTATCTACCAATTAGGTCAAAATGAGCATCAACTATATTTTCTTCCTATGCGGGGGGACTTTCCAAGAGGAATATTAGCAGGAGTTTATATAAAATCTGATCTATCTAGAGAGGAAGCTATAGATATTTATAATGAGTATTATCAAGAACATCCTTTTACATTTGTTGCCGATCAACCTCTATCAATGAAACAGGTACTCAATACCAATAAATGTTTATTAGAGATTCAAAAACATAAGGATGTTTTATTAATCACTTCAGTGATTGATAATTTAACTAAAGGAGCCTCTGGGCAAGCGGTACAAAATATGAATCTACTATTTGGTTTCAATGAAATGGAAGGTTTACATTTAAAATCTATTGGCTTTTAAATTTCAAAACACAAAAAAATATTACAATGAAAATAGCCATCATAGGAGCAGGAAATTTAGGCTTATCTATAGCCAAGGGCATTATAAAAAGTGATCTATATAAATCTTTATACATTACAAAAAGAAATATTAATACTATCAAAGAATTAAAAACCTCTGATAAAATTCACCTTACCAGTGATAATCAAGAGGCTATAATAAATTCCGATGTTATTATACTCGCAATCCAGCCTTATCAATTGGAAGAAATATTAATACAAAACAAAAACCTTTTTACCAATGAAAAAACTATAATCTCAGTAGTGTTAGGTTATACTACTGAAAACATTGAAAAAATTATTGGTTTTCAACACCCCATTATACGAGCGATGCCTAATACGGCAATTGCAGTGGGACAGTCTATGACCTGTATATGTTCCAATAAAAGTGGAGTTGAAAGAATGAAACTTGCTTTAAATATATTCAATTCATTAGGACATACCCTAGAAATTGCTGAAAAACATATGTCTGCTGCTACAGTTATTTGTGGAAGCGGAATTGCATTTTGGATGAGAATGATACGCGCCACCACAGAAGGAGCTGTAGAAATGGGGCTTGAAGCTGATGAAGCCCTAGATATGGCTATTCATTCTTGTCTTGGGGCGGCTAAACTTTTAAAAGCAACTAAAAACAACCCGGAACAAGAAATTGACAAAGTAACCACACCGGGGGGATGCACCATTACTGGTTTAAATGAAATGGAACATCATGGATTAAGTTCCTCAATTATCAAGGGCCTTGTTACATCTTTTCATAAAGTTAATCATATTACTGATAAATAAAAAATACAATCATCATGAGCTTATTTGACGTTTACCCACTTTATAATATTACTCCAGAAAAGGCGAAAGGCGCAACTGTTTGGGACAAAAAAGAAATCCCCTATCTTGATTTTTATGGAGGGCATGGAGTTATTTCAATCGGGCATTCTCACCCAACCTATGTAAATTATCTTACAGAGCAAGTAAATAAAATTGGGTTTTATTCCAATTCCATCATCAATCCACTACAAGAAAAATTAGGTCTAATACTCCCTGAATTCTCCGGCTATCCTGATTATAGTTTGTTTTTATGCAACTCAGGGGCTGAAGCTAATGAAAACGCACTAAAACTTGCTTCTTTCCATACACAAAAATCTAGAGTCATTGCTTTTAAGAATAGCTTTCATGGAAGAACTTCTGCTGCGGTTGCTGCTACTGATAATACTAAAATTGTAGCGCCAATAAACGCTCAACAAAAGGTAACTTTCCTAGAATTAAATGATATAGATTCACTAAAAAAAGAACTTCAAAGAGGCGATGTTTCTTCTGTTATTATAGAACCCATACAAGGAGTTGGGGGATTAGAGGAAGGGTCTACCGAATTTTTTAGAGAGCTTGAAAAATTATGCAAACAAAACCAAGTAGTTCTTATATTAGATGAAATACAATGCGGTTATGGTAGATCTGGAAAATTTTTTGCGCATCAATATCACGATATAAAAGCTGACATTATTTCTTTAGCTAAAGGAATGGGAAATGGTTTTCCTGTGGGTGGAATTCTAATATCTCCAGAATTTAAGGCTTCTTATGGTTTACTAGGGACCACCTTTGGTGGGAATCATTTGGCTTGTGCTGCTGCTTTAGCCGTTTTAGAAGTTATGAAAAATGAAAAAATTTTAGATAATGTAAACGAACAATCTCAATATTTTATAGAAAAATTCAAAACTATTCCTCAAATAAAAAGAATTAAAGGAAAAGGTTTAATGCTAGGCTTAGAATTTGACTTTGAAATTGCCGATCTAAGAAAAAAACTTATTTACGAAAAAAATATTTTCACCGGCAATTCAAACAACAAAAAATTACTACGTATTTTACCTCCACTTACAATTAAAAATCAGGAAATAGATACGCTATTTGAAAGCTTAAAATCTTGTGTGCAATAAATAAGAAATAATTCAATTGAAAATGAAAAAATACACTTCTGTTGACGATATTGAAAATTTAGATCAAATATTACAACTTGCTAAAAAGATTAAAGAAAATCCTTTTGACTATAAAGAATTAGGAAAAAATAAAACCCTAGGTCTATTATTTTTCAATCCTAGTTTACGCACCCGTCTTAGCACACAAAAAGCCGTGCAAAACTTAGGTATGGAATGTATAGTTATGAATCTAAATAATGAAGGTTGGACTTTAGAATTTGAAGATGGAGCAATTATGAACGGCTCTGCTTCCGAACATATAAAAGAAGCAGCAAAAGTAATTTCTCAATATTGCGATCTTATAGGCATTAGAAGTTTTCCTTCCTTAAAAGATAAAGATAAAGATGAAGCTGAATTCATTATATCGTCATTTGTAAAGCATTCCACAGTTCCAGTAATAAGCTTAGAAGGATCTACCGAACATCCACTACAAGCCTTAGCTGATGCTTTAACCATTGAAGAATATAAGACGACTAAACGACCAAAAGTGGTACTTAGTTGGGCACCTCATCCTAAGGCACTGCCACAATCCGTACCCAATTCTTTTATAAAAATGATGAAAAAAATGGATGTTGATTTTGTAATTACACATCCAGAAGGTTATGAATTAAATCCAGAAATAACTAAAGGTGTAAGCATAGAATATAATCAAGACGAAGCTTTTAAAAACGCAGATTTTATTTATGGAAAAAATTGGAGCAATTACATTCATTACGGTGAAATCACCAATAATGATCCTACTTGGACCATTGGAAGTAGACAAATGAATTTAACTAATAATGCTAAATTTATGCATTGTCTGCCAGTCAGAAGAAATGTTGTGGTTACAGATGAAATCTTAGATAGTGATTCATCCATCGTAATTCCACAAGCCAATAATCGCACATACTCTGCACAAACCATAATCACAAGCTTATTAAACAACCTAGAATAGGTATAAAATTATTTTTCTACTAACCTAATTTAAAATAAACCTCCCTTTTTTTATCTTATATTTGTTTAATTTAAAACAAATAAATGAAAAAGGGATTCTTTGTTTTTTTTATTTTTATAAGCCTTCTATCTTACTCTCAAGAAAGAGATACCTTACTTATTTCTAAAAAAGATTTGCAAGACTTAATAAGAACTGAGGTACAAAAAGAATTAAATATTCAAAAAAAGGAATTAAAGACCCAACAATCAGATTCTTCCCCAAACTTATCCTTTTTAAAAGGAAAAATAATTTTTAGTGGAAAATCAACCCTAAGAGTAGGAGAATGGGATTTTAATCAAAATTCTTTAAATCCCACCAACGGTGTTAAAATCAAAGATCATACACGTTTTTGGTCTCGTTATAATTTTCATTTAATGACCGATGTGGTTTTATCTCCAAACTTTGATTTTCATGCAAGAATACGCACGGGAAATAAACAATATAGTTTTATGAATTTTGGTGGTAATTCAGATGAGAGGTTTAACATCATTCTAGATGAATTATGGCTAGATTGGAAGTTTTCAAAAAACCAATTCCGGCTGGGAAGACAAAATGCTAGTCGTATATGGACAAATCAACAAGGCGTACTTTTTGATGTTCCTACTCACGATGGGCTTAGCTTTAAAAGTTCTTACTTATTAGGTTCTTTAACCTTAAGTCCTAAATTAGCTTTATTTATTGAAAATTACAAAGGCAATACCTCTTTTAAAGAACAGGGCAAAATTTATGGGGGAGCCATAGATATTCAACAGAAAAAAGAAAATATTTCATGGACTTTTGAAACTGGACTCTTAATAGCCAACGAATTACCCACCAAGTATACTAAAGATTGGAACAATAATGGAAATAACCTTTACATGGATGGAGATCTAGCTCCTGATTATACGATATGGACAAACCATTGGGCTTTAACTTTACCCAAATTGCAATATTTAACTTTTGCCTTTGATTATTTCTATAATATGAAAAACTATAAGAGAAACCCCATTTCTTCTTATATCTATAATGCTAGTGGATATAATTCTTTTAGTAACTCTAAAGAATTCAATTCAGAAACAGCCCCTAATTTTACTAAACAAAGAAATGGTTTTATAGGTACTGTATCTTTAGGAAATTCTTCCATCCCTAAAAATATTTTTTTTGGCATCTCTTATTTATACATGGAAAAATATGCCGCCATGGATTACTTTGCACAGTACGATTTCGTTCCATGGGCTTCCACCAATATCCAAGGACCTGAATTTGCTATTTCCTACCGACTAAATAAATTCCTAGAATTTAAATCTCGTTTATTTTTTATGGAACAAATTAAAGGTTTATACGGTATTGATCCTTCTTACAAAAAATCCAGCAATCGATTGCGTTTTGATATAAACATTAATTTTTAACAGTTTTAGAGAAAAAATGAAATGTTTATACACTAAATCATGAAGTATTGAAATTTAATAGAAAAAAAAATTCCTACTTTTGTTGTTAGGATGAACAGTGAAAAACTAAGCATAGTTAAAATAGGGGGTAATGTCATTGATGACTCAAAAATACTGTCCTCATTTCTACAAGACTTTTCAAATTTAGAAGGATATAAAATTTTAGTTCATGGCGGAGGAAAAGAAGCAACCCGTTTAGCCAGCAAACTAGGAATTGAAACCATTATGATGGATGGGAGAAGGGTTACCGATAAGGATATGCTGGATGTTACGGTTATGACTTATGCAGGTTTGTGTAACAAAAAAATTGTTGCTAAGTTACAAGCATTGGGTACCCCATCCATGGGGCTTACCGGAGCAGATGGCAACAGTATATTATCAAAAAAAAGAGAGAATTCTAATATTGATTACGGTTTTGTTGGAGATGTTATCTCAGTAAATTCTTCTTGGATAAAATCACTATTAGAAATTGGAACTACTCCTGTTTTTTGTGCTATTACTCACGATAAAAAAGGTCAATTATTAAATACAAATGCCGATACCATTGCCCAATCTTTAGCTACTGGTTTGGCTCACTTATTTAATGTTTCTTTAACCTATTGTTTTGAGAAAAGAGGAGTACTTTTAAATATAGATGATGAGAACAGCGTCATTGAAAGTTTAAATTTTAATTACTTTCAAGAACTCAAAACTAAAAATATTATCCATTCAGGTATGCTTCCAAAACTAGAAAATTGCTTCCAAGCTCTACAATTAGGAGTTAAGGAAATTAGGATTGCAAATCCTGAAATTATTAAAAACCCAAACCTACCCCATACCTATATTTCAATATAAATGAAATCTATACAGAAGTTAACAGAAAAAGCGATTATTCTTCTTCAAAACTTAATTGAAACTCCTTCTTTTTCTGGAGAAGAAGATAAAACTGCTCTACTTATTGAAGCGTGGTTTATTCATCACCAAATCCCCTTTCAAAGAGAAAAAAATAATGTTTGGGCACTTAATAAACATTTTGATAGTAGTAAACCTACGTTATTACTTAACTCACACCAAGATACAGTACGTCCCAACAAAGGTTATACCCACGATCCGTTTGAAGCGCTAGAAAAAGATGGGAAAATTTTCGGGTTAGGTTCCAACGATGCGGGTGGATGCTTAGTATCATTATTGGCTACTTTTACCTATTTTTATTCAAGAGAAGATTTAAATTATAATTTAGTTATAGCCGCCAGTGCAGAAGAAGAAAACAGCGGCAAATATGGTTTAAGAAGTATTCTTGAACTTTTACCCAAGTTGGATTGCGCCATTGTAGGTGAACCTACTTTAATGAACTTAGCCATTGCTGAAAGAGGTTTACTTGTTTTAGATATTATTATCAAAGGTACATCTAGCCATGCAGCACATACCAATATAGATAATGCTATTTATAATTCCATAAATATTATTCAATGGTTTCAGACTTTTGAGTTTGAAAAAAAATCTGAGGTTTTGGGCCCTGTAAAAATGAGCGTGACCCAAATTAATTCCGGACAACAACACAATTTAGTTCCGGATGAATGTAAAATTGTTGTTGATATTCGTGTAAATGATTGCTATACCAATGAAGATATTCTTTCCACGATTGTAAATAATATAGGATCAGACAAAGTGATTATAACCCCCAGATCTTTGCATTTAAAATCCTCCTTCATACCTAAAGAACATCCTTTGGTACAAGCAGGTATAAAATTGGGAAGAGAAACCTATGGTTCTCCTACAATTTCCGATCAGTCAGTTCTTTACTGTCCTTCTTTAAAAATGGGTCCAGGAGATTCCTTGCGCTCTCATACTGCTAACGAGTTTATTTATAAAAAAGAAATTGAAGAAGCCATACCACTATATATTGAATTATTAAACCATACCCTAACTATATCTTAAACTTTTAAAAAGAAAAAATTGAAATGAAACTTTGGGAAAAAGGAATATCTACTGATAAACAAATTGATTTTTTTACTGTAGGAAACGATCGAGAACTTGATCTAGTTTTAGCTAAATACGATGTGTTAGGAAATATTGCACAAGCGAAGATGCTTTGTAAAGTAGGTTTAATTACTGAAAAAGAAAAAGAGAATCTTTTAAAAGCTTTAAATGAAATTTTGAACGAAATTGAAGTAGGCAATTTTTCTATTGAAGAAGATTTTGAAGACATTCACTCCAAAGTAGAATTCTTATTAACGGAAAAAATAGGAGATGCGGGTAAAAAAATTCATACGGCAAGATCACGAAACGATCAGGTTTTGGTAGACATGAATTTATATCTTAAAGATGAATTAAATCTAATCAAAGATTCAACCAAGGATTTGTTTGATTTGTTAATGGAAGCTGCAGAGAAATATAAAAATGTTTTACTTCCTGGATATACTCATTTCCAAATTGCTATGCCCTCCTCCTTTGGTTTATGGTTTTCTGCGTATGCGGAAAGTTTAATTGATGATGTAATTTTCCTAAACGCGGCATTAGAAGTTGTAGACCAAAATCCTCTAGGTTCTGCCGCTGGTTATGGAAGCTCTTTTCCTATTGATCGAAGTTATACAACCCAAGAACTGGGCTTTAAGACATTAAAATACAACTCTGTGGCTGCACAAATGAGCCGGGGAAAATCTGAAAAAAGTACTTCTTTTGCACTGAGTAGCTTAGCTTCAACTCTTGCTAAACTATCCATGGATGTAACCTTATACATGAGCCAAAATTTTAATTTTGTTAGTCTTCCTGCACATCTTACTACCGGATCCAGCATTATGCCTCATAAAAAAAACCCGGATGTGTTTGAATTAATTCGTGGTAAATGCAATAAAGTTCAAGCTTTACCCTATGAACTAACTCTTATCACCAATAATCTTCCCAGCGGTTACCATAGGGATTTGCAATTATTGAAAGAAGGTTTAATTCCTGCCATCCAAACTATTAAATCTTGCCTAGAGATGGCACATTATTCTTTAAAAGATATACAGGTTAAAGATAATATCTTAGATGATCCTAAATACGATTACTTATTTACCGTAGATTCCTTAAATGAGTTAGTCAACCAAGGAATACCTTTTCGAGACGCCTATAAAATTATTGGTGAACAAGTGGAAAAAGGAACTTTTACATCTCCTAAAAAAACAACCCACACCCACGAAGGGAGTATAAATAATTTATGTTTAGAAGAAATTAAAAAGAAGATGTCAAAAATTATATAACTAAAAACTAAATAAAAACTACTATGAATATTTTAAAATCCCTTATAGGTAATACATGATCATGCATCACTACCAGTATATGCTTTAAAACACTGCGTAAATAAGTTTACAAGCTATTTGGGTAATCAATTTTTTACTTTTAAGTAAAAAAAATATATCACATTTACTGTCTCTAATATATGAAACCTGCTAAAAGCAATAAATTTTATGATCGGATTTCTAATTTTTATTATTTTATTGAACCCTTTTTCAAATCTCAAAATAATTTACTTATAGATAAAGTAAATAGTTTACCTAAAGGAAAACTTTTAGAAATAGGAATAGGAAACGGCAAAACTTTAGAATTCTATAAAAATCACAAAATTACAGGCATAGATACATCAATGGCTATGTTAAATAAAGCTAAGATGTATTTAAGATGCTATGAACATATTGAATTAATTTGTATGAATGGAGAAAATCTTTTGTTTAAAGATGATCGTTTTGATTATGTTATTCTACCACATGTTATTGCTGTTGTTGACAATCCTAATCTTCTACTTAGTGAAGTTTATAGAGTTTTAAAACCCGGAGGCACTTTAATAATCCTCAATCATTTCACTCCTAATAATTTTATTAAGTATATGGATAGAATTTTCAATCCCATAGCAAAATTGTTACATTTCCAATCAATATTTTATGAATCAGAACTTACCGCTTTATCTAAATTTAAAAAAATAGACAATATATCTTGTGACGTGTTTGGATATTTTAAACTACTACTATTCTTAAAATTATGAAAAAAATCGATTTATCTGCCCTTATAGTTTTAACATTTTGCTTATTTATTTATATTTTCTACAGAACAGAAAAAACAGTTATAAATCAACTACTAACACAATTTTATTCCTCCAAAAGTTTTGTTGAAATGCAGCAATGTGTTAGAAGAATATTACCATTAAATAAGTTTATTATTTATTCTTTACCTGAAGGTCTTTGGGTATTTTCAGCAACAATTTTCTCATACCCTTTTTACATAAATATAAAAAAATATTATTTCTATTGCGTATATATCCCCATTATCTATCCAATTTTGTTAGAAATATTTCAATATTTCAATTGGATTCATGGCACTTTTGACTTAATTGATATCATTATTTGCTTGTTCTTTTGGCTTATAGCATTTCTATATGTAAAAAATAAATTTAAAAGAGAAAATATTATCACTTCTTCCTTAACAATTAAAAAGGTGTTGTTTTTTTCTATTTATGGAATTGTTTATTTATCACATGTATGCAAATAGAAGTAAGAGAAGAAAAGATAAATCTTTTTAGTAAAATTGATAATGTTTCAATTCTACACCTTAGTGATTTTCATATAAAACTTTCTTCTAAGATGTTGGAAGAAATAAAAAAAATCATTTTAGACAAAAGTCCTGATGTTATTGCACTTACTGGAGATTACTATGATCTACCTCAAGGTGCTACTCTTTTTAGATTATTTATTTTAGAACTATCTACACTTTTTCCAATTGTTTTTATTCATGGGAATCATGATACCTGGTATGGAAAAAAAATCTTTAATTCATTGATCAATATTCCGAATTGTTTTTACTTAAAAGATTATATTTTTACGTTTACTACTAAAAATGGTAGTCGAATAAATTTCACTTCATGGGAAAATAGAAAAAATCTTTCTTCTACAGAGAGCGATAAGAACATTCTTTTAATACATAATCCTGAAAAAATTAGAGTTGATGAATTAATAAATATTCATGTAATCCTTGCCGGACATCTGCATGGCGGACAGATTATATTGTTTAAAACTATAAATAATACTTTTTTTCCAGGAAATCTATTATATAAATATTGTTTAGATCGTAAAGAAATTAAGAATACTTGTATATTAGTTAGCAAGGGTTTAGGTGATTTATTACCTCTTAGATACAATTGTCCTAAGGAAATTCTATATATAAGGATAGAATAGATTAAAATATTAGCTTTTAAATATATATCTTACTATTTTGGATTTGAGTAATACCAAGCAATAAGATTTTTCTGTTATTGCTTGGTATTTAATTTAAAATTTAATTGTTGCAGAAAACTCGATGGTTAATGGACGAATATAACTACCTGTCATTAACACATTTTTATATGCTTGTGGGTTTGCCTCAATTTCTTCTTTCGTTTTCAATTCAGACCCTGAAATTGTACCCTTAGCTCCGGTTTGATTTAAGAAATTTACAACCGTAGCATTTAACATTAAATGTTTGTTAACGTCCCAATTTATTCCTCCAAAGGTTTCCCATCTGCCATTAAAGTAAAGTGCATTACTTAGGTTTGCATAGGTCTTACTAAAATATCGGAAGCTTGCCCAAAGGGATAATTTAGGGGTAATTTGATACTTAGGATCCAGTTCAATTAATACTTGAGGTATTTCTGTAACTATATTACCGGTAAAATTGTACGATTTCCCGAAAGCCGATGTCTCGTATTTTTTATATTTAGGTTTTTGGTAAGTGAATAAAAAGTGTAAATCAAAATTTTTGAATGGATATGTTACCAAATCTGTAGTCCAAGCCAGTGTTTCAATATCAAAATTTAACGATTTTGCTACAATCTCACTTTCATTTGCTGGATTAATCAAGTTTAAACGTGTATAATTATTTGTTTTTTGTATCCAGGTAAACATGGAGGTCAGTTGAATCCAATCATTATTCAAATAAATACCAACTCTAGCCATTGGAACCTTTATTTGTTTGGTACTTGGATTACTAAATCCCGCAAAGTTATCAATATGAGGTCTTTGCGTATTATAAGTAAACTCTCCAGTTAATCCAAAATGTGGCATTAATACATAATTGGCTGTTACTGTAGCAACCGTATTTAGCCAATTAAAATCAAACGATTGTTCTTGAATAGTTTCTGTTTGATCTGGGCCATAGGTATGAGTATCCCCTAAATGAAACCCTGTATAACGTTCATAAGGTAAGTTTTTACCTTTCAATTTATAATATTCTAAACGTAATCCATAGTATAAATTAAATCTATCACTTATTGCCCAATTATCTGTACCATATAAAGCTAATCGGTTTTCAAAACCTTTGTAGTATTCAGAAGCATTTCTGTTGTAATCATAATAGGTAAATGATTCTCCAGTAGCCAGGTTCTGGGTTCGTAACCTTCTTGGATTTTTAGCTACTTCTTGGTTATACATGGTTGTATTGGAAGAATAGTCAATATTATAATACCATTCGTTCAAACCAATTCTCCAATTGTGATTTTTGGTTTTAGCACTTAATTCAGACGTTAATAAAAAAGTATCTATGAATCCTCTGTTTAATGCTGACATCCGGCTTTGAACATCGCCCACATATGGCACATTCGTATCTTCGTAATAGTACTGCATATCAGAAGGGATTTGATTTTCGTAAGTTAATCCCATTGGAGTTTGGTACACCATGGAAGCCATGGATCTCATATATTTAGCATTTATCTTTAATTTGTAATTGTCTGATAAATTTATGTCGGTCAATAAATTATATTCATTGGTACGATTTAACGAGGCATCTCTTAAATTAGTGGTTTCCATTCTCCCGTTACGTATATTCATATAAGTCATAGAACCGTCGACCGGTGCGTATGAGCTTGTACCTAATTTAAAATTTTTATACTGCTTAACATTTCCATTTCCTACATATATAAAAGGAGCATTCTGAGTAACTAAGGTTAGTCTATAATCTTCCGCATTTTTATAAAGAAAGGTAATCTTACCTTTATTATTATTAAATACTTTAGTTAAAGCTATTTTATACATATTTATTTGATCTTGGAAATCGGTGAATTTTATATTAAAACTTCCTGGATCGTAACTTTGAAATACACTTGCTGAATAATACAACCCTTTGCTTTTTAATAAAGGACCTGATACGTTAACATCAAACTGTTGCATGTTGTATTGATTTCCAAAATATTTAAAGGCTCCTTGAAACTGATCTCCTCCTAGTTTATCAATTGAATTAATTCCGTAGCCTATATTTCCGGTTGTTATTGCATTTTCTGCTACATTTACTAATCCTACTTTCTCCAAACTAAGGTCACTTCTCCAATTTGTACTTAATGCTTGTGGGTTGGTATAATATACCGCAGGCAAACTATTCTCTCTTACATAGGTTCCTGCATCCGGCAATCCTATTTGAATTTCTCGTGGTTCTGATGTACTTGCTGCATTTAGCATTACATTTCTATCGTTACCTTCTTTTTTTTCTGGAAACTGAAGTGAATCTACTTTTACAATTTGTGCCTTAAGATTTATAAATGTGATTAAAAAAGATAAAATTAGTATATATATTCTCATGTGGTTTTATGATTTTACTGTTTTTTAAGTTAATATGATTACAATTATTTATAAGTCAAACCCTATCTCACCATTGATTTTATGAGATTGATAATTTTATAAGATACTCTCCATTATAAATATTTATAATGGAGAGTGCTTTATATTTATAAGCCTAGTTTATAAATGTTTATATTATTAAACTGAATAGGCTGTTTATCCAAGGATTTAAATGTTAAATTATTGTACGACTCCTTAGGAAATATTAGAGAAGTTACAGCTGTTTCTCCATCATTTAAAAATAATTCAATTGAGGCTTTATCTACCAATAACCTTATTTTATACATATTTCTCTTAACTATTGGTGAATGTATCACTGAAGAAAAATTTATAGCGAAGTCTGTATCTCCACTTTGTGTTCTATCTAAACTTAGTTCTTCTTTAGTTAAGTCAAATATAAAAGATACTTGTTGATTGTTGTTGTTGGATAGTATAAAACTAAACTCATTTGATTTTTCTGGTTTAATATCCATTTCAATTTCATAGGCTCCTTCATTTCCTGACAAAAGATTTTTAATTGTATAAGTATCGTTCACTGATACATTTTCATAAGTTTTAGTTTCTTTTCTTAGCTCTTTAACCGTTTCAATCGGTGGATTGGCTAATACTAAATGCTTACCATTATTGACCAATTTAAGCTCTCTAGGTAAAGTCATTGCATTTTTAAAATTCACAGAAGGTACTTGGTTTGCATAGTCCCAATTACTCATCCAACCAATAAATATAGTTTTTCCATTCGGCTCGTTATTCCATGTAACACCTGCATAATTGTCTCGCCCGTTATCTATCCATAAAGGATAAGGTAAAGGATCTGGTGTGAATTTTTTACCGTCAAAATCACCGATAAAATATTGAGTAGCGCTACCACTGTTAGGTCCACCTGGATTAATACTTACCAATAAGACCCATTTTGTTTTACCATTATAAGTTAAAGGAAATAAATCTGGGCATTCCCATACCCCGCCATGTGCTCCAATTCCTTCTCCAAATTCACTTAATTTTTCCCAATTTTTTAAATTTTTGGAACCATAGAAGGTGATGGTTTGCGTAGTGGCTAATGACATGATCCATTGTTTAGAATCATTGTCCCAGAATACTTTAGGATCTCTAAAATCTACAATGTTGGGATCTGTAAGTACCGGATTGCCTTTATATTTAATAAAAGTTTTTCCATTATCTAAGCTATAAGCTAAATTTTGGGTCTGTCTATCTCCGTCATTGGTGTAGATAGCTACCATAGCATCTTTCCCAAAACCAGCTGTATTATATTTATCAATTACTGCACTACCTGAAAAAATCGTTCCTTCTGAATCTGGTAATATTCCAGGTGTTTTATGTTCCCAATTAATTAAATCTTTGGATACTGCATGCCCCCAAGTCATATTCCCCCAAACTGATCCGTAGGGATTGTATTGATAGAATAAATGGTATTCTCCGTCTTTATAAACCATACCGTTAGGATCATTGGTCCAACCATAGAATGGAGAATAGTGATAAAGCGGACGGAAAGGTTCGTCATACTTAAAGTTAAAAGTATTGGAGTTATTAATTTTTGAATATCCAATTCCATTTCTTTTAAAAATTGGAAGTAGTAAATTTATATCTTTCCCTTTATATCCTTCAATATTTAAAGGCACCCAATAATCAATCTTATTCTGTGCTAGTCTTATATTGGAATGTGGAATCTGTTTAATTCCATCTATCTCTAAAAATACTTTTACCTCAGGAGCTTTGTCTTCGATCGGTAACATTATGTATTTCTTGTCTGATTTAATAGATAATCTTTTATCTACCATATAATCACTTTTAGGTATGTTGCCCATTTCGATTTGATCTATTAAAATATGTCCCCATTTCCCTCTATCATTATCTACAATTCTTAAATATGCTTGTTTTCCTAAATATTTACTTACATCCCAAGTCATCCACTCTAGCTGATTGCCTTCTGAAAACGGACTATTTTTGTAAATAGTTTTACCATCAATAACTAATTCAATATAAAGATCTGGACTTGTTCCACCTCCTATTAAAAAATTAATGTAATTACTTTTAATTTTAAATGGTGAAGAAGTTAATGTTCCTCTGCTATCGTCTCCTTCTGACAAACTACTTACGAAATAATTTCCTAAGTACCCATTAACATCTCGAATTCCAGAATTTTCTTTAGTAACAGGGGAATTTCCGAAAGCTTCTCCCTCTACTTTCCAATTTTTGAAGTTGCCCGACTCAAAATCGTCTACAACTATAAATGCTTCTTTCCCTGATTTTTTATTTTGTCCGTGTAATGTAGTTATAGACAATAAGGGTAAAGAACATAAAAGTATAATTAAGTTCTTTTTCATGACTAAATTTTTTTTAAGCGTTTAAACATTAACAAATTTAATTTTTTTATTCTATTTAATCAAATAATTAAACAGAATAAAAAAAAATATGCATAAAAGTCATGTAAAAAATAAAGATGAAGTAATTTTTTTGAATTATACTTAGTTATAACTAATGAATTTTTGAGAAATATTTAAGTTAAATGGTTTAAAGGTTTAAAGTATTTCTAATTTAATATCAATTTGAATGTATTAAAGATTCTCCTGCTTATATTTATAATACAGTTCTCTTAATCCTTTAATGGTATGATAACGATCGTATACATCAATTTTATGGGTTAATTCTGAAAATATATGACCGGTTCCTCCTGTTGCTATTACATATACTTTCTCTTGTAATTCTTCTTTTATTTTATCGATTAAACCTTCTACCATTGATAGAAATCCAAAGAAAACTCCACTTTGCATACATTCTTCAGTGTTTTTTCCTAAAACTGTTTTTGGTACTCTCATTTCGATGTCCGAGAGTTGTGCCGTGGACCCTATTAATGAATTTAATGAGGTTATTACTCCTGGGGCTATAATAACTCCTTTTATTTCTCCTTGTGTATCTACACAGGTCAGTGTTAAGGCGGTTCCAAAATCTACAATGATTTTTATTCCTTTATAATGTTTGTATGCATAGTAGGCATTCGCGTAAAGATCTTTGCCCATTCGGGAACTTTTTCCGGTTAGTTCTGTGGATATATCTCGCGAAACTAGGATGGATTTTATGCCATGCAATAAATGCAAGGATCTTCGAACTGGATAGGTGAGATGTGGAACTACTGAGCCTACTACAATTTCTTTTATCTCTTTAATGTTTATTCCATAATTTTGATAGGTTATTTATTTTAGGAGCAACATCAATTTTCAAAATAACATCCACTAAATATTTTACAATTGAAAAACAGTATGTTTAAAAGAAATTACTAATATTTATAATTGCAGACTTTTTAATTAAGTTTAATAATAAAAGTCTCTTTCATCTTTTTATATTATCCATATAATGCAGTTTAAAAAGAAGTTTTTAAAACCAATGAATGTATTTGTAATTATGAAATAATTTTATATAAATTAAAAATTATAATGAGATATAATGATTTTAATATAGGACAATATTATATAAATATTTAATATTTTATACTAAATGTTTTGTATTTTTGAGGCATGCATTTAAAATATAGACCTGATATTGATGGACTAAGAGCTTTAGCGGTTATTTCTGTTATTGTTTATCACCTTAACAATCGTTGGTTACCTGGAGGTTTTATTGGTGTAGATGTTTTCTTTGTTATTTCTGGGTTTTTAATTACTAAAATTATTTATAGGGAAATTATTTCTCATCAATTTAGTTTTATAAATTTTTATCAAAGAAGAATAAATAGAATTTTACCTGTATTTTTTACTGTAATGTTCTGCACTTCTTTGGTTGCTTGGTATTTATTTCTTCCAGAAGAGTTTATGCTTTTTCTTCGAAGTTTAAAGTCAACAACCTTTTTTGGGCAAAATATTTTTTTTGCAGAAAATACTGGAGGATATTGGGATCTAAATATTGATAGAATGCCTATATTAAATACTTGGAGTCTAGCAGTGGAAGAACAATTCTACATAATTTTACCTTTTACTCTACTATTTTTACTTGGGATTAAATTTAAAACGAAAAGAAAAATTTTAAAGTTTAAAACAAACTTTATTATAATAGTTTTATTAATTTTAGCAATAATTTCTTTTACATTAGCTCAAATATCACCAAAATTCAGTTTTCTAAATAAGTATAATTATTATTCGTTATTGACAGGTAGGTCTGGAGAATTGCTAATTGGCTCTATTATTGGCATTTTTCAAGCTAAAAACAATAATATTCCATCAAGCCAAACAACCTCATTATATTTATACAATATCTTAACATTTATTGGAACTGGGGGAGTAATATTTTCATTTATATTTATTTCCCATAACAATCTATTTCCTAGTTTATGGGCTTTAATTCCAACATTAGGGACTGGTCTAATTTTATATTTTCATCATCCAAAAACAATAATTAGTCGGTTTTTTTCTATTCGACCATTAGTTTTTATAGGAAAAATATCATATTCTTTATATTTATGGCATTGGCCTGTCATAGTTTTGGCTAAAAAATATATTCTCACAGAAAAGTCTGGTTTTGGAACAACAAAACATTACATTTTAGTTACAATAATATTTATATCCTTATCTATAATAAGCTACTTTTTTGTTGAACAGCCATGTAGAACGAAGAAGAAAAACTTTAAATTTTCATTGATAGCATATTATATTGTTCCCTCTATATTTATCTTAAGTATCTATTATATTCAAGTAAATACTAATTTTCTGTACTATAAATATAAGGATAGAATAGATCTTTATAATCTACAAAAAACTCCCAATTGGAAGGGACAAAAATATAAATGCCGTAGTATAATTGATGGAGAATGTATATATGGTGACACATCAAAAAGTCCTAATGCAATCTTAATTGGAGACTCTCATGCAGGTAATATGTTTGGATATATTGATCTAGCCGGTGCAATGTATGGATTCTCAGTTAGACTAGTGGATTATAATGGATACACTTTTTTACCAGGACAAAAACAATTAGCAAATGATGTCATTAATAAGAACAAAGAAATCGTTCTTAATAAAACTTTTAAATGGATTGAAGATTCAGACATAATTTTTTATTGTGCTAGTTACAGCTATCATAAAGACTTAATAAGCAGAGAATTTCCCATATTTTTAGACAATTTAATAAATAAAGGAAAAACAATAATTGTACTAAAAGATTTGCCCATTCTTAATTCTTATTCAGTAAATCAATATTATATATCATATTTAAAAAGTGGAATAATAAAAAGAAATCTTGACTTTCTAAACTTTGAAGAAAAATCTGGTAATGAACTAGTTAAAAATATTATTAAAACTAAAAATAATCAAACAGCTTTTTGGAATCCATTTTTAGGATTAACAAAAAAACAACAAGAGGAATGGCCCTTTTATAATGGTATAATGGTTTATTATGATTTTAGTCACCTAAATGTCTATGGCGCTAACAATTTCCCAAAATTTGTTTTACCTAAACAGAAAGCTTTCTGGGAAAGAATAGCGAGAATAGCAAATAAATCTAACTAAAAAGTTTTACTTATTTACTCAGTTTTATATAATTATTTATTTTGAATGATCTTATTAATTCTCTTGTTTATATTTATAATACAGTTCTCTTAATCCTTTAATGGTATGGTAACGATCGTATACATCAATTTTATGGGTTAATTCTGAAAATATATGCCCGGTTCCTCCTGTTGCTATTACATAGACTTTCTCTTGTAATTCTTCTTTTATTTTATCGATTAAACCTTCTACCATTGATAGAAATCCAAAGAAAACTCCACTTTGCATACATTCTTCTGTGTTCTTTCCTAAAACTGTTTTTGGTACTCTCATTTCGATGTCCGAAAGTTGCGCCGTGGATCCTATTAATGAATTTAATGAGGTTATTACTCCTGGGGCTATAACAACTCCTTTTATTTCTCCTTGTGTATCTACGCAGGTCAGTGTTAAGGCGGTTCCAAAATCTACAATGATTTTTATTCCTTTATAATGTTTGTATGCATAGTAGGCATTCGCGTAAAGATCTGTGCCCATTCGGGAACTTTTTCCGGTTAGTTCTGTGGGTATATCTCGCGAAACTAGGATGGATTTAATGCCATGCAATAAATGTAAGGATCTTCGAACTGGATAAGTGAGATGTGGAACTACTGAGCCTACCACAATTTCTTTTATCTCTTTAATGTTTATTCCATAATTTTGATAGGTCAATTTAATTTGAGAAAATAATTCATCTTCTGTTTTATGGGGTTTGGTATTCATAACCCATGAATTAATACATTCTTCGCCTTCAAAAAAACCAAAACGTATGTTACTGTTTCCTATATTAACTACTAATAGCATTATCTTCTTATTTATTTTGGTAAAGATTATTCTGATAATCTATATCTCCTAATCTTTGTGATGCATCCAACATAATTAGATCAATTTTATCCAATGGTATAGGTAAGATAAACGAATATTCTTTGTGTGTCCATTTCCAGTAAGGTAAAGTTTTTTGTGGTATTCCAAATTCTTGTTTTTTTGAATTACGCATTAGATTTAAAGGTACGTTATATATCTCTTTATTACCATTGGTATAAACTATAAATACATCTACAGGCATAGGAAAACTACCTGAATTTTGTAAAGTGATTTTTGTCTCGCCCTGCAATTCTTCCACTTTTTTAATCTCATAGTCAATGGTTCTTGTAGTATTTGTCATATAGTTCCAGTACCATTTTAAGTCCATCGCTGAAACTTTTTGGGCAATATGTATAAAATCTTTATCCGTAGGATGTTTAAATTTCCAAGTCTGGAAATATTCTTTCATAATTTTTGTGAAATTATCTTTACCAACTATATATTCCAACATTACTAAAAACATTTCACCTTTTATATAAGAGGCTACTGAATAACCATTATTTGTTTGGTAATGGTCTGCCAATAATCCCATCACTTCCTCTTGTCCTGATTTAGCAAAATTTACATAAGTACTAACCGTTTCTAAATGAGAATTCGGATAGTTTTCAACAGTTTCTGGAAATAATTCTCCTAAGACTAAATTTTCAGCATAAGAAGTAAATCCTTCGTCCATCCATGCACGCATACTTTCATTGGTTGCAAGCACTTGCTGAAACCATGAATGTGAGGCTTCATGAAACATTAGTTTAGCCAAATCGTACAATGAACCAGCATTTCCCATAACCATAGAACACATTCCATATTCCATCCCCCCATCACCTCCTTGAATAAATGTATAGGTTGGATATGGATAAGCCCCAAAGTTTTCTTTCATTATTTGGAAATACTTAATAATCAAAGGTTTTATATCCTCCCAATATTTAGTTTTTTCAGATTTTTGAAATACTAAATAAACTTTAGGACCTTGGGGTACTTGTAAGGTTTGGACACTATAATCTGGATCTGCTGCCCATGCAAAATCATGAATATTTTCAGCTTTAAAATGCCAAGTCACTTTATTATTCCTAGCTTTAGGTTTTATGTCTAAATCATACCCTTTTACTTCTTTAGGATTTACTAATTCTCCGCCTGCCCCTACTACATAATTTTTATCTATATTTATTTTGACTTCATAATTCCCAAAAACTCCTTGAAATTCTCGTGCTATATAATCGGAAATATGCCAACCTTCATAATCATATTCTGCCAATTTGGGATACCATTGGGTCATAGTAAAATCTATACCTTCGTTATTATTTCTTCCAGCTCTTCGAATCATCAAGGGAATTTGACCTTCCCAATCCATTGTAAAAACTGTGGCTGTATTTGGTAGAATTGGCTTATCTAGTTTTACTTTAACAATGGTTTCTTCAATGGTATAATTTAGTGGTACGTTCTCTTGTTTTAATGAAATAATCTTTTGATATCCAATTTCACTAGGTTTTAGTTTAGATATACGAGACTCCCCCTCGGGTGTTACCATTCTTTGATCGGCATTCTTTCCTAATTGAATCAATTGCTGATCCATCATTGAATTTGGTTGAAATGCATTCCAATACAAGTGAAAATAAACTATACTTAGGGTATCTGGTGAATTGTTTATATAATTTATTTGTTGCTTACCCTTATATTTAAAATTTTTCGTATCAACATCAACCTCAATATTGTAGTTTGCCTGTTGTTGATAATAAGGAGTGATTTGAGATTTTAAAATACTTGTTGTTATTACAACTAATAGTATTAGTAACTTTTTCATAATCTCGCTAGTTTTATAAGTTTTATTCGAAAGTATGATTTAAACGATTTTCAATTATTTCAAAAGAATTTTCACCATCTGTTTTAATAAAACTTCTTGTAAAGATTATTATTCCACATACAATTAGAGCTATTCCTACAATTCTTTTTAGTTTAAAAACGATAGCCCCTGTTAATTTGTTTTGAAATCTATTGGCTAAAAATATTTTAAGAAAATCAATTAAAATCATGGTAGACATCATAAATATTATGTAAATATAGAAGTCTTTGGATTTAGGATATTGTGTTGATATTAATACAACCGTGGTTAACCAAAAAACTATAACACCAATATTCACTAAGTTTAGTAAAAATCCATTTAAAAAAGTTTTTAAATAGCCTGATGTTGCAATTTTATCTACTTCTGATTTAAAATTAACCTTTACTTTAGAAAAATAATTATATAATCCATAGACAAAAATTATAAATCCTGCTAACATATAAATAGACGGGTGCTCCTTTATAAAATTAGACAAACCGGTACTCCCTCTATGCGCTATATATATGCATAATAAGTCTGCCATAACGACTCCTGCCTCCAAAGCTAAAGCTGGCTTAACTCCTCGGGTTAAACTTGTCTCTATTAAAAGAAAAAAAACTGGACCTATTAAAATAAGGCTAAGTACTAATCCTAGTATTATCGCTGATAAAATCATTTACATATTTTAATGTAATTTGCAAGTTACATATTTTCTATTTAATAAAATATTATGTATAAGCTACAGATTTTCAAATCGTAAATAGAAAAAAGAGAAAACTATTTTTCTCTTTTTTCTATTTATCAAAATCTATATCGTCTTTTTCTTTTAAACTCTTATTTATATTATCATCTGTGTGTGTTACTTCATCTATATCTACACTTTCTTCAATAATATCTGTGGTATTCCCTCCGGAGCTTGTGTAATCACTTCCATAACTTCCATAAGCAGCTAAATCATCACAACTGAAATCATTTTTCATTGACTCTGGCTTTGAAAATTTATCACTTTGTGATATCTTGAGCTTAGGGTCTGCGTATACTTTCTGCATAAAATATCCCCATATTGGTAAAGCTGTGCTTGCTCCTTGTCCCATACCAGTTGAAGCAAAATGGGCATAACGGTCTTCCCAACCTACCCATACGCCTGAAGCTAATTTTGGCGTAATTCCTATAAACCAACCGTCAGCATTTTTATTGGTTGTACCAGTTTTCCCTGCTACATCTGCTTTAATTCCCATACCTCTTAATCTTTTACCTGTTCCTATATCTACAACCCCTTTCATTAACTCTATCATGGTATAAGCATATATCTCATTCATTACTTCTCTAACTTGGGGCTCATATTCTTTTATTACTTTCCCATTTTTATCTTCTATTCTCCAAATCATTTCTGGTTTAGTATAATTTCCAAAATTTGCAAAAGTGCCATATGCACCTACCATTTCATAAATGCTAAGATCCGCAGATCCTAACGCTATGGTATTATTTCTAGGAATTGGACTTTCAACGCCTAAGTCTTTAGCCATTTGAATCACTGCATCTGGCCCTGTCGCATCTATAAGTCTTGCAGTAACGGCATTTTTTGAATAAGCTAATGCGGTCTTTAGAGGCATAATTGCACCATTACCTGCAATGGTCCAATTTCCTTTTTTATAGGTTGCATTGGAAACCTGAGTACATGGAGTATATCCTAAATTTTTTATCGCTGTTGCATAAACAAATGGCTTAAACGTAGAACCCACTTGTCTTCTTGCCTGTTTTACATGATCGTATTGAAAATGTTTCCAATTTACACCGCCTACCCAAGCTTTTATATTCCCATTGGTAGGATCTATAGCCATTAAACCTGCTTGAACAATATGTTTGTGATATCTAATTGAATCCCAAGGCGACATAAGTGTATCTCTATCTCCTTTCCAAGTAAATATTTGTAGCTCTATTGGTTTTTTAAATTCTACTATAATTTCTTCATCCGTCATCCCCCTATTCTTAAGAAACTTATACCTAGGAGTTCTCTTCATAGCATCTGTCATTAATTTATTATAAAGTACTTCAATCTTAGGATCTCCTGGATAATTATAAAAAGGCGCATATTTTCTGCCTTTTTGCTCTCTAAAAAAAGAATTTTGTAAATATTTTACGTGTTTTTCAATTGCATCTTCTGCATATCGTTGCATTCTAGAATCAAGTGTTACATATATTTTTAAACCGTCTTTATACAAGTTGTATTTTTTCCCAGTTTGTTTTTCATAATCGTTGAGAATTGTAGTTACTTCTTTTTTTAATGCATATTTAAAATAAGCTGAATAACCTTCCCCAATATCTTTAATTGGTTTATAGTCCAATTCTATAGGAGTATTTACAACAGTAGTATATTCTGCATCGGTAATATATCCTTGTTCTTTCATTAATCCTAAAACTACATCTCGCCTTTTTCTTGCATTTTCAGGGTTAATTTTAGGATTATTAACCACCGGATTTTCTAACATAGCAATTAATGTTGCTGACTGTGAAAGATCCAAATCTTTGATATTCTTATTAAAATAAACTTTTGAAGCTGTTGCAACTCCATTAGCATTGTACAAAAAATCGAATTTATTTAAATAAAGAGCAATTATTTCATCTTTGGTATATAATTTTTCCAATTGTACAGCAATTACCATTTCTTGTAATTTCTGAATCACTCTTTGAAACTTAGATTTTGCTACACCATTATAGGAAAAATTTCCATTTTCTTTTTCTCTTTGAGTAAATAATAATTTAGCTAACTGCTGGGTTATTGTACTCCCGCCCCCTCTTTTTCCTAGAAAAACAACAGCTCTAAGCAATGCTTTACTATCTACCCCAGAATGATAAGGAAATCTTTCATCTTCCTTAGCCATTAATGCATATATTAACGGTTGAGGTAATTCTTTAAACTCTACAGGAATCCTCTTTTCTTTTTCGAACTTTTGTAATACCACTCCATCTGAAGAAATAATTTCAGAGGCCACGAATATTTCTGGATTTTCCAAATCTCGAACATCTGGCATTTCTCCAAAAACCCCATATATGGTAAGTATGAATATCAGGAATATTACTAAAATTCCAGTAAAGAATAATGCCCAAAACCATAGTAAAAATCTTTTAACTATGCTTTTTTTTCTGGGAAATTTATTTTTATTTTCTTTATTTTTCTTTAAATTCATAATAATTTAATTATTCATCATAGTACTTTACTCTATGCTAACGCCAAAATCTTCTATCCCCACCAGGGTATCTTTCCTCATACCCTGAACTATTGATATTGTATAATCTCCTTCTTTAGGAAAAGAAATATTTTCTTTATATCTATAATAAATTTCTTTTACCTCTCCCATTCCTTTTCCTAACCATTTGCCTGAAACATCGGCTAAATTGTAGTTTACCGTATCCATTTTTTGTATAATTGTGTCTCCTTTCTTTATTTGAACAAAAAAATATATATTCATATAAGGATACTCATTATTATTTCTAACAATAAAGTTGATGTTTTTTTTCTCTTGAGGATTTTTAATTTTAATATTAAAATTTAGTGTATCTTTTTTTAGCCAAGTATTATTTATATTCTTTACTTCCGAAAACTCGTAATTATTTTTACAATGAGATAAAAAGATTACTAAAATAAAAAAAGAAACCATTTTTTTCATTCTATGAGTTTTAATCTTTTTTAATTCTTCTACTTTTAGAAATTTGTTTACTATCTATCTTTTTAGAATTCTTAGGCTGTTGAGGCTTAGTATTCTTGCTTCTTTTTTTGTTTGTGGATCTATGCTTTTTCTCAAATCTATTAAGGTTATTTTCCTCAATCAAATCAACTTTTAAATTATTTTTTTCCTTAAGCTCGTCTAACGGTTTTGTTGGAATCCCTTTAGCATTTAATGCGATTAATTTTTTTAGTTCATCTACATCTATGGGGTACCAAGAAATAGAATTATTTGCATAAGTAAACCACATTTGATGTCTAAATACATCTACTTTAATGCAAAAAGCTCTTCCTTTTTCTGTTTCTAATATTGTTTGGCTGGATGGAAAATCTACTAATGCATCTACATAGGTATCTAGTTCAAAATTTAAACAACATTTTAATTTTCCACATTGCCCTGCTAGTTTTTGCGGATTGATGGATAGTTGTTGATATCTTGCAGCAGCCGTATTTACAGAGCGAAAATCTGTAAGCCAAGTAGAACAACATAGCTCTCTTCCGCATGAACCTATACCTCCTACTTTAGCACTTTCTTGTCTATAACCAATTTGTCTCATATCAATTTTAGTTCGAAAAGCAACTGCATAATCCTTAATAAGCTGTCTAAAATCAATCCTACCTTCAGCAGTATAATAAAGTGTTACTTTAGAGCCATCCCCCTGATATTCAACATCACAAATTTTCATTTCAAGATTTAACCTTCTAGCTATTTTTCTAGCTTCCAACATTACATTATCTTCTTTATCTCTATAATTTTTCCATACATCAATATCTTTTTGAGAAGCTTTTCTGTATACTCTATTTAATTCTTCCAGTTTAACTTTTTTCTTTTTCATTTGAATTTTAACCAATTCTCCTGTCAAAGATACTAGACCTATATCATGCCCGCCAGTTGCTTCAACGGCAACTATGTCTCCTATTGTCAATGGATGATCAGGATTTACTATATAAAAATCTTTTCTATCATTTTTAAATCTAACTTCTATATATTGATTATGTATTTTTGATGTGGGTGGATTTATTCCTGAAAGCCAATCGAATACAGATAGTTTTGTATTGCAACTGCCGGTTCCACAAGCTCCATTATTTTTACATCCTTTAGGAATCCCATTTGAACTACATGAACCACATGTTCCCATTTTGTATTATTTATTCTAATTTACAAAGATAGTTATTTTGTTATTTATGGATTATAATTATTTTTTTTACTCTGCATACTATTTAATTAGACAATTCTGTTATTATACTTAACATTATGCATTTAAAAAAAATACCTAATTTTTCACACCTTTCTAAATATATATCGGTTGATGCTATATTTTATATAAAAAAATGGCTAAGCCCTTATTGGTTTCAACTATATATTAAAAATCCTAGAAATTCAAAATTGGGAGACTATAAATTCCCTAAATCTAATGAGCCTCATAAAATAAGTATAAATGCAGGGTTGCATCCCTCGTTATTTTTTTTTACTTTAACTCATGAAATCGCTCATTTAATAGCTTTTAATACTTATTCTGTAAAGATTGCTCCACATGGAAAAGAATGGAAAAAAGTCTTTTCTGAAATGATTCTTGAAAGTATTAATGTTTATGAAATTGATCTACAACCTTTATTAATTAGATTCTCTAAAAGCCCTAAAGCAAGCTATTACGCTTCTCCATATATATCTGAATATTTTAATAAAAAACTATCTCCTAATATATTTTTATTAAAAGACTTAGATCTAGGTAATGAATTTATCATTAAAAACAAAGTATTCCTTAAACTTCAAAAAATAAAAACTCGTTATATTTGCGTCGAAAAAAAGAGTAATAAGAAATATCTGATATCCGGAAGTGCTCCGATTGAAAAAATAGGTTATAATTTACATGAAAAATAATAATTATTATTGCGTTATAATGGCTGGAGGTATTGGTAGTAGATTTTGGCCTATGAGTACGCCCAAACTCCCTAAACAATTCCACGATATTTTAGGAACTGGTAAAACATTAATACAACAAACTTTTCACAGAATTTCTAAAATTATTCCCATTGAAAATATTTATATTATTACTAATGAAGAATATGTAAATCTTACTTTGGAGCAACTGCCTGAAATTTCTAAATCTCAAGTGATTGGTGAACCTAAAATGATGAATACTTCGGCTTGTAATATTTATATGGCTGAAAAAATTTATAATTTAAATCCTGATTCATGTATTATAGTTGCACCGTCGGATCACCTTATTCTAAATGAAGACGAATTTTCAAGAGAAGTATTAATCGCTTTTAAAAAAGCTGAAAAACAGGACATTTTAGTAACTTTAGGCATTACTCCTCATAGACCAGATACTGGATATGGATATATTGAGTTTTCAGAAAATGAGAAATCTACTGAAGCTTATAAGGTTAAATCTTTTAAAGAAAAACCTGATCTGGAAACAGCCAAATCTTTTCTAAAATCTAAAAATTTCCTTTGGAATTCAGGGATTTTTATTTGGTCTTCCAAAAATATTTTAAATTCATTTCAATTACTTTTACCTGAAATGTATGAGAAATTTCAATCTATCAAAACCTCTTATAATACACCCAATGAAAATATTAAAATTAGGGAAGTTTATAATCAGATTGAAAAAGTTTCAATTGATTATGGAATTTTAGAAAAATCTAGCAATGTATGGGTTATTCCTTCTTCTTTTGGCTGGAACGATCTGGGTACATGGAATGCTTTGTATGAAAATTTAAGTAAAGACAATGAAGGAAATGCTATTTATGGAAAAAATATTCATGCATATAATAGCTCAAATAATATTTTAAAAACCACCCAAATAGATAAAACCATCATTATTGACGGTTTGAAAGATTATATTGTAGTAGATACTGATGATGCTTTGCTTGTATGTCCTAGGGAAAGTGATCAAGAAATTAAAAATTATTTAAAAAAAATAAGAACTATTGATTAGTTCTTATTTTTTTTAAATAATTTATTTCATAGAGCATTGCTTCTCTTGCTTTTTTAAATATGGGTGAAGAAAAAACAAAATCTTGCAAAGGCTTATTTTCTGCCACTATAATACTATTTTTATCGCCTTCCCACTCTTTATATCCATTTTTAAGATAAACAATTTTTTCTCCTATCTCTAAAACAGAATTCATATCGTGTGTGTTTATGATAGTTGTAGTATTATATTCCTGGGTTATTTCATGTATAAGTTTATCTATCAACTGAGAGGTTTGAGGATCTAACCCTGAATTTGGTTCATCACAAAAAAGATATTTAGGGTTATTTACAATTGCTCTCGCTATCGCCACACGTTTTTGCATTCCTCCTGAGATTTCAGAAGGATATTTTTTTCGAGCATTGGTCAAATTTACCCTTTCTAAAACTTCATCAACTCTATCTCTCATTTGTTTCTCTGTCATATTCGCAAACATTTCTAAAGGAAACTTTACGTTTTGTTCTACTGTCATCGAATCAAATAAGGCACTTCCTTGAAAAACTGTTCCTATTTCACTTCTTAATTTCTGTCTATCACTGGTGGTTAATTTTGAGGCATTGGTCTGTTCATATAAAATCTCACCTGTCGTTGGTTCAAAAAGTCCAAGCATACACTTTAAAAATACTGTTTTTCCAGATCCACTTTGACCAATAATTAAATTTGTTTTTCCTTTTTCAAAGGTTACAGATATACCTTTTAAAACTTGTACCCCGTCAAAGGATTTGGTTATATTTGAGGCTGTAATCATTAATTTAAAAGTAATTGTGTTAAAACAAGATTAGTTATTATAATCAATACCGTAGTCCAAACTACAGCTTGCGTACTGCTTCTACCCACTTCTAAAGATCCTCCTTTCACATAATACCCATAAAAGGACGGAACAGTTGCAATCATAAACGAAAATACAATTGTTTTAATGAAACAATAATATATATAAAAGGATGGGGATTCCATCTGTAACCCTTGTATATAATCTGCAGACGCCCAACTTCCAGAAAGATCTCCTGCAAAATATCCTCCCCAAATTCCCATGATTACACTAATCATAATAAGAATAATGTTAAAAAAAAGAGAGGCAACTACTTTTGGGAGAATAAGATAAGAGGGTGTATTTACTCCCATAATTTCTAAAGCGTCAATTTGCTCTGTTACTCTCATGGTTCCAATACTAGATGCTATAAAGGATCCTACCTTACCTGCCAACACAATACTGATGATCGTAGGACAGAATTCTAAAATTAATACAACCTTTGTAGCATATCCAACATAATAATCAGGGATAGGAAAAGAAGAGGTTTGAAAGTTATTATACATTTGTATGGCAACTACTGCTCCTACGAAAAAGGATGTAAAAACTACTAGTCCTACAGAATTTAATCCTAAATCATTAATTTCTCTCATTAGGCTTTTTAAAAAAATTCTCCTTCTTTGTGGCTTTTTAAAAACTCTTACCATAAGAAGAGAATACATGCCAATATTTGATATCATTCCCATAATTATGCGAAGTTAATACAATTTATCATATGAAAATTTTTGACTAAATAAATAGAAAGGGTTTTAATGACAACAACTTTTGCCCTTATTCTCCATTTTCTCAATCTTTAATGCTTTTTTTGGTGGTGATAGGTAAGGTATGCCAATTTCAAGCCCCCTTAAAATAAAAATAATCCCTAGAAGTGCTAAAAAGTAAGGAAAAACTTTTGTTACTTTAGTTTTTGCTTTAATTCCTATGAAATTTCCTGCTAAGACTGTAATAAACATAAAAGGGAATGTTCCCATACCAAAAATAGCCATAAAAAGCATACCCTGAATTATTCCCCCAGCTGCTATTGATGCTGCTAAAGAAGCATAAACCACTCCACAGGGTAAAAATCCGTTTAAAACTCCAGTTAAATATCTTGAGGTATTATCTTTTTTCTGAATGTATTTACCTAAAAACATTTTAACTTTAATCATGAAATGATTTAAAAATTTAAGGTTTCCGCCCAATTCAAAGTTTTTGCCAGGTAATAGTACCATCAATAGTAGTAATATACCTGCAAAAATAGATACGTATTGTTGATAACCTGCAATATTAAAGCTTTTTCCTACTATTCCTAATATTCCTCCTAAAATAGAATATGTTGAAATTCTACCTAATTGATATAAAAAATTTTGTGTATAATATTTAACTTTATTATTTGCTTCTAGCCCTAATGAAAAGGCAATGGGTCCACACATACCTATGCAGTGTGTTCCGGATAGTAAGCCTAATGTAAGTGCATAAACATATATTCCTATTTCCATTCTACAGGTATTTCCATTTTATAGTTAATATTGTTTTTTTTCCAATATAGTTTTAATATATAGTTTCCTATTTCTAGAACCTTTTTTGGAATAATAATTTTATTCCCCATTTCAAAGTCTAATGTATTTTTATTTATGTCTAACATTTTAGAATTTGGTCTATAAAGCTGAAATCTACCCATTGTATTTATGGAGGAAAATTCTTTAGGAAATTGTATTTCAATACCTACTTCTTTATCAACAAAAATTTGAGGTTTTTCCAATAAATTCATGGCATTATTAGCAGCATCAATTTCTTTTTGATAATAAATTTCGTCCTGATAATAATCATCGGAGACTAAATCAAAAGTATTTTCAGAAAATTCTAAACTAAATACCATTGAGCATATAAAAACTATAAAACTCACTAATGCTAAAATTATTCCGTGTGCCCAAGTAAACTTAAATTTCATATATCTTAAAATAACTCTTTGGTTGGTCCAATAAAATTGGTTTTATATTCATCTATTTTTGCGCCTTTATTATCAAAAACACCTATAACTACTTCTTGTTTTGTTTTTGATAAATCCGCCTCAGGAATTTTTATAACTGCTGTACCTTTTAATAATTCTTTAGGTTTAATAGTTATTTTATTTCCATACCCTACTAATTCAATTTCCGCTGATTTAGGTGATATGATTTTAATATTTAAATTTTGAATTTCTGAAGTTTTATTAATAAAACTAAACTGATATTCATCAACTATATTTTTATCTTGAATTGTAAACTGAGTTCCTACTACTTTTAAGAATTTTGATTCAACACTTGATCTTACAAATAATAACGAAGTACACACAGCTATTAAAATAAAAAGTATTAATGTATATGCGATTACTCTAGCATTAAATTTAAAAGTAGTTCTCTTCTCAATCATGTTCTCAGAAGCATACCTAATTAGACCTGTGGGTAAGCCCACTTTTGTCATAACTTCATCACAAGCATCAATGCAGGCAGTACAATTAATACATTCCAATTGTGAACCATTTCTAATATCTATTCCTGCAGGGCATACAACTACACATTGTTGACAGTCTATACAATCTCCTTTGCCCGCCAACTTTCTATCTTCATTTTTTTTCCACTTGCTCCTACCTTTCTCGCCTTCTCCTCTAATAAAATCGTAGGTAATATTAATGGTATCCTTATCTATAAGTACTCCTTGCAATCTTCCATAAGGGCACACAAATGAACATACCTGCTCTCTAAACCAAGCAAATACTAAATAAAATAATGCAGAAAAAATGATTAATGCAACGAATAAACCTACATTATTTGCAGGCCCCTCTTTTATCATTTTAATCATTTCATCAATACCAAATATATAGGAGAATAGAATGTTTGAAAAAATAAAAGATATTAATGCAAAAATTGACCATTTAAGTAATCTTTTTCTGATCTTTTCACTGTCCCAATCTTGTTTATCTAAACGAATTTGTTTGTTCCTATCACCTTCTATAAGATATTCTATTTTCCTGAAGACATGCTCCATGAATATGGTTTGTGGACATATCCAACCACAAAATATTCGCCCATAAACGACAGTAAACAGGATAATAAAAACTATTGTAGTTACAAAACCTATACTAAATAAATAAAAGTCTGACGGCGAAAAATACGCACCAAATAAATAAAACTGTCTATTTAGGAAATCAAATTGAAATAATGGATTTCCTTTTGAGGTTTTTATAAAAGGAATTACAAATAGTAGTATTAATAAAATTGCGCTTACTATATTTCTATAGGTGGTGTATTTGCCATGTGTCTTTCTTGGAAAAACCCATTTTCTTTTTCCTGATTCTTCAGCTGTTGCTAAATTTTCACGAAATGATTCACATTCTAATTCTGGTTTTATTTTTTCTTCTTGAGACATTGTTTAGAACTATCTAAGATTAAGTCTTTACGTTCTTATCTGATTTATACAAATATACTGAACATATTTTTAGAAATCTAAAAAGTCTACCTAAGAAATTTAGATAGACTTATTTTTATTGTTTAATAATTGATTGATTCTAATTTCCAGAAACTTCTGTAACCACTTTTACTTCTTTTCCTTCTTTTTTAGCTGCTTCAACAATTGCTTGAGGATTTTTTACCCATGGTGCAATGTCTCCCTGAGGGGCCTTGCCCGCAGAAGATCCGTCAGGATTTTTTTTGGTTGTTTCATTTAAATGAACTAAATAACTTGCAACTTTTACAATATCATTCCCTTTTAATTCTCCTGAATTGATGAAACTTCTCATGGTAGGATTTGTTTTACTACCGTTCCAAACAACAGAAACTATATTTTTAAATTCATCATTTTCAACAATATTTAACCAATAGTCATCGGTCTGATTAGGCCCTGAGCCTCCAGTCGCTCCTTCACCGTGGCAAGTAATACATAAATTGTTGTAAATTTTTTTACCTTCCTCAATGGCTTCCGGATTGTATTGAGCTGTTTCAATGGTAGCTTGTGGAACAGTCTTTTCATACTCAGCTATTTCTGCTAACTGTGTTTTATATTCTGCATCGTACTCGGCTATAGGATGCGCAAAGTCCGTAAAAATGTAAGCAAAGAAATAGATCACACCACAGGTTATGGTAATCGCAAATAAACCTATATACCATTTAGGTAATTGATTGTCTAATTCTTGTATCCCATCATACCCATGATCAAGAATTGCAATTTCTCCCAATTCTTCTTCTTTGCTTCTTTTGAATGCATCTCTCCAAAGCCTAGTGAAGTATGGGGTTTTTAATAATTCTAAGTATCTATTTTTCTCTTCTTCTGATAAGTTCTTAAATTTCCCAGCATCTATTAATGAATCAATAGAATTATTTATAAGTAATAGTACTATTGAAATAACTATGGTTCCTAAATAAATAGGATTATTTATAAATTTAAAATTCTGAAGAAGCATTAAAAACGCCCCTGTTATTAAACATACAGCTATAATTATAATTATTCCTACGGGTGTTCTTGGTTTCATATTAATTTACTGTGTTTTGATCTTTATCCTGTTTATTTTCCTCGTCTAAAGGCATACTGCTTATTTCACTATAATAATTTTTAGGTTTAGACATTACCATATATATAAGTCCAACAAAAAAAATAAAAAAAATTACTAATGCTAAACTTTGATATATGGTAGCGCTATCAATACCTGCTATTATTTTACTATAGAATTTAAGCATAATTATTAATTACTTGCCGTTTTAACTTCAGTATTTTTTATATCTGTTCCTAATCTTTGTAAGTATGCAATTAAAGCTATAATCTCTCTTTGTTCTAAAGGAACAAAATTTTCACCATCCTTAGCTGCTGTTGCTTCAAAACGCTCTTTATAATCAGGTCTATCCGTAAATATACTTGTTACAATTTCTTTAGCTTGATCACTCATATTTTTCTGATAGTTATCCATTAACTCTTGATCGTAAGGTATATTAAACCAATTTTTCATAACATCTAATTTTTCCTTAGTTTTTGAAACATCTAATTTGTTATATATTAACCAAGGATATGCAGGCATAATTGAGCCTGGAGAAGTATCTCTAGGATTCAACATATGGGTAAAATGCCAAGAATCTGGATTCTTCCCACCTTCTCTATGTAAATCTGGTCCTGTTCTTTTAGACCCCCATAAGAAAGGGCGATCATAAATATATTCACCTGCCTTAGAATATTCACCGTATCGAACGACTTCATCCCTAAATGGTCGTATCATTTGAGAATGGCAGGCATTACATCCTTCCCTTATATATAAATCTCTACCTTCTAGCTCTAAGGGAGAATATGGTTTTACTGATGAAATAGTTGGTATGTTCGATTTTACAAATACGGTTGGTAAAACTTCTATTGCTCCACCTATAGCCAAAGCTACAAGCGTTAATATAGAAAAATATATTGGAGTTCTTTCTAACCAAGTATGCTTTTTTTCATTTTCTCCTTTTTTAGAAGATATTTTTAAAGCCGGAGCTTCTGCTGGTTCATTTGCTAACAAATTACCTTTTCTTACGGTAACAAAAATATTTACTACCATCAAAGCAGCTCCTGCAAGGTAGAACACCCCACCTATAAATCTTGTAATATAAAATCCTCTTAAAGCAGTTACGGTTTCTAGAAAGTTTTTATAAACTAAAGTTCCGTCTGGATTAAATTGTTTCCACATTAATCCTTGTGTAAAACCACTCATATACATAGGTACTGCGTATAAAACAATTCCTAATGTTCCTAACCAAAAATGCCAGTTTGCTAATTTTACCGAATATAATTTAGTTCTATAAATTCTAGGGATTATATAATAAAGCATACCAAAGGTCATAAATCCATTCCAGCCTAAGGTACCTATATGAACATGACCGATAACCCAATCGGTAAAATGACCAATTTTATTTAGGGATTTTGTAGCAAGTAATGGACCTTCAAAGGTTGCCATCCCATAGCAAGTAATCGCTACCACAAACATTTTTAAAATAGGATCCTCTCTAACTTTATCCCAAGCGCCTCTTAAAGTTAATAAACCATTTAACATCCCTCCCCACGATGGAGCAATTAACATAATGGAGAATACAGTTCCTAGCATTTGAGCCCAACCCGGTAAGGAAGTATATAATAAGTGATGCGGACCTGCCCACATATATACAAATATTAGAGACCAAAAATGTATAATTGATAATTTATAAGAGAAAACTGGTCGATTGGCAGCCTTTGGCATAAAATAGTACATCAAGCCTAAAACGGGTGTAGTTAAGAAAAATGCCACGGCATTATGCCCAAACCACCATTGTACCATTGCATCTTGTACACCTGCGTAAGCAGAATAACTTTTTGAATGCACAATGTTCCAATCAATTGGAACTTCTAAATTATTAAATACCCATAACAAAGTAATTCCAATCCAAGTAGCTATATAAAACCAAATAGCTACATACATATGACTAACCCTTCTTTTTGCTATAGTAATAAACATAATTATTCCGAATAGCACCCATATTATAGCAACAAATATATCGATAGGCCACTCATGCTCTGCGTATTCTTTAGAGGTATTTATACCCATTAAAAACGTAATTGCTACTAAAACAATTATAAGTTGCCATCCCCAGAAGTGAATCCAAGAGAGTGTATCATTGGTACGGGTTTTTAATAATCTTTGAATGGAGTAATAAAATCCTGCAAAGAATCCATTTCCTACAAATGCATAAATTGCTGCACTTGTATGTAACATTCTTAATCGTCCAAAACCAATAAAACCTTGGGATTTTGCTAATTGACTTGGTTCTACCCCAAAAATAAAATCTGGCAATGTGGGTATAAACAATAAAGCAGCCACTGTCAATCCTACTATAAATGCGACAACACTCCAAAATATGGTTGCAAAAGCAAAAGCTTTTGTTATTTTGTTGTCATACGAAAATTTTTGTGTCTCCATCTTTTATAATGTAGTTATCTTAATATAATTTTTCTATTTTATTTTTTCTTCATTATTTTTTAATTCTTCTCCTTCAGCGTGTTGAACCTCATTAGAATCAAACAACATTCTTACTGCCGGAGATTCATCATCATCAAACTGACCTTTTTTAATAGCATAGATAAATAGCCCTAAAAAAATAGCAGCTAAAGAAACACTACACAATATCATTAAATACAAAATCTCCATAGCCTTATCCTATATCGCACAAATCTAATATTTTATTTACTTTCATTCATAAATATACTCTTAATATTTGATAAAAAAAAATAATTTAGAATGTTTCTAAATTATTAAGGTTTTAGATATTTCTTAAAAACTATATATCCTGAAATTTGAGTTAGAATTGTAGATATAAACACAATAGTAATTGAACTTACAGGCATTAAAATAGCTGCAACTAAAGGTTTAAGTCTACCTGAAACAGCAAAACTTAAACCAATAATGTTATAAAAAAAACTTATCATAAAGCATATATACACGATCCTTATAGCAATCTTAGATATTTTAAGATAACTGGATAAACTTGTGATTCTACTTCCATCTAAAATTGCATCAGAAGAGGGTGTAAAGCTATTTATATCGTCAGCTATAGCCACACCGACATTCGACTGTTTTAATGCTCCTGAGTCATTAAGACCATCACCCACCATCATAACTAAATCTCCTTTTTTTTGCAATTTTTCAATATATTCTAATTTATCTTGGGGTGATTGATTAAATTTTAAAATAGTCGAAGTAGGAAATAGTTGTTTTAAAAATTCTTCTTCTGAATTATTATCACCACTTAAAAGAGAAATTTTATTTTTTAAAGATATCTTTTTTACAACCTCAGGTACATATTTTCTATATTGGTTTTTAAATATATATCTTCCTATATTTTCTACATTAATACTTATAAAAACGGATGTCTCTTGAATTGGCTCTCCCTTATATTTAACAAAACTAGAAGAACCAATTTTATAGGTATTCCCATTAACATTAGCTTCAATACCTTTCCCTATGATTTCTTTGTAATTGCGTACTAATAATGACTTGTCGGGGCAATCTAAATATTCATAAAGTGAACGGCTAAGGGGATGATTTGAATTCTTTAAAATAGCTTTTAATTCTTCCAGTTCAGCAACGGTTAATGGTTTACCTTCATAAGCTATATGATTAGCTTTATTCATGGTTAAAGTACCTGTTTTATCAAAAACTATATGGTTGACTTTCGACATTTTCTCAACCGTTGTAGAATCTTTAACATAAAATTTATTTCTCCCTAAAATTCTCATTATGTTCCCTAAGGTAAAAGGGACTGAAAGAGCTAAAGCACATGGACAGGCTACGATAAGTATTGCAGTAATTACCTGATACATTTGGGAGGTATTCTTTTCAATGAAATACCAGTAACAACCACTTATTAGGGTAATTATTAAAATAACAAATACAAAATATTTGCTTACGCTGTTCGTAATTGTATCTAAGATAGAATTTTCTTTTTTAAAGGCTTCATTATTCCATAGCCTTGTTAGGTAACTTTGATTTACTTCTTTAATTATCTCTAATTCAAGCATGGTTCCTCTTTGTTTACCTCCGGCAAAAATTTTCTGACCGCTCTTTTTCTCAATTAAATGAGATTCTCCAGTTATAAAACTATTGTCAATAAATGCTTCTCCTTTTATTAAAATAGCATCTGCAGGTATAATTTCGCCATTTCTAATTAATATTCTGTCTCCAATTTTTAGTTTTGAAATTAGGATATTTTTTTGCTGATTGTCTGGATCTATTTTAGTAACAGCAATTGGATAAAAAGATTTATAATCTCGATCAAAAGCTAATGATTTATACGTTCTTTGCTGAAAAAATTTACCTAATAACATAAAGAATAATAGACCGCATAATGAATCAAAATATCCATTGCTTATCCCCCAATAGGCTTCGTAACAACTTCTGAAAAACAAAGCAAAAATACCTATAACTATTGGCATATCTAAATTTAACCTTTTATATCTTAAAGCACTCCAAGCAGATTTATAATAATCAGAGGCACAATATAAAACTACCGGTAGAGATAATAAGAACATCAAAACTCTAAATAATTGATTGTACTGTTCCAACCAAACATCTTTATTGCCTTCTAAAAATTCTGGAAAAGCCAACAGCATAACATTCCCAAATGCAAATCCTGCAATACCTATTTTTATTATTAAAGTTCGATCTACATTTTCAGGTTTCTTTTTTTCGGCCGTTTCTAAATTTATTATGGGTTTATAGCCTAAACTAGACAAGAAATTGGCTAATTCACTTAATTTATACGTTGAGCTTTTATAGGCTATTTGTACAGTTTTGTTGGTAAAATGAACGGTAGAATATAAAATTTTTGAATTAATGTTTTTTAGACTTTCCAATAGCCATACACAAGAACTACAATGTATCACAGGTACTTTAAGGGTTACCAGTGTGGTTCCGTCTTCAGAATAGTCTATAATTTTATTAAAGATTTCAGGAGTGTCCAAAAATTCAAAATAATTTTTATCTCCATCTGGTTTAATTCCAGCCTGTTTATTCAGTTCATAAAAATTGCTAAGATGATTTTGGCTTAATATTTCATAAACTGTTTTACATCCATTACAACAAAAAACTTTATCATCAAAATCTACTTCTTCGCTTACTATTTCTTGCCCACAATGAAAGCATTTTTTATCCATACTCCCTATAATCAATATTTTAATTTACAAAGTTAGCTTCTTTTAAATTACTTTAAAGAGAAATATTTTTGTATTTTCGCCCGAAAAATTGAGCAATGTATAGTGATTCTGTTGAATTAATTATTTCTGAGTTAAAAAACAACAATGTTTTAAAAGAGTTTTCTAAAGATGAAATTAAAATTTTAAACAATGAAATAATTGAGGTAACTTATCATAAAGGTCAAGAAATTATTCATGAAGGATGTAAGCCTACTGGAATTTATGGAATTCTAAAAGGTACAGCCAAACTATATCAAAATGGTTTTAATGGTAAAGAACAAATTTTAAGATTTGTTAAACGAGGGGATATTATTGGATATAGATCTTTATTGTGTGGGGAGTCTTTTAGTGCTTCTTGTACATCTATTGATGATGAGCTTGTCGCTATATATATACCCGAAATTATTTTTAATAAATTACTAAAGGTGAGTTCTAAAGTATCTTTTGATATCTTAAAAAAGATTTCTCTAGATTTAGGGGAGGCGGGTAAGACCATCACTTTATTGGCTCAAAAAACAGTACGTGAAAGATTAGCTGAAGTTCTTCTTTTTTTGGAAAAAAAATTAGGTGTCGACCAAGAAGGTTTTATAAATATAACTCTTACCAGAGAGGAAATGGCTAACCTTATTGGCACTGCTACAGAAAGTGCTATACGATTAATTTCTGAATTTAAAGGAGACAAATTAATTAAAGTAAGTGGTAGAAAAATTAAAATTTTAGATCATAAAATGTTAACCCGATTGGGTCATGTTACTTTATAAGTCTGATAATTCCATCCATCTCATTTCTTTTTCTTCTAATTCTTGAATTAAAAGATTTAATTCATCTCCCAATTCTTGAATTTTTTTAAATTCCAAATTTTCTAGTGTCAGTTGCGAAGATAATTCATCTTTTTTCTTTTCAAGTTTTGCAATTTCATCTTCAAGGATTTCTAACTCTCGCTTTTCTTTAAAAGACAATTTTTTATTTTTTTTTACTGGCTCTTCATGACCTTTATCTGCAGCTATTTTTTCTTCACTTTGGTTAATTTCTTCTTGATTAACACTAGTTTTAGACTTTTTTTCTAAATAGTATTTGGTATAATTACCTATAAAATTTGTAATCTTACCTTCTCCTTCAAAAATCATCAATTCATCCACGACTTTATCCATAAAATATCTATCATGACTTACTATTAATAAACAGCCTTGATAATCATTTAAAAAGTTTTCTAAAACGGTTAAAGTTGGTAAGTCTAAATCATTCGTAGGTTCATCTAGAATTAAAAAATTTGGATTTTTAAAGAGTATAGAAAGTAATTGTAATCTTTTTTTCTCTCCTCCACTTAATTTTCCTATAGGTGTATATTGAGTTTCTGGTTTAAATAGAAACATTTCTAAAAATTGGCTTGCAAAAAGCTGCTTTCCATTAGATAAAGGAAAATAGTCTGCGATTTCTTTTACGTAATCAATTACTCTTTGTTCTTCTTTAAATATAATACCCTCCTGTTTAAAATGACCAATATTTAAAGTATCTCCCCACTCTATGCTCCCTGAATCTATTGGCTCTTGGTTTTCCAATATTTTAAGAAAGGTTGTTTTACCTGCTCCATTTTTACCTACAATTCCTATTCTAGCTCCTCTTAAGAATGTATGCGTGAAAGAATCTAATATAATTTTATTACCAAATTTTTTGGAGACACTTTCCATTTCAATAATTTTTTTCCCTAGACGAGTCATTTGCATGTCTAGCTGAAGATTGGAATTGTCTAACTTTATATTTGCTGTTTCTTCCGTCTTATAAAAATCTGAAATTCTACTTTTAGACTTGGATGTTCTCGCTTTTGGTTGTCTTCTCATCCATTCCAACTCTTTTTTGTAAAGATTTTTTGCTTTATCTATTTGGGAAGCTTGATTTTCAATCCTTAGAGCTTTGTTCGTAACGTAAGTTTCGTAATCTCCGTTATGAGTATAAATCATCTCATCTTCTAATTCTAATATTTTGGTGCATATAGCATCTAAAAAATAACGATCGTGGGTAACTAAAATTAGTGTTTTATTTTCTTTATTCAGAAAATATTCCAACCACTCAACCATTTCAATATCTAGGTGATTGGTGGGCTCATCCAATATCAATAAAATATAACCTTTCTCTAAAGTAATATCGATCAAAAATTTAGCAAGAGAAATTCTTTTCTTCTGCCCCCCAGACAAATCTTTAATTTTTTTAGAAAGAAAGTCAATTTTTAATTGAGAAATAATTTCCTGTATTAAGGGTTCTACCTTCCAACCATCGTATAAATCCATCTTTTCAATCAAATTCATTAGTTCTGGATTTGAAGGATCTTCTTTAATTAACTTGTCATACTGATGAACTACATCTAAAATGGGATTGGAATGATTAAAAATATAATCTTCTGCCTTTGAGTCTTCATTAAAAGAATCTGACTGCTCAAACATGATCACTTTTACATCTTTATTAAATAAAATTTCTCCATCGTCAAGATTTTCCTTTCCAGCTAATATTTTTAATAGAGTAGACTTCCCACTTCCATTTTTAGCAACCAAAGCTATTTGCTCTCCTTCATTTACATGAAACGATACTTCTTTAAATAGAGTTCTTATTCCGAAAGATTTGCTAATATTTTTAACTGAAAGATAATTCATATGTTGTTATTTAAATCGACGAGATCCTAAAATCTTACCTATTAATCAATAATGTAAAAATAAAAAAGCCGAAAGTGATACTTTCGGCTTTTTGTGGTACCTCTTGGAATCGAACCAAGGACACAAGGATTTTCAGTCCTTTGCTCTACCAACTGAGCTAAGGTACCTCATTTGGTTTTCGTTTGCAAATATAGTACTATTTTTTATATCTCCAAAAGTTTTAAGAAATATTTTTCATGATTTCTCGTTTAACTTATAAACTAATATATTTTAATTATAAAATTATTTTCATAATCAATACATTATTAACATATTTGTACCCGTAATAAAATTACTGAATGAAATTATATCTTTTCCCGTTGCTATGTTTAATTGTTTTGAGCAATGGATTACATGCACAACAAACCTCAACCTCTCCCTACTCTTCTATAGGATTAGGAGATGAAAAATTTAGTACCGATATTACTGTTTCCTCTATGGGAGGTATTGGAACTTCATATATTTCTGACTTTAACAATGAAGCAAATTTTAATAACCCTGCTGCAAATAGAAATTTAAAATATACCAGCTTTAATGTTTCTGTAAACACAGATTTTATAAATGAGAAAACTTCTTCACAAAGTAGTGATAGATCTACCACTTACCTTTCCAACATTTCAGTTGCTTTTCCAGCAGGGGAAAAATCTAGAATTGGATTCAATTTAAGACCCTATTCTACTTTAGGCTACAATATGGACCTAAGTAACAACTCAAATGGTATAACGCAAAATTCTTCTCTTAAAGGTAGAGGTGGTTTAAACATGTTTGGTGGTTTTTACTCCTATAACATTACTCAAGACCTTTCCGTAGCGGCTAAAATCAATTATATATGGGGACAACTAAAAAAAGAGGAAGAAACATCTATTCAGGGTGCCAATCTAAAATCCGGAACTTTTAACCGCAAAGATTATGGATATTTTGATTATACATTAGCCCTTGCTTATAGAAAAAAATTCACCAATGACCATTTAATTAAATTGGGAGCCACTTATACTTTCGGTAGGGATGTAAATACTGATGTAAATTCATTATATTCTACGTATTATTACAATTCTTTAAATGAAAAACAATCCATTGATACTTTAAGTTATTCCCGTGGTACTTACGATAGTAAAATACCTTTTTCTTATTCATTAGGAGTGGCTTATGGTAAGGAGTTTAAATGGTCATTAGGTTTAGACTTCAAATATATTAACCAATCTAAACTTGAAATTCCTCAAGAAAATTACACTTATAATAACAGATACCGAGTTGCTTTGGGTGGATGGTTTTTGCCTAACATAAATGGTTTTAAATCTTATTTTGAAAAAATTATCTATCGTTACGGTATATATTATGAAGAAACTGGAATTGAACTTAACAATCAATCAATCAATCAGTATGGTATAACAGCTGGTTTAAGCCTGCCAATTGGGAAAACCGGTAAACAAGATCCTTCTACCTTAAATCTAGGCTTAGAACTTGGCCAAAGAGGTACTACTTCTGAAGGCTTGATAAAGGAAAATTTTGTAAACTTTAGAATTGGATTTAATTTTGACGATCTTTGGTTTAGAAAAAGACAATTTGATTAATAATGAATCTAAATATATTTAAGCTGAATCTAAATTGCTAGATTCAGCTTTTTTATTTAAATACTATTAAATTTTTATAATCTCTTATTTTTTTATTATAGAATGTATGTTTTACTATTCAATAAATAACTAATATGATAAAAAAAATCTTCTATTTATAAAAATAGAAGATTAAAAAATTATTTAAATTATATAAAAGTTAATTATTCGAATTTTAAAGAAAACACTATTGCTCTTGTAGACATTGATTTAATCGCACCCGCCCAAACAGGAGGAGTACCTGGATTGTCCTTCACTAATTCATCATTTATAAAGAATATACCTCTAACTGATGGGGTTAGTTTAAACCTCTTTAAATAAATTTCTATTCCAGCTTCTAATTGGTATGAGAAGTTGTTGTCTTTCATTCGGAAAACTTGCTCCAAATTGTCTTGTTCTTTCTTCTCACTCCCTTGAAGATTCATTAAATAACTCAATCCAGCCTGTATATAAGGTCTGGTATTGTTCCATTTATTTCCATGAAAATTAATAAATACCGGGATATCTATATATGTAGACTTTACGTTTCTAATAGCATCCAAATCTGAGTAAGTAGGTTCTTTTCCTTCTTCGACTTCTTGGTTAATTATATTTTGTATATTTCTAAATATTAGATCTCTTTGAACGAAATGCATTGCTGGCTCTACTCTTAAATCTAAATATTCATTGATTCTCATTTTACCTATTAATCCTACTGTAAAACCAGCTTTGGAATCTACATTAACTAAGAATTTACCTCTTGAGTTTAATCCTTCTGCTTCTGGATGCAATTTAAAACTAAAGTAGTTGATGCCTAAATAATAGCCCCAAGAAAATTTTTGATGATCTATATCGTCATATCGATCCATAACATCTTTAGAGCGGAACTGAGCATTTAATAAGTTATAAGAAGTTATAAATACCAATAATGTTATAATCTTTCTCATGTATAATGAAAACGTATTCTTTCTTAATTTATTTTGTTCCCTCATAAATACTTACAACTCCAAAAGTAAATGTTTTACTCGTACTTTGTTTAAAACCATTTTTTAAAAGAATCTCTTCCATTTCTTTTCCGTAAGGCATTTTACTTACAGAATCGGGCAGATATGTATAAGCCTTTGAATCTCCTGAGATTATTTTCCCAATGGTTGGCAATATATATTTAAAATAAAGCATAAAAAAAGGTGCAAAAATCCCTGTGGGTTTAGAAAATTCTAAAATAAACAACTTGCCTCCTTTCTTTAAGACTCTTTGCATTTCTGATATACCTTTTTCAAGATTCTCAAAATTTCTAACTCCAAATGAAGCAGTTACAATATCAAACTCCTCATCATGAAAAGGTAGATTTTCTGCTTCTCCTTTAATCAGTTTTATTCTTTCTTTTAATCCTTGTTTGTTTATTTTAATTTGTCCGTAATCCAACATTCTTTGAGAAAGATCTAAACCTGTCACTAAAGCATTTGTCTTTTTTGCATGTTCAATAGCTAGATCTGCTGTACCTGTTGCAACATCTAATATTTTACCTGGATTTAAAGCTACTACCCTTTTTTCTAATCGATTTCGCCAGTAAACATCAATCTTAAGAGAGAGTAATCGATTTAAAAAATCATAATTTTCCGAAATGTTATCAAACATTTCTTCCACTTGCTTCTTTTTATTGTCGGTTTTATTGTAAGGTTTTATATTTTCGGGAGTCATAAATTACTTTCTCTACTATACCTTACAAAAGTAATTGTTTTTATTCAGAAATAGTTTCGTAATACTCTACAAATTGATTTTTTCTGAACAACTTAGTAATACCTGTTAGGCTATCAGATTTCTTTTTTAGTTTGGGATACTCTTGGTTAATATTTATTGAAAAACCTTGGATTACTAAATCGTTGTATTTTTTTATTTCTCCTTTATATTCTTTTCCTTCTATATCTATATGATGAGAATTATAAAGTGAATCTCTATTTTTTACATAACCATAATATCTTTTAAAGGTATAATAATTGGATAGTGTAGGATTTATTAAACCTCTAGTATTATTTTCTATGCTAAAAAATGTATCTTTTAATAGTACGACTGAATCTTCTCTCTTTGCTGAGATGGCATTATTGCCTAGCTGAATAGATACTTTAGCAGTTTGCCCTGGTCCTAGTAAATATTTTTTATTATTTAATACTACTTTAATACTACTATCTGTTGGATTATCTAGCAAGAATACATCTTCTTTTTTTAGGAATAAAAGATATACGGAAACTGAAAATAAACAGAAAGCTAGGGCTATAATTAAACCTTTAAGGGAATTATTTTTCATAAATTTTTTACTTTTTTTAAAACTACAAAGTTAAATGAGTTAAATAATAATCTTATATAAAAAAGTTTATATAAATCTTAATATTAGAATTTTAAACATCTGTATTAAGTATTTACACAAATTTAATTTTTATACAAAATTCTTTTAAATACTAAATGTATTTATTTAGGTTTATGCT
Organism: Apibacter muscae; assembly: GCF_007845595.1. Lineage (NCBI taxonomy): Bacteria > Pseudomonadati > Bacteroidota > Flavobacteriia > Flavobacteriales > Weeksellaceae > Apibacter > Apibacter muscae. The sequence goes on from NZ_SELI01000015.1 coordinate 184,423, forward strand.
CTTTATACAAACTTTCTATATTAATAAGTAAATTTAGCGCTCTTTATTATTCCTAATTTTGTAACATTTTTAGATAGGTAGCATACTTATAAAAATAGATAAAACTCATTCAATAATGAAAATTTACAGTACAATTCTTGCATTTTTGATACTTAGAATTCTATCAGCCCAAAAAATTTGGTCATTTAATGATTGTTTATCTTATGCTAAAGAAAATAATTTGCAAGTATTAGCTGCCATTTTAAATGAAAAGGTTCAAGAAGGGAATTACGATATTGCTAAGAAAAATAAGCTTCCTAATTTAACTGGTACTGTTGGAAATAGCTTTTCTTTTGGCCCCGATGCTCGTAAAGATTTTTCATACAATGAAGGTTATCAAAATAATTTAGCTTTAGAATCTTCAATCATCTTGTATAATAACGGAAGTTTAGATATAACTCAAGAAAAAAATAAACTCTTAATTGATCAACATAAATTTACAACAGAAAAAATACGTAATGATATTTCTTTGCAACTTGTGGGTAATTATTTAACCGTTTTGTTAAATAAAGAATTGATGCTTGTAAATGGAAATTTACTGAATACTCAGGTTCAAGATGCTGAAAGAAATGAAAAATTATACAATGCAGGAAGCATTCCATTAAGTACTTTGTATGAATCTAAATCTAATATGGCTAACGCTAAACAAACTTTTGAAAATTCAAAAATTGATGTTAATCGAGCGTTGATGAATTTAGCTATGCTTCTTCAAATGGATTATCGTGATTTTGAGATTGAAGATGTAAAAGTTTCTGATCAGATTGACTTACCATTAATCAACATAGATAATATTATCAACCATGCTTATACAAATCAGCCAGAAATAAAGTCCTCAGAATTAAGTGTGGAAGTAGCTAAAAAAGATATTGAACTTGCTAAAGCTGCTTTATACCCTACCATTACAGGAGGCTATAAAGCGAGTACTTATTATCAAGATTATTTTGATAGGTCTGTAAAAAATCTTAAAGATCAGTGGCACGATAATAATTCTCAAATTATAACTTTAGGCGTGAGCGTACCTATCTTTAATAAAGGAATTACAAAAGCAAAAATTGAACAGTCCAAAATAGCTCAATTAATACAAGAAAATCAATTAGATCAGAATAAACTAAATCTAAAGCAAACCATACAATCTTCTTATTTTGATGTGAATTCTTCTTACCAAACGTATACATCTGCTAAAGAGTTGGTAGAGTCTACTAAAATTTCTTATGAATTTGCTGAAAAAAGTTTTAATGCTGGAAAAATTAATGTTTATGATTTAAATATTGCCAGAACTAATTATTTTAATGCACAATCGCAAATGCTTCAAGCTAAATATAGTTATCTTTTTAAGCTTAAAATCTTAGAATTCTATATGGGTAAACCATTAGAAATTTCTTCTGATGAAAATATAAATACTAACAATGCATTAACAACCAGTATATCTCAATCCATCCATAATACAGAGATCTCTTTAAATGAAACAAATTCTAATGAATCTCTAAATGTAAATACCAATAATGACAATAATATTATTGCAAATGAACCTAAAGAAGTAAATATTTTACAGAAAAATTCTGAAATTATAGATCTTGAAGACAACTTAAAATCTGAATCTATAAACAAGGAAACAATTGAAAAAAATATTCCAATTAATGAGTCTGAAAAAATTATCTCTAACGATCATACAGAAACAGCTAATATCCCGAAAAAAGATCAGATTAACCAAAATTCTCAAACTATTGCAAATAGCTCTTTAAACGAAGAGGATTTGAAAAGAGAAGCTTTAATAAAAGAGCGCCGAGCTAAACTCTCCCAGGGTTCCTCCACAAATATTTTTAAGAATGAGGCAGAGAGAGAAGAAATGATTAAGAAAAAAAGAGAAGAAATGAAAAAAAATTAGGTATTAAACCTTTATAATAAAAAAACCTGAATAATAATTCAGGTTTTTTATTTAGAGCTGGTACAATTAATTATCCTTTCTAAAAACCAATCCAGTTTCTGGAAAATAATCTGCTATTATATTTTCATTATCATTAATCTTTCCACCTAAAATTTCTTTCGACAATTGGTTAAGAATTTCATGTTGAATTATTCTTTTCAAAGGTCTAGCCCCAAAGGAAGGATCATAACCTTTACTCATTATATAATCTTTCGCTTCCTCTGTCATTCTCATATTTATACCTTTTTTTGCTAAAATTTTATTCAATGAATCTAATTGAATATCTATTATACCTCGTATTTCATTTTTGTTTAAAGGTTTAAAAATAATTGTCTCATCAATTCTATTTAAAAATTCTGGTCTAAGGGTTTTTCTTAATAGTTCTAAAACCTCTTTTTTAGTTAACTCTAAAATTTCCTTGTAATTGTTTTCCTGTAATTTTTCAAAATTTTCTTGTATTAGGTGAGAACCCAAATTAGAGGTCATAACTATTATGGTATTTTTAAAATTAACCATTCTACCCTTATTATCCGTTAAACGCCCATCGTCCAATACCTGTAATAATACATTGAATACATCTGGATGTGCTTTTTCGATCTCATCTAACAATACAACGGAATAAGGTTTTCTCCTCACAGCTTCGGTTAACTGTCCACCTTCGTCATATCCTACATACCCTGGAGGCGCACCCACCAAGCGACTTACCGAATGTTTCTCTTGATACTCACTCATATCAATACGAGTCATGGAATTTTCATCGTCGAAAAGAAACTCCGCCAAAGCTTTAGCCAATTCAGTTTTGCCCACTCCTGTAGTACCTAAAAACAAGAAAGATCCTATAGGTTTTCTTTCATCATTTAATCCAGCTCTATTTCTACGAATAGCATCTGCCACAGCTTCAATAGCCTCGTCTTGCCCTACCACTCGCTTATGTAAAACTTGTTCTAGATTTAACAATTTTTCTCTTTCACTTTGCACCAATTTAGTTACAGGTATACCTGTCCACTTAGCTACAACTTCAGCTATATCTTCTGAATCAACTTCTTCTTTTATTAAACGAGGTTTATCTTCTGATAATTCCTCTTCCGCTTGAATTAAGGCTTCTTCTTTTTCTTTAATTTTACCGTAACGCAACTCTGCAACCTTTCCATAGTCTCCTGCTCTCTCTGCTTTATCTGCCTCCAGCTTTAGCTCTTCAATATTCTTTCTAATTTCCTGAACTCTTTCGGCTCGCTCTTTTTCAGCTTTCCAAGAGGCACTCAATTCATCCCGTTTTTCGTTTAGTTGAGCTAACTCTTGTTTCACGTTTTCAAGTTTTTTTTCATTGGAGAGCCTTATAGCTTCATTTGACGTAGGACTCTCTGTCTCTCTTTTTACCGCTTCTAACTCAATCTCCAACTGCATTTTTTTTCTATCTAAAGCATCTAACTCCTCGGGTTTTGAATTCATTTCCATACGTAATTTAGAAGAGGCTTCATCAATTAAATCTATCGCCTTATCTGGAAGAAAACGATCGGAAATGTATCGATTGGAAAGCTCTGCTGCGGCTATTACTGCTTCATCTTTAATACGTACCTTATGGTGAGCTTCGTATTTTTCTTTAATCCCTCTTAAAATAGCTATTGCATCTTCTACGCCCGGTTCATCTACCATAACTTTTTGAAAACGCCTTTCCAGAGCTTTATCCTTTTCAAAATATTTTTGATATTCATTTAAAGTGGTAGCACCAATGGATCTTAATTCACCTCTTGCTAGTGCTGGTTTTAGAATATTGGCTGCATCCATTGCTCCTTCTCCTCCTCCAGCACCTACTAGAGTATGTATTTCGTCTATGAAAAGTATTATATTCCCCTCAGAGGAAGTTACTTCCTTAACTACTGATTTAAGCCTTTCCTCAAATTCCCCCTTATATTTAGCCCCAGCAATTAATGCCCCCATGTCTAATGAAAATATCGTTTTATCTTTCAAATTTTCAGGAACATCTCCATTTATAATTCTATGCGCTATACCTTCTGCAATGGCTGTTTTACCAACCCCAGGCTCTCCAATTAAAATAGGATTATTTTTTGTTCTTCTTGATAGGATTTGAAGAACCCTTCTTATTTCTTCATCCCTTCCTATAACAGGATCTAACTTACCTTCTAGCGCTAATTCATTTAAATTTTTCGCATATTTGTTTAAGGAATTGTAATTATCTTCTGCTGTTTGAGAGGTTACTCTTTCTCCTTTCCTTATTTCTTCTATGGCTTTTAAAACACCATCTCTAGTAACTCCTTGATTTTTTAATAATTGGGAAGTTGAATCTCCAACAGATAAAATAGCTAAAAATAGATGTTCTAAACTTATAAACTCATCTTTCATCTTATTTGCTTCTGTTTGTGCATCTGTCAACACCTTATTCGCATTCTGTGAAAGATATAATTGCCCTCCAGAAACTTTAGGTAAGGAATTTAATATATTCTGCAATTCAGAATTTATATAAGCTAAATTAGAGTTTTGCTTTTTTAAAATAAAAGTAATTACACTTGCCTCACTCGTTAATAAAGCTTTAAGAAAATGTGCAGGCTCAATCGCTTGATTTCCTAATTCTTGAGCATAGTTTTGTGCTTGTTGTAAAGCTTCTTGTGATTTTATTGTTAATTTATTGATATCCATGTCTAAATTCAATTTTTTATAACATTTTATATTCAAAATATAAGCCAAATGGAGAAAATACTTACCGCTTAATAATTGAAACAAAATAAAAGACAAAAAGTCGTTAATTAAGTCAAGATACTGTCTTTTTGTCCTTAATAAAGCCTATATTGAATAAAATAAATTTGTTTATTTTTGTGATATGAAGGAAAAATTTATCCCGATCTTATCTAGTCTAATGACTATCTCTCTTGTAGTATTTGTAGGCTTGCAAGTTTTCTGGCTTAAGCAATCTATCGATGCTGGAGAACAGGACTTTTCTTCACGCGTATATAAGGCTTTAAATAATTCTGCACAAAAAATTAACTCTATTGAAATCAATAAATTTTATAAACCTTTTACAAATTTTTATCAGAATATAAATAACCAAAAAGACTCTAGCACTATTCAGACCGCTATGAGTGTTATTGATTCACAATCAGTAAAATACATTATGTATAAAAAAACGATTGTTAATCGCAAACCTTTAATTATTCCTTTCTCAAAAAAAGATACTTTAAAAATCACCAATTTACTCACCGACGAAGGTGTCCTAAAAATTAAGAAAGATTCTAACGATTCTAATTTAAAACCTATTGAACAAAGCATTGAAAATAGTTTTGTGAGTCCAAAATTTACTTTAGATGAATTTGCAAGACTTAGTATCAACCAAATGAGTTTAGAATCTAGAGTTAATATCCAGTTAATTGACTCTGTCGTTAACATTGAGCTAAGAAAGCAAAACATCGATACTAAATTTGAATCAGGCGTACTCAATAACAAATTTGAAATCACTAAAATTCATAGCAAAGACTTTGTACTAAGTAAACAACCTAAAGAAAATTACAATGTTATCTTATTTTCAGACGGAAAAGACATTGCAAATTATTATCTATCGGTTTACTTTCCTTCGAAACAATATTCAGTACTCAACCCAATATTTGGCGCAATCGGCTTAACTATAGCTTCAACTCTAGTTATAATAGCCATTTATTCTGTATCTATCTATTATATGTACCGACAGAAAAAAATCTCTGAAATAAAAACAGATTTTATAAACAATATGTCTCATGAATTTAAAACACCTATTGCAACCATTAATATTGCAGCAGATGCTTTAAAATCAGAGAAAGTACAAGCAAATACAGAGAAAATTCTTTTCTATTCTTCCCTTATTAAACAGGAAAACGAAAGAATGAAAAAGCAGGTTGAAATGGTTTTAAGAATGTCTAAACTTGAGAGAAATTCTCTTGAATTAATTAGAAAAGAAACAAATATTCGAGAAATTCTTAAAAATAGCGTTAAAACCGTACGTCTTCAAGTAGAGGAAAGGGGCGGACAAATTACTGAAAATTATACAGCCACTAACTTTACAGCTAATGTGGACGGATTTCATTTAACCAATGCTTTCGTAAATATACTAGACAATGCAAATAAATATTCACCCAATAAACCGGATATAACTCTAAAAACTTATAATAAGGACAATAATTATTTTGTTGAGATTACTGACAAAGGGAAAGGAATGTCTGAAAATGTGGTAAAAAAAATATTTGAAAAATTTTATAGAGAAGAAAGTGGAAATATTCATAACGTAAAAGGGCATGGACTGGGCTTAACCTACGTTAAGAATATTATTAAATTACATAATGGTGGTATTAAAGTTGTAAGTAAACCTAATAAAGGTACTACATTTATAATTAATCTACCTCTAAATCATAATTAAAATGGAAAAAAAAATTAAGTTATTACTTGTAGAGGACGATCCTAGTTTTGGATCGGTATTAAAGGACTATCTTACCCTTAATGACTACGACGTTACTTTAGCAATTGATGGAGAAGATGGTTTAGAAAAATTTAAAGCTGACACCTTTGATGTATGCCTCTCTGATGTAATGATGCCTAAAAAGGACGGATTTACTTTAGCTAAAGAAATTATTGATTTAAATCCTGATATTCCATTGATCTTTCTAACCGCTAAAAATATGCGCGAGGATATTTTAACCGGGTATAAATTAGGAGCAAATGACTATATAACTAAACCCTTCGATTCTGAAGTATTGCTTTACAAAATTAATGCTGTACTCCAAAGAAATTCAAATTCTACAATCAATAGTGAGAATGATGTAAAGGAAGTTTATGAGATATCTAATTTCAAATTTAATACTAAGTTAAGACAACTTGAGATAAATGGAAAAATGCATAAACTATCTCCCAAAGAGAATGAATTATTAAAATTATTATGTAAATATAAGAACGACCTAATGCCTAGAGAAGAAGCTCTAACCAAAATATGGCACAATGACAATTACTTTACTTCTAGAAGTATGGATGTTTACATTGCTAAAATTAGAAAATTATTGAAAGAAGATGACAATATTGAAATTGCCAATATACATGGAGAAGGATTCCGTCTTTTGGTAAAAGAATAAGCCTAGATAACTGAAATAGCACAATTATTATTTTCATTTTATGAGTGAAAACTTAAAAAGTTTAGTAATACCTTTACTAAACTTTTTAAGTTTTTGTTGATTAATATTATTTATATAAAATGGATAATTTAAAAAAAGCTCCTAATATTTACGATTTAGAAAATAAAAAAATAAGTTCTCTTTTATGGGAATATGCTATCCCTGGAATCATTGGAACCGTTGCAGTTGCTTTATATAGCATTATTGACAGCATATATATTGGCAATAACAAATATTTAGGAGATCATGCCAATGGCGGCTTGGGTATTTTACTTCCAATTATGAATTTTCTTTCTGGAATAGGTATGCTAATAGGCGCTGGAGCAGCAGCAAGAACATCCATTTTTCTAGGAAAAAAAGATAATATTTCAGCTGAAAAAATAGTTGGCAATTCAATTATATTAAGCATTGTTTTAACACTCTTTCCCGTTATATATATATACATTTATATTGGTAAAATCCTCTTTTTGTTAGGGACTACTTCTGAAACTTTACCTTTTGCCAAAGAATTTTTAAAGTATTATCTACCAGGGAATATTTTTTTAATTTTAAATTTCTCTTTAAATAATATCATGAGATCTTCGGGTTACCCTAAGAAAGCTATGTACACGATGTTAATTGGCGTAGGAGCAAACATTATTCTAGCTCCAATTTTTATATTTATACTAAATTTAGGAATGAAAGGAGCTGCAATAGCAACAAACTTATCAATCTTCTTAGGTTTATGCTTTGTATTAACACACTTTTTTCAACATAAGAACACCTTAACCTTGAAGTGGAAACGATTAAAACCTGATTTTAGGATAATATGGGCTATTATTAGTATAGGGTTTGCCCCGTTTTTTATTTTGATAGCTGCCTCATTAATTGTTTTTATAATCAATCATAGATTAGTTTCTTATGGTGGAAGTATTGCTATAGAGGCTTATACTTTGGCTAATCGGATATTGATGGTGTTTATCATGATCATTGTAGGATTGACGCAAGGAATGCAGCCCATAATCGGTTATAACTATGGAGCCAAACGATTGGATCGTGTAAAACAAACATTAAAATACACATTAAAAGTTGGATTTATAATAGGTTTAATAGGTTGTATTTCTGGAGTAATATTTCCGCATATTATTATTAAAATGTTTAACCCTTCACCTTATCTAGCTAAACATGCAGAAAGAGCCTTACATATATTAACATTAACTCTACCTTTAAGTGGAATACAAATGGTAATTTCCTCTTATTTTCAATGCATAGGAAAAGCAATAAAAGCATTCTTTTTAAGCATGACTCGACAATTCCTTATCTTGATTCCTGCTTTATATATTCTGCCTAAATATTTTGAATTGAATGGAATATGGTATTCTGTTACAATATCTGATACAATATCTACATTAATAGCTATAATAATGTTTATCCTACAAATAAAAACCTTTAAATATATTAAATAAAAATCTCGTTTGTTTATTTAATATAAATAATAAACAAACCTATTATTTATTGTAAAATAAATAATAGGTTTGTTTATTAGTATTTTAATATATTATAAATCAATAATATATTTTCTTTTTTTATATTTGCAAACTTAACTATTGTATCAAAACAGTATGCATTGTTTAATTACAATCTATAATTCAATATAAACTGAACTAATTATGAAAAATAAAGAAGTTCTTATTGTTTCACCTTTTGAAATTCCAAACGTAAGATTAGCACTACAAACTTTAAAATCTGGAGCTTTTCCTATTTTGCACTTAGGCAGAAATAAAAAAATTGCAATTAATAAATTAAAAGAACTTTCTGAAAAAACTTCTGAAAAATTTGGTATTAGTGGTTGTTCATATATTCTTTCTGAAATAGAAATACCTACTAATGTTTCAAAAGTAATAACTCCATATATTTCAAATATAAAACTAGATTATACTATTGACATACTTTACCAAGTATTTTCTTTTGAAGAAGCAGAATTAGCTATTAAAAATGGAGTTAAATCAATAATAATAAAAGGAAATGAAGGTTCAGGAAAGGTTTCCTACGAATCATCTTTTATTCTATTTCAGAATATACTAAAAAAATACCCAAATCCTGATTTCAATATATATGTACAAGGAGGATTTGGGGTTCATACTTCTGCTGCTGCTCTAGCATTAGGTGCACATGGGGTTATTTTTGATAGTCAAGTAGCTCTATTTCCAGAGAGTAATACTCCAGAGAATTTAAAAAATATCCTTTCTAAATTAAGTGGAAGTGAAACGATTGTAGTAGAAAACTATAGATTTTTATCAAGAAAAAACTCACCTAAACTACCCGAATCCCCTACCTTCAAAGATGTGGAACCTTTTATTGGTGGACTTGATATTGAATCTAATCTAATCCCTTTGGGGCAAGATATAGCATTAGCTGTAGATTATTTAGAAAAATATAAAAAATTAGACAATTTTGTATTTGCCGTTAAAGAAGCAACCTATGGGCATCTTTTACAAGCTCAAAAATTAAATTCAATTGAAAAAAATAGTCCTTTAGCCAAAGAATTAAAAATTAAGTACCCTATAGCCCAGGGACCAATGGCTAGAGTTAGCGATATACCTGAATTTGCTGAAAAAGTAGCCAATGAAGGAGCCATTCCATTTATCGCTATGAGTCTTATGATTGGAAACGCAGCCAAAAATGCCGTTAAAAATACCTATGATTTATTAAAAGATAAACCTTGGGGGGTTGGAATTCTTGGCTTCGCTCCTTCTCAGATTAGAGAAGAACAAATGAAGTACATTTTAGAAAATAAACCCCCAGTTGTTATAATTGCTGGCGGAAGACCTTCTCTCGCTAAACCATACGAAAAAGAAGGAATTAAAGCTTTTTTACATGTACCATCAGTTTCCTTATTAGATTTGTTCCTTAAAGAAGGAGCCAAAAATTTTATATTTGAAGGAAGAGAAAGTGGAGGTCACGTTGGTCCCTTAGCTAGTTTAGTTCTTTGGGAAAAACAAATTTTCAGATTACTTAAAGAAGAACAACCGTCTTTAATAAATGTATTCTTTGCTGGTGGAATCCATGATTCTTTCTCATCAGCATTTGTATCAATAATGTCAGCATCACTTGCTGCAAAAGGAGTGAAAATTGGAATCCTTATGGGTAGCTCTTACCTATTTACGAAAGAGGCTGTAGATACCGGTGCTATTTCTAAAGTCTATCAACAAGAGTCCATAAATTTAGATAAAACTATATTACTTGAAGCCGCAGCCGGGCAAGAAACAAGAGCTTTACCTACACCTTTTACTGAAGAATTCCTTAATGAAAAGAAACGTCTAATAGCTCAAGGACTAGACTCTAAAGAAGTTTGGTTAAAATTAGAAGAAATGAACTTGGGCCGTCAAAGAATTTCTGCAAAAGGAATTGAAAGAAAAGGAGATAAACTCGTTGAATTAAACCATAAGGAACAACTTCAAAAAGGTGTCTTTATGATTGGAGCAATAGCTTCATTAAGAAATAAAGCTCTTTCAATAAAAGATCTTCATAAAGAAGTTGCTGTTGACAATAATACCCTTATATCTAATTTAAGTGAAATATCAAAACCAGCAAATAAACAAAAAAACACCAAGTTAGCCATTGTCGGAATGGCTGGAATATTTCCAAAAGCCAAAGATCTTGATGAATATTGGAAAAATATTTTATTAGGAGAGGATTGTATTACTGAAGTTCCTAACGACCGATGGAATAAAGATCTTTTCTACAATCCTAATACAAGAGATACAGATTATATATCTTCTAAATGGGGAGGTTTTATACCAACCATTGACTTTGATCCTTTAGAATTTGGAATTCCTCCACAATCATTAGCTTCCATTGAACCTGTTCAGCTATTAAGTCTACTCGTAGCAAAAAGAGCTTTTGAAGATGCCGGTTATGATATGAAAAATTTTGATGGAGAAAATACTTCCGTTATTATTGGTGCAGAAGGAGCTACAGAACTTGCTTCAAGCTATGGATTTAGAGGTTATGCTAAACAAGTTTTTGGAGAACTACCAGAAGAACTAAAACAAGCCCTACCTAAACTAAATGAAGATTCATTTCCTGGAGTACTATCCAATGTAGTTGCAGGTAGAATTACCAATCGTTTAAATCTAGGCGGTTGCAATTATACCGTTGATGCGGCTTGCGCCTCATCCTTAGCTGCCATGGATATTGCTTGCCAAGAATTACAAAGTAATAGATCAGACATAGTTTTGGTTGGTGGTGCAGATTTACATAATGGATTAAATGATTTTTTAATGTTCTCTGCAACACATGCTCTCTCTAGAAAAGGTAAATGCGCCTCTTTTGATGCTGATTCTGATGGGATAGCTTTAGGAGAAGGGATTGCTATGTTAGTTTTAAAAAGACTGGAAGACGCTGAACAAGATGGCGATAGAATTTACGCAGTTATCCGTGGCACAGGTGGAAGTAGCGACGGAAAAAGTTTAGGAATGACAGCACCTAACAAAAAAGGACAAATGAAAGCTTTACAACGAGCGTATAAAAATTCAGGAGTTTTGCCTTCAGAAGTTGGATTAATTGAAGCACATGGAACAGGCACAGTAGTTGGAGACCGTACAGAGTTAAATGCTCTTACTGATATGTTTTTAGAATCTGGAGCTCAAGTGGGTCAAACCCACTTAGGTTCTGTAAAAACCCAAATTGGACATACGAAATGTTCCGCTGGTATTGCGGGCGTAATTAAAGCAGCATTATCTACTTACTACGGCATAAAACCACCAACAATAAATTTAAAGAAACCGAACACTTATTACAATCAAGAATTAAGTCCTTTTGTATTTAATACTCAAGCTGGATTATGGAACGACGATAAAAGAATTTCAGGAATAAGTGCATTCGGATTTGGAGGAACTAACTTCCATGTAGTTATCGAAAACTATCAATCCGATATAAAAAAGGCCAGTGCATTAAATAGTTGGCCCTCAGAACTCTTTATTTTTAGAGGAGATCATAAAGAGGAAGCTCTCTTACTAGCAAAAAAAATTAAAACTTTACTTAATACAAATAAAAGTCTAAAAATCAAAGACATTGCTTACAGTTTAGCTACCTATAATCAAAAAGAAATTCAATTTTCTATTATTGCACAAAATATAGAGGAATTAGATTTAAAAATTGATAATATTCTTCTTAATAAAGAAGATCAAAATATTTATTTAAGAAAAGAAATTGATGGAAAAGTAGCATTTCTTTTCTCAGGTCAAGGAAGCCAACGCGTTAATATGGCTAGAGATTTATTTGTAGCCTTTCCATCCATGAGGAAGTTATTAAATCAAAACAGAGAATATGAAAAAATATTATTTCCTCATACTGTTTTTGATAATGGTAGTAAAATTCAACAAAATAAGATCATAACTGACACAAGAAATACTCAACCTACCCTAGGAATTGTAGATTTAGCTATTGCAGAGTTTTTAAATTCTTTAGGTATCACTCCTGATGTAGTTGCGGGACATAGTTATGGTGAATTACCTGCTTTATGTTTTGCAGGAGTTTTTGATTCTGAAAAACTTGTTTATTTAAGTAAAGAAAGAGCTGAATCTATCCTTAAAGCTATAAAAGAGGATAAGGGAAAAATGATTGTCACTAGTGCCAATGAAGAAGAATTAAGTTCTTTATTAAAAGATGAAAATGAAATATGGGCAGTAAATTATAATTCTCAAAAACAAATTATTTTAGCTGGTAGTACATCAGCAGTTGCTAAATTTATAGAAAAAGCTAAAGAAAACAAGATTTCATGCAAAGAATTAACTGTAGATTGTGCTTTCCATAGCCCCCTACTTAAAGATGCTGAAAAATTCTATAGCAAAATACTTAAAGATATTAAATTTAAAGAACCAAAAATACCTGTTTGGTCCAATACTACTGCAGAAGAATATCCTTCTCAAGAGACTAAAATCAAAGAACGACTTTCTGAACATCTTATTAAACCGGTATTATTTACTCAAGAGGTCAATAACTTATACAATAATAACGTAAAAATTTTCATTGAGACGGGTCCTGGCAGAGTATTGACCAATTTAGTACAAACTATTTTAGGGAAAGAAGATATCGTGACAATCCAAACGGAGGAAAAAGGGAAAGAAGGTATAAGTTTTTTACTACAAGGAATTGCACAATATATTTCTACCGGTAGAAATATTAATTTAGAGAAATTATTTGAAGATAGAGAGGTTGCGAAATTAAAAATTGATGAACCTGAATTCTACAAGAACAAACCAACCAACTGGTTAATTAATGGGCATTATGCTGTACCATCTATTGGAGAGTTACCAGCAAATGGAGCATTACCAATTGTTCAACCTTTAAATTTATTAGGGAAATTAAGCTCCCAAAATTATAATTCTGAAAATCTAACAGAATCTGACCATATCATGCTTGAATATTTGGGAAATATGAAAAGTATGATTCAAAATCAACGAGATGTAATGTTGGGCTATCTAGGTCAAGATATTCATGCAGGTATAAGAGTTGAATCTAAAGACAATTTTCAAAAAAATACTATACAATATAATTCTGGCAATGGTTCTTCTGACATTATAGAATCACCACAAAACAATGCTCAAGATCTTGCGCCAGCTAAATCCTCTCCGTCCATATCCTTAGAAATTATACAAAATACTCTACTTGAAACCGTAAGTGAAAAAACTGGTTATCCTGTTGAAATGCTAGGTTTAGACCTAGATTTAGAAGCAGATTTAAGCATTGATTCTATTAAAAGAATGGAAATTATTGGTGCTTTAAAAGAAAAGCTAAATATTACCGCTGATTTTGAAGAATCTGAAGACGCTATTGAAAAAATGGCTTCTATTAAAACATTAAGTGGTGTAATTGGATGGGTGGAAGAATTAGTTAAAGAAGAGCAAAACTCAAAACATATAATCGATTCTTCCAATTCTAATCACGGAATTACCCAAAGTAATCAGGGCAAAGAATCTATATCTCTAGAAATAATCAAGAGCACATTATTGGATACTGTAAGCGAAAAAACTGGTTATCCTGTAGATATGCTAGGATTAGATTTGGATTTAGAAGCAGACTTAAGCATTGATTCTATTAAAAGAATGGAAATTATTGGTGCTTTAAAAGAAAAGCTAAATATTACTGCTGATTTTGAAGAATCTGAAGATGCTATTGAAAAAATGGCTTCTATCAAAACATTAAATGGCGTTATTGGGTGGGTGGAAGAATTAGTGAATGAAGACTTAAAAAAAGAAACAAAAGTAATAACTACCCAAGCCAATTCTTCTATAAGTACTATTTCTTTTGATGCTGAAACCATAGCTGAATTAGAAAGCGACTTAAATGAAAATAATATTGAGAATGAACCTATTTTAAGAACTTTTTTTGAGCTTAAAAATTATCCTATAGATTCTAAAGAAAAGCTTGAAATAGCTAATAAATATTTTGCGTTAACAGATCAAGGCGATAATTTAAGTAAGAATGTTAAAAAATTATTAGAAGAAAAAGGTGCATTTGTTGATTTTATAACTGGTAATGAAAATGACTTATCAAAATACGATGGTCTATTAATTTTTAAAACTAATAAATCTTCCATAGATTACACCATTGAAGATGTATTCCATATGATTAAAAAGCTAAATATGGATAAGGTTCAATGGATTTATCTCATTGAAGATATCATGGCTGGTTTAGAAAAAAAACAAAGCATTTCTGAATTTAAAATATTACCAGGATATTCTGGATTTATAAAAAGTTTAGCTCGTGAATATTCGAAAATCAATTGTAGAATTATATCCTCACTTACTAATTTTGATGAATATTTGCCTACTTTAATATATCAAGAACTTGAGATCTCAGACATTTCAGCAGAAGTATTTTACAAAAATAAAGACCGCTACCGATTAAATTTAATTCCTGAAAAAATTCAAACCAAAAAAAATTCAAAGCTTGAATTAGATACTGATTCTGTAGTGCTAGTCTTAGGTGGCGCCCAAGGCATCACTGCCGAATTAACTGAACAATTATCCACGGAATATCCTTGTAATTATATATTAGTTGGACGTTCAAAAAAACCAACAAAAGAAGATCATAAATATATTTCATTGAATGATAAAAATGAAATTCGAAAATTTTTAATAAGCAACGAAGGAATGAAAATTCCTGCTGAAATAGAAAAAAAAGCACAAATGATTGATAAAACCAATCAAATCATTAAAACTATTTCACAAATAGAAAGTTCAGGATCTAAGGTTACTTATTTCTCTCTAGACGTTACTAACGATAATGAGTTTAAAAAATTAATTAAAAACATTTATAAACAATACGGGAAAATTGATGGAGTAATCCATGCAGCAGGTATTTTAGAAGATAAACTTTTTTCTCAAAAGACCTATGAATCTTTTGAAAAAGTATATACAACTAAGATTAAACCTCTCCATGTCTTACTAGATGAATTAAAAGATAATCTAAAATTTATGGTTTTCTTTAGTAGCATTGCTTCTGTTTATGGAAATCGTGGACAAATAGATTATGCAGCAGCTAATAGTATTTTTGATAGAATATCTTTGTTATCAAACAACATAAAGGATATTCGTATACTTACCATAAATTGGGGACCTTGGAAAGGTACCGGAATGGTTTCAAGTGCATTAGAAGCAGAATTTAAGAAAAGAGGAGTTGGAATGATTCCTTTAAAACAAGGAGGTAAAGAATTTGTTAATGAGTTGAAATACGGCACCCACAATCAAGTACTGGTTATGGGAGGAAACGAAGACGAGGTTAAACAATTTTTTGGTATTTAACTTATGAAAAGTACAGATATTGCAATTGTAGGAATGTCCTGCCTCTTCCCCGATGCAAAAAATATTCAGGAATTTTGGAACAATCTTATTTCTGGTAAAAATTCAATAACTGAAACTCCTAATTCTAAATTTGATATTCTTGTAAAGAATACAACGAATTGTTTAACCTCAATTAAAGGTGGATTTATTCCTTCAATAAATCTTGACTTTGAAAGTTTAAATCTTTCAAAGTCAGAAATTCAAAATGTTGATATCGATAGTTTATTAGCTTTTAAATTAGTTGTGGATGCGCTCGAAGATGCTTCTATTTCAAGAAATGACTTATCAAATTCATGTGTAATAATTGGTGAAGAAAATAATATTAGTTCTTCTAATATAAATGCCATTGATACTTTTCACACTAAAGAACAATTGATACAAATTATTAGAAATATTTTACCTAACTTAACAGAAGATCAAATTGTTGAAATTGAAAAAGAATACTTAAAGAACAGAAATGCAGATAGAATAATTAGTACAAACATCGCGTCTTTTATCTCAAATAAACTAAATATTAATGGAGCTGCCTATTCTTTAGATTCTTCTTATTCAAGTTCTTTACTAGCGCTAGAACATGCAATCAAAGAATTAACATCCAACCGCATAGAAATAGGAATTGTTGGGGGTATTAATTTTACTCTTAATTCTACTAATTTAGGAATTTATTCAAAAAAAGGTATTTTAAACAACAATCCAAACGATCAAATTTTCAATAACTCTGGAGAAATTTTTTTGGGTGAAGGTGCAGGCTTCGTTATTTTAAAAAAACTTGATCAAGCTATCTTAGATAATAATAAAATTTATGCTACCATACAAGGCATAAGTTCAAATTCAATTTCAGATATTGAAATAGGGCAAAAAGAAGCCATTAAAAACGCATGGAAGCAAGCACAAATATCTCCCAAAGATATCGATTATATTGAAGCTAGTGCTTCTTCAATGAATAAAGAGGATCAAACAGAAATAAAAGTTCTTTCAAACTTATTTAAAGACAAAAAAATTACGGTTGGAACTCTAAAACCTAATATAGGAAATACACTATCTGCCTCAGGAATTGCTAGTATAATTAAAGTTGTCTTATCACTTTATAATCAAGAAATTCCATCAACATTAAATGATAAAATTTGCAATGAGGAATTAAAAGATACGCCAATTATCATTCCTGTACAAAATATTCAAAACGAGAATTTAATGTATGCTGGAATTAATTCCTTTGGATTAGAAGGAATGAATATGCATACAATACTTAAAGTTCATGACAAGAATTCCAAACTAAAAAACTTATCTTCAGTTAGATTTACAGATGAAGTTATAGCTGTTACTGCAAATTCTAAAGAAGAATTAATCAAAGCATTGGATGAAGAAAATTTTTCTATTGCAAACAATACTGGAAAATATCGTTTAGTCTTATTTAATCCAGTAAAAGAACGTATTGAAAAAGCGAAAAAACTAATTTCAAAAGATAAACCTTGGAAAGGTAGGCAGGATATTTGGTTTACAAACGAACCTCTTCTAAATGAAAATGGTAAAATTGTTTTTTTATTCCCAGGCTTTGATCCTTCCTCCCAACTAGAAATAGAAAGTATTGCTCCATATTTTGATTTAAAAAATTCTTATAATAAGAATCTAAGAGATGACGATCAAAGATTATTGAATCAATCTTTTAAACAATCATATGCTTGTGAGATATCTAATAAAGCCTTAAAAGATATAGGTGTTCTTCCAGATATGAACGCTGGTCATAGTCTAGGAGAATGGTTTGCAGCAAATGCAGCTGGTCTATTTAGCGAAAATACTACTTCAGATTTATTAAAATCAATGGATCCTGAAAAATTTGAAATTGAAGGTATCTATTTTATAGCTGTTGGAGCTGGAACGGATAAAATTAATCCTATACTTGAAAATATTCCGGATTTATACCTTTCCAACGACAATTGTCCAAGTCAAGTACTATTGTGTGGAACTGAAAAGGCAAAAGATACTCTAATAAAGTATTTAAAAAGTGAACAAATATTTTATCAAGTTCTAACATTTCAATCTGGATTTCATTCACCCTTTATTAAGGATAAACTTTATTTGTTAGATGAAGCTCTAGAACATATTAAACTAAAGAAAAATACAATCCCTGTTTGGTCTGCAACTACCTTAGAACAATATTCTCATACTAAAAAAGAGTTTAAAGAATTAACCATTAAACACTTAACAGAACCCATATTATTTCGTGAATTAATACAAAAATTGTACAATCAAGAAAAGGCAAGAATATTTATTCAAGTTGGTGGTGGTAGCTTGATTGGCTTTGTAGATGATATACTAAAGGAAAACGATTATTCAGCAATATCAACTTCAGTACCTAATCGTACAACTCTTGAGCAGTTAAGACGAATATTGGCGTTATTATTTATTGAAGGTAAAAGCATAAACATTGATTTTTTGGGTTTAAGAAATTCAAGTATTAAAAATTCGGTTGAAATAAATCTAAATGAAAATTCATCCATTGTAAAAGATTTTCCTACTCTACAAAATTTAGTTGAAAATTTACAAGTTCAATCATCTCATACTGACACTCATAACAAAATTGATGATTTACTAATCAAGTCCAATCACCCAGTGATTCAAGCTCTGAATGATAACACTCTGGAAATAATTCAGATGCAAAAAGAATTTTCTGAAATCATTCGAAGGCGAAATGATAATATTTATACTTTTAACAATAAGAATCAAGCTGTTCAACATTTAAAGAAGATTGAAACTAATAAACCTCTTTCTAACCAAACTCTTCCTAGAAAAGGTTCTTCTTTTAAAGAAGATTTATACATTTCCTTAGAGGACCATCCTTATTTAATTGATCACTCTTTGTTTAAACAACCCAAATACTGGAAAGATTTAGAAGATATAAATCCTGTAATACCTATGACCATGTCTTTGGAATTACTTATGGAAACAGCTCTTAAACAAGCACCTGATCAGAAAATATTGTGTTTAGGTCCCGTTAGCGTTTTCCAATGGATGAAAGTATCAAAACCTTTTCAACAAATTATTGAAGGCACATGGAAAAGTGAATCTATTATTTCTTTAAAAATTAAAAATTTTGCAAATGCAGAAGTTACTCTAGGAAATGAGTTTTATAATCCTGAACCTTATTATACTAAAGATTTTGATTTAGGAAAAGACTTAGCTTCTATACCTACTCCAAAAACTATTTATACGAGGCATATGTTCCATGGCCCTGCCTATCAAGGAATCCATGAAATAAAAAATATTACTCAAAAAGGACTTAGAGCCATTATTAAAAAATCATCAGGAAAAGGATCCTTACTGGATAACATTGGCCAGTTATTCGGTCTTTATCTTCAAGTCACCTTGGGTGAAGAATCAAATGTTAGTTTTCCTGTAAAAATAGAAGAAATAAATTTTTATCAAGAATTTACAGATCAAGAAGGAACTTTTGAATGTATATGTTTACCTACGTCAATTACAGAAAAAATTGCTACCACCGATATTATTATTAAAAGAGATAATAAAATTTGGTGCATAATCAAAGGTTGGAAAAATCAAATTTTTGAAGGATTTGATAAAAATCTGTGGAATATGACCATGAATCCTTCTGAAAATATAATTTCTAAAAATATAGAAGAAAATAATATATACTTTTTCAATAATATCTATAACAGAGCTGTAAACTGGGATTTTTTAATGAATATATATCTTAATAAAGAAGAAAAAGAGCATTACAATTCCTTAATGCTCAATAAAAAGAAAGATTTTCTTATAAGTAGAATATGTTTAAAAGATAATGTTCGAAAATATATTTCTAATAAGTTTGGAAAAAATTATTACCCAATTGAAATCAGCGTTCAACATGATTTAAATAATAAACCTTATGTACGGGGTATTTCAGAAGCTGAAAAAATTGAAATATCTATAGCGCATAAAGATAGCAATTCAGTAAGTATCGTTTCTGATAAGCCCATAGGTATAGATATAGAACTTATTCAATCCAGAGAACAAGGATTCTTAGATCTATCCTTTACAGAAAATGAATTAAAATTAATTAAAGATAAAGATCTTTCAGAATGGAGTACTCGTTTATGGGTTGCAAAAGAGGCTTATGGAAAGAAATTAGGATTAGGTTTACAAGGAAACCCCAAAAAATATGAAGTCGAAAACATAGAGGATAACATACTATCCATAAATAAAACTAAAATAAAAACAATAAAGTTAAATAATTATATCATAGGATGGACCCAATAGAAAAGCAAAAGGAAGAAGTTTACGAGCAATTAAAAAAATACATAACTGAAATAATAGGGGAAGATATAGCTGAAGAATTAGATATTTCTCCAAAGAGTATTTTTACTAAAGACCTAGAAATGGATAGCATTGAAATTGTTTCACTTGCAGAAAAAGTGAAAGCAAAATATGGGGATGTTATTGATTTCAATGGTTGGCTTTCAGAAATGGAGATGGAACAATTAATAAAATTATCAATTGAAGACATAGTAAATCTTATTGTTGATGCCCTTAATAAAAATAAATAATAAAAACGTAAATGTTTTAGAATTAAACCCAGAAGGAAAAAGTACTATTGTAATGATTCATGGTATGTTTACTAATTCTTCTATATTTTATTTTAATATAGCACCAATTTTAGCTAAAAAATTCAGAATTATTATGTATGATCTTAAAAGTCATGGATTAAGTGAAAAAGTGGATCATGGATATGATTTAAAGACTCTCTCGAAGGATTTTATTGATTTGCTGGAAGAATTTAAGCTAGAGAAAGTGAGTATTGTAGGTTATAGTTTTGGCGGACTAATCGCCTTATATATAGCCATCTACTATCCTGAAAAAATTGAAAGAATTGCTATTATTGATTCTCCATTGACAAATAGAGACGAAGAAACAGATAAGGTTCTTGAAAAATATGGAAATGAATTTTTGGAACTATATATGAAAAATTATAGTATTTCCACAAACATTAAACCTAATCATAAACAATTAGAAAAAAATAGACGTTTGTATAATTTTCTACTACATGAAACTACTTTGCCAAAAGATCTTATTACAGATGAACATTTTACATCTAAAGAAAATATGGAGAAGGTTAAACATGAAACTCTACTATTGTATGGAAATCAATCAGATTGTCTACCGGATGGTGAATTTTTAAATAATTCAATACCAAAATCTAAATTTTTTATAGGAAATGGAGATCATAATATACCTATACAAAACCATGTATGGATTAATGAAAAACTAAGTACATTTTTTAATATATAAACTAAAATTATGGCTAAATATGCCTTTATAGTCCCCCCTTTAACTGGACATATTAACCCTACTTTGTCACTTGGAAGCGAACTTCTTGATAGAAATCACTCTGTTTCATGGATATGCTTAGATCCAGAATTAAATAAACAACTGCCCAAAGGTGGAGAATTGTTAATCCCGCCTATTGAAGCCAGTAATGAAGAAAAAAGTAAATTGATTGCTTATGCAAAAGAGTTACAAAAAAAGAAAGTATATGGTATAGATAGTCTAAAATTTTTATACGAAGAAGTGCTTACCCCTATGAATTCGCTTATGATACAGGGGATTGAAAAAATTTTACAAAAATATAAACCAGATGTAATTATCCATGATCATCAAATTTATGCAGGATCAGTTGCAGCATTAAAATATAATATTCCATACGCTACATCGGTCACAGCCCCAGCCTCTATAAAAGTAAACGCAAACTTTCCTAAAATACATGAATGGGAAGGAGAACAAATAATTAAATTTCAAAATAACAATGGTATTTTAAAAAATGAAAGATTAGACTGCTCTTCTTTGCTTACCTTGGTATATACTTCTAAAATTTTTTTTGGAGAAAACAATTTACCCTCAAATTTTAAATTTATAGGTCCTGCAATCGCAACTAGACATCTAAATATAGAATTTGATTGGAAAAAATTTGAAATTATAGGAAATAATCGACCAAAAATACTAGTAAGCATTGGTACTAACTTCGATTATAAACAAAAAATAGAATTTTTTAATAAAATCATTGAAGCTTTTGAAGATCAAGAAGTAGCTGTAGTTCTAATCTCAGATCCAAATTTATTTAAAAAAATACCTAAAAACTTTATTATACAAAACAAAATTCCTCAGTTAGAAATTATCCCTCATATACAGCTAGTTATATGTCATGGAGGAAATAATACTGTTTGTGAGGCACTAAGTGAAGGGATTCCCTTAGTCGTAATCCCTATAGCCTACGATCAATCATTTATTTCAACCTGTGTTGTTGAAAATGGTGTAGGTATAAGACTTAACTTTAATAGATTTAAAGTTCAACATTTAAAAAATGCAGTAACTACTATCTTAAATGAAAATTCATTTAAAGAAAATGCTCGTTTCATTCAAAAATCTTTTAAGGAAGCAGGAGGTATTAAAAAAGGAGCAGATTATTTGGAACAGTTACTAAATTAAATTGAAATTATGTCAAAAATAATATTTGTAGTCCCACCCTTCTTCGGACATATAAATCCGAGCTTGAGTATTGGAAAAACTCTTTTAGAAAGAGGACATGAAGTGATTTGGACAGGTTTAACGGAACTTAATAAAGAACTAATCCCTAACGGTGGAACTTATTATATTTTAAAAAAATCTTTTCAACAATATCAAAAAGAAATCGAAAACATTATTCACTTACAAGACAAAGGGGCAAATATGCCTGCATTAGAAGCTTTAAAATTAGGTCTACAAGACACTTATATACCTTTAGCTAAAATAATGTTTGATGAATTTAATCAACTTGTAAAATCTTTTGAACCAGATATTATAATTAATGACTGCATAACTTTTGTTGGAGGATTGGTTGCACATTTAAATAAGATACCTTTAGCAACTATAACCCCTATAACCCCTAATGCTATCCACGATCCTGGTACAGCTCCTAAGGTTAGTAAATGGGTTCATGATTCAATAAAGGATTTACAATATTACGTAGGTATTGAGGAAGATGAAGAACTTGTTCTATCTAAAAAATTAAATTTATTTTACACTTCTCAAAAATTTGTAGGGTATAAAAACGATGAAATTCCTCCTTACATGAAATTTATAGGAGCATTAACCGGTAGACCCGATAATACACCTTTCGATTGGGAAAAATTGAATAATGAGAAACGACCTATTATATATATTTCTCTAGGAACAGTTTTAGTTGATATTAGAAAAGAATTTTTCTCTAAAATGGTTGAGGCTCTAGGTGATAAAAACTTCACAGTAGTAGCTGCTACAAATCCAACAATTCTAAACCATTGGCCAGATAACTTTATAGTTCAAAGCTATGTTCCACAATTGAAATTGCTTAAACATGTTGATGTGGTAATTGGCCATGGAGGGTTAAATACGGTCTGCGATACATATATGAATGGAATACCCATGTTAGTAATACCCATGGCTTTTGACCAATCCCATACAGGTGCTTTGATTGAACAATACGGATGTGGAATAAGGCTTAAATATAAACGTCTAAGAACTATAGATATTGAAAATGCGATAGAAGAACTTTTAAACAATCCAAAATATAAAAAATCAGCAAAAGAAATTCAAGAATCCTTTATAGAAGCAGGTGGAAATGATAGTGCTGCTAACTTAATTGAAAATCTTATTAAAAATTAACGATATACCATGTTTAAAATAAATATTACGTCTAAAAAAAACATATCTGATGTCAATATGTATATATTATTACTTATATATGTAATAATAACATTGTTTGCATGTTCAAAAATGTCGCCTCTTTATGTAACAAATGAATGGGCAGATCCTAATGTATATTTTAATGTAGCTAAAGGAATGGTAAATGGTAAGGTTTTATATACAGAAATTTTTGATCACAAAGGACCTTTTATATTCTTCATCTATGCAATAGGATATTTAATTTCTAACAATACATTCTTAGGGGTATTCATGATAGAAATAATCTGTTGGTTTTTTTTAGCAATTTCACTTTATAAGATTAGCAAGATCTACTTTTCAAACAAAGTTTCCTCAATTTTAACGATGCTTTTTTTTATTCCTTTTGTAAAAATAATAAAAGCAGGTGGATCTGTGGAGGAATTTATACTATGCCTAGAAGGAATTAGTTTGTATCTGTTTCTACAATACTTTAATAAAAATAACAGTATACATAAACCAAAATACATGTTTATACATGGAATGCTTTTTACAGCTGTCTTATTAACTAAAATTAATCTGATAATTTTTTGGGTTTTTCCACTTTTATTTATATTTATAAATATTCTTTTTCATAAAGAATTTAAAAATTTAATAAATAATATTCTTTTATTCTTAATAGGTAGCTTAATTATAGCGCTACCTATAATTGGATATTTATATTTTAACAATGCTTTAGAAGAAGCTTACAATATCTATATAAAACTTAATAGTGCCTATGCAAAAATTGGTTCATTAAAAAAAACCACTATCTTATTAACTTTAAGAATACTATATTTATTTATAGAACCATTATCTCTATTTATTTTCGCTACTATCGGAATATTTATATTCCCTCTAAAACACATCAAAAATCCATTAGGAAAATACAGCATCTTATTAACTGGAATTTCGCTTTACATAATTATATTTATGGGGAAATTTCAATATTATTATCCTATTCCATACCTTATTTTCAGCTTTTTGGGATTATTACAAATAGCCAATTATTTAAAAGAAAAAAATACGAATACAAATGTCTATCTATCTATTAAAGACATGTATTTAATAACTCTTATAATTGTATTTGCAAATATAAGCGTATCAAAGATGTCTAACACCCGTGTTGAAGAATGGTTTTTCCCAAAAGATACTTATGCAAGTACAACAGTAATGACTAATAAATTAAGGGTTGAAATTATGAAAGAAAAAAATCCAACACTATTAAACTTAGGTTTTGGTTTAGCTAACAATTTATTTACTACTTGTAATATTGTACCCAACGTAAAATATTTCATTACTCCAAACTTATCTTATAGTTTTTATCCACAACTAAGACAAGAACAGTTTAAGTATATAAAAAATAAAAAAACTGATTTTATTATCATTCAAGAGTATATAACAGGAAGTGATTATTATAAAAAACAAAATCCCGTAGATCGTCCAAGCTATTTAAAAGAATTACCAATACTAAATGAAAATTACAAATTGATTTTAGCAGATACCTTAACTAATTATATTGATGAAAACTCAGATGAAATATACTATCTATACAAAAAGAATCCGTAATTATCTTTAATTTATACTCTGAAAAAGATTATCTTAAATTACAAAGATTTTTCTATCTTTGCATTAGAGTTAGAAAAGTAAAAATTTTTGATTCTAGATATGACAGAAAAATTAGTTCAAGAATTAAATGATTTAGAGCTTAAAATATTAAGTTTAAAAAAAGAAAATTCTGAATTAAAAAAAATAAATAAATATTTAGAAAATTCTCTTTCTATAAAAGAAGATAAATTTATTCAAAAAGAAAAATTATATAAAGAAATAGAAGAACAAAATAGGAGACTAAAAGTAGTAAATGCTTTATCAGGAAGTGAAGAATACAAAAAAGTAATGAAATTGCAAATGAATAGATTGATTAAAGAGATGGATATTTGTATTTCTGATTTAAAAGGCTTTTAATATTGTAATTTATATGTCGTTAAAAGTAAATCTTAAGATTGCAGGAAGAACTTACCCATTAGTTGTTCAAGATGATGAAGAAGAAATCTTACGAAATGCAACCAAGAGAATACAAAAATATGTATCTACATTTGATAAAGATTACAACATTAACGACAAACAAGACTCCTTAGCAATGAGTGCACTGCAATTAGCCTCAGAGCTAGAAAATTTATTAAAAAACATAGATAGAGAGCACAAAGAAATTTTACTAAAAGTAAAAAATATAAAAGCATTAATTACAGATTCGTAGTTATAGTTTTTTTGATCATAAAAATATAAAATTGTGTAGATAAAGTATAGCCTACATTGGTTCTAACTCAATTTAGTAAACTCAACGCAAATGATTGAAATGAGTGATTTGTTTTTTCTATGGCGGGCTGCCTCTCATCTCCCTGAGATGATTTGATAATTTTATTATCAACAGCAGATTACAAAAAAAAAGCATAGCTTAAATCCTGATTTATGGAGTTTACTCAAATCAGTTTTAATAGAATTAATGTAGGCTTTTTTAATTAATATAATATGGAAATAACTATAATCAGTGAACTAATTGCTACCTTACTAATAGGAGGTATTATCGGATTTTTTTTATCAAAAAGTTCTTTAAACAAATTTCGAAATAATAAAATAAAAGAGGCTCAAAATAAAGCCTCGTTAATTATTAAAGAAGCCGTATCAAAAGCTGAAACTGTAAAACAAGAAAAAATGCTTCAAGCAAAGGAAAAATTTCTTGAACTTAAAGTACAGCATGAAGAACAAATAAATCAACGCGAAAAGAAAATTATTGACACAGAAAAAAGAATAAAAGATAAAGAATCCAAACTAAATGATGATCTACATCAAAATAATATTCAAAAAAAACAACTAGATCAAGCCATTAAAGATAATCAATCTAAGGCAGATATCCTTTTAAAAAAGGAAGAAGAATTAAAAAACTTGCACCAACAACAAGTACAAATTTTAGAAAAAATTTCTGGATTTTCTGCAGAAGAAGCAAAAGCAGAACTAATTGATGCATTAAAACACGAAGCTAAAACAAAAGCTCAGGCACAAATACAATCGATTATTGAAGAAGCAAACCTAAATGCTAAAGCCGAAGCCAAAAAAGTAATAATCCAAACCATACAAAGAATAGGAACTGAAGTAGCCATTGAGAATTCAGTTTCAGTATTTAATATAGAGTCTGATGAAATAAAAGGTAGAATCATTGGTAGGGAAGGTAGAAATATTAGAGCTCTTGAAGCTATGACTGGGGTTGAAATTATAGTAGATGATACTCCAGAATCAATTCTATTGTCTTGTTTCGATCCTGTAAGAAGAGAAGTTGCGAGATTATCTTTACATAAATTAGTTACGGATGGACGTATCCACCCCGCAAGAATTGAAGAAGTAGTAGCCAAAACTCAACAGCAAATTGAAGAAGAAATTATTGAAATCGGTAAAAAAACTATTCTTGATTTAGGTATTCATGGCTTAAATCCTGAGTTAGTAAAAATTGTAGGTCGAATGAAGTACAGATCTTCTTATGGTCAAAATCTTCTACAACATTCCCGTGAAGTTGCTAATATAGCTGGAATTCTAGCTTCAGAGTTAGGTGTAAACCCTAAAATTGCAAAAAGAGCAGGATTATTACATGACATTGGAAAAGTTCCTGAAGAAGAATCTGAATTGCCACATGCAATTTTAGGAATGCAATGGGCTGAAAAATATGGAGAAAATTCTACCGTTGTAAACGCAATAGGAGCCCACCACGACGAAATTGAAATGAAGAGCTTAATTGCTCCTATCGTTCAAGTTGCTGATGCAATAAGTGGAGCTAGACCGGGAGCTAGAAGACAAGTCATTGAATCATACATACAGAGATTAAAAGATTTAGAAGATGCTGCTCTTAGCTTTGATGGAGTAAACACCGCTTACGCAATTCAGGCTGGAAGAGAATTAAGAGTTATGGTCCAAAGTGAAAAAATTGACGATCAAAAAGCTTCTCAATTATCTTTTGAGATTAGTGAAAAGATCCAAAATGAATTAACATATCCTGGACAAGTTAAAGTAACTGTAATAAGGGAAACACGCGCAGTGAACGTTGCAAGATAAATTCATTGAATTACTTAAAAAAGTCTGAAATTAACTATTATTTCAGACTTTTTTTAATTCAATTATTCTTCGTCTGGTAAATCTTCATCCAAACTCATATCAATTCCATCAATTTTAACCTTTTTTAAACTATTAGTTTTTAAATCTATATATTCTTTTCTATCCTTATAAATTTTAATCCCACTGAAAATAGCTTGTTCAAAAGAATTATTAGTATTAACCTCAATTTCAATATTAGAAACATCAGAAAAATTTTGGTTTAACCTAAATACTATGTAAGGCGTTCCTCCTACAAAAGAAAAATTATTTTCTTTAAATGAAATATCACAATGAGCTAAAACCTGTTGTTCATTCATTGCTAAAACAGCATCAAAAGATTTATATTCAAAATTTTCAAAGAAACTGTCAGCAGAATAGGGGCCAAAAGCTAAGATTCCTCTTTCAAAACATTCTTTTACTGAAGGTTCAATTATTTTTAACTCCTCCTTTCCAATTAATGTTACATCCTGAGAAAAATTATTTACTCCTAAAACTGCAATTTTAGGCTTTTCAATACAAAAATCTTGAACTAGTGTTTTATTTATTAATTTAATATATTTTGATAAATCTTCTTTTTTTAGTGATTGAGAAAAATCATTTAGCTTTCCACCTCTATTTACAAAAGATATTCTTAAATTTTCATTAAGAATCATATCATAAGGTGAACCGCCTAAATCATTCTTTAACACTTCTAACAATTGTACACCATCCAAGAAACTATTGGACCAAGAATCAATAATTAGGAGATCAATTTGTCCTTGCTTTAATGACTCTATACCGGAAGTAAAAGAAATATTAGCCAAACGAGCAAACTCTTCTATTAAATTTTCATTATTGTTGTCTGCTGAATCCTTCCAAACATTTACAACATTAATTTTTTTATGAACAATTTCACTAGCAGATGCTATACCTTGAAAAAAAATTGAATTATATCCCAATTTTTTTTTCTTCTGAGACAATAATTTAGTTGAGCCGAAAATAACTGGAGTAAAGAATTCTAGCATTTCTCTTTTTTGAAATGTTTTTAGAATAATTTCAATACCAATATCATTAGGGTTACCTAAACTAATTCCCACCTTCAACTTATTATTTAAACTCATATATCTCAAGATTGTAATTTAACAAAAATAAAAAAAATAAATAGATTTAGCTTTGTACTTCATATATAAAGATTCGTTTATTAATTTTGCAAAACCTCCCGCGCCTTTTTACATGTAATTAGTGAAAAAAAGAAGAATAAATAGAAAGAAAAAGAAGAAATCTAATAATATTTACTATTGGTTAACTGCACTAATCATTATTATCTCTTTGGCATTACTATCTAAATTTATGATCAAGATTTACAATGATTTTTTAAAAGATAACAACAACAATCATAACTTACTAAATTCTAGAAAAATATCCGAAGAAAAAAAAATTAATTCCATACTCAAAGAATATCAAAATTGCCTATTTGGTATTGACATAAGTAAACATCAAGGGAAAATTAATTGGGATAGTATTCACTCTATCAATTCAAATTATCCTATTACATTTGTTTTTGTACGAGCGACTCAAGGAATATACAAGAAAGATAATTTTTTTGATAGTAATTGGAATAATTTAAAGGCTAAAAAATTTATCAAAGGAGCTTATCATTATTACAATCCTGATCAAAACTCTTCTGAGCAAGCAAAAAATTTTATTAAAACTGTTCATTTAGAACAAGGTGATTTACCTCCTGTCCTAGATATTGAAGAATTGCCTAAAAATCAATCATTAGAACTTCTAAAAAAAGGCATTATGAATTGGCTTAGATTGATTGAAAATGAGTATAAAATCAAGCCTATTATCTATTCTAACGATGCTTACTTTATCCATCACATTAAAGATTTAAATCTAGATAACTATCCTATATGGGTTGCCAATTACAATCCTATTAAATATCCTTTACACACTAGATGGTCTTTTTGGCAATTCTCTGAAAAGGGAATTATTCCAGGAATCACATATAATTTTGTAGATTTAAATGTTTTTAATGGAGATATTAATAAATTGAATTCTTTAAGAGTAAAATAAAAAAATCTGATATTTTCAAATTTTTTTATTTCACTAAAGTATATGAATTACTGCAACTTAAACTCTAACAGCGCATCATCATCTTTCATAAATGTTAAAGTGTTATTTTCAATCTTAACTAAATTTGCTTGATCAAGATTAGTTACAAACCCAGATTCATTATTTTTATTATCACAGAACATACGCGTAGTTATAACTTGGCTAATATCTAAATGATTCTCTTCATCTAATAGATATGAACCTGAATAGCGATTACATCCTGAGTTTCCCGAAACTCTTTTTTTCAATACATCAAAAGATAAAGTGGGTAGATTATCAAAAACATTTTTAGCATCTTCTCCGTCAATTTTCTGTAAAACCCAAACTTGATTCTCTTGAATTTGAGCATTTACAGGATTTATCTTTTCTACTCTCATATTTTTTTCAACACTTACGTTGTTAGAACTACAACTGAAAGAAAATAAAAAAACTGACAATAATAAGGATAAACTTAAAATTTTAATATTCATTTTATAATTTTTATAATTCGGTTGTTTAACACAAAAAAGTTGCCAAAAGAACTATTATCCGCTATAAATATTTATTTAAAAGCTATAACACTTGACTTTAGGGTTAACCATATTGTATATTTGCAACTTAAATTAAAAATTTAATAATGAAAACTTCAGATTTTGACTTTAAATTGCCCCCAGAACTTTTAGCTGAACGACCTTCTGAAAATAGAGATGAGTCTAGGCTAATGGTTGTTCATAAAAATTCAGGACAAATTGAACATAAATTGTTTAAAGACGTTATTGATTATTTTGATGAGGGGGATGTGTTTATTTTAAACAATACTAAAGTCTTTCCTGCACGCTTATATGGGAATAAAGAAAAAACTGGGGCACAAATTGAAGTTTTTTTATTACGTGAATTAGATGCTGAATCTAGGATCTGGGATGTTTTGGTAGATCCTGCAAGAAAGATTCGCATAGGAAATAAATTATTTTTTACTGATGATGATAGTTTAGTTGCTGAAGTTATTGATAATACAACCTCTAGAGGTAGAACTTTACGATTTTTATTCGACGGTTCTTATGAAGAATTTAGAATAAAATTGAAGGAATTAGGTGAAACACCACTACCAAAATATATTAAACGTAAACCAGATGCGGAAGATATTGAAAGATACCAAACTATATATGCAAAAAATGAGGGAGCAGTAGCGGCTCCTACTGCCGGGTTACACTTTTCTAAACATTTATTAAAACGTTTAGAGATTAAGGGAATTGATTTTGCTGAGATAACCTTACACGTAGGTTTAGGAACTTTCGCTTCAGTAGAGGTTGAAGATCTTTCTAAACACAAAATGGAAAGTGAACAAGTATCAATTTCAGAAAAAACTTGTGAAATTGTAAACCATGCCATTGAAAACAAGCGTAGAGTATGTGCAGTAGGAACAACTTCTATGCGAGCCATTGAAACCTCTGTATCTGCAAATAATCGACTAAATCCGTACGTTGGATGGACCAATAAATTTATTTTTCCTCCTTACGATTTTGGAATCGCAAATTGTATGATCACTAACTTTCATACGCCTAAGTCTACTTTAATGATGATGATCTCTGCCTTTGCAGGTTACGATTTAGTTATGAAAGCTTACAAGGAAGCGGTAAATGAGGGGTATAAATTTTATTCTTATGGAGATGCTATGTTAATTATTTAAATTAAATAGTTATAAAATTTGGATATAAAGAAAAAAGATATTAGAGCCTTAAGTTTAGAAGAACTTAAGGCTTATTTTTCCTCTATTAAAGAACCTGCGTTTAGAGCCAAACAGGTTTATGATTGGTTATGGAATAAAAATACACATTCACTTTCTGAAATGACCAATTTATCAAAATCTTTAAGAGAAAAATTGGAAAGCAATTTTATAATTAATCCAGCAAAAGTACATTCATTTCAAAAATCTGTTGACGGGACTATTAAAAATGCTGTAAAACTTTACGATGGCAATATTGTTGAATCGGTTCTAATACCCACTTCTAAGAGAACTACTGCATGTATATCTTCTCAGGTTGGTTGTAGCTTAGATTGTACATTTTGTGCCACAGCTCAACTTGAAAGAATGAGGAATCTAACAGCCTCTGAGATTGTTGATCAAGTAAATTTAATTAATAAACAAAGTGCTGAATACCATCATAAACCGCTTTCAAATATAGTTTTTATGGGTATGGGAGAACCTCTTCTAAATTACAATTCCGTCATAAATGCTATACAAAAAATCACAGATCTAAAAGGACTAGGTATGTCACCCAGACGAATTACTCTTTCAACTTCAGGCATTCCTAAAATGATTGTTAAATTGGCAGATGAAAATTTAAAAATTAAGCTAGCTCTTTCCTTACATTCTGCTATTGAAGAAAAGAGAAATAAGCTAATGCCTTTTAGTTTAAAATTCCCTTTAAAAGATATTTTAGAGTCTTTAAAATATTGGTATGCACAAACAAAAAGTAGAATTACTTTTGAATATATTATTTGGGCAGGCATTAACGATTCAGATGAGGATATAAAAGCATTAGTAATGTTTTGCAAACAAGTGCCTTCTAAAGTAAATTTAATCCAATATAACTCCATTGACGATGGAATATATTCACAGGCAAGTAATCTAGCCGTTGAAAAATATATTCAGCACTTAGAAAAAAATAATATTATTGCTAAAATAAGAAAAAGTCGAGGACAAGATATTGATGCTGCCTGTGGTCAATTAGCAAATAAACATTGATTAGAAAAATTTCCTTAACCTCAAAATAAAATATTTTTGATAATGTATATATGCAAATAAAAGAGTTTTAATTTCCTATAAGTAAAATTAAAATTTGATAACTCTTACCAAAATTTAACTAAAATTAATAGAAATATTTTTTAACTTTTATTTAACGTTTTTCATCTTACTAAAAACAGATAAAACTTATTACTTTTGTAATAAATAGTTGCCTTTTATACAGCAACTTTTTTTTAAAAGAATTATTATAATAATAAAAAAACATTTATGTCATTTAAAGCACGATTAGAAGTTGGAGGTAAAAAGTATAATATTTTAAATATTAATTATTCTTTATCCCAAGAAACTGACCCTACAGGTCGCCCATCCTCACAAACTAGAGGTGGAAGAATTGAAATTACTATAGAATCAACTGGAGATACTGATATTTTTGAGTGGATGACTAATAGTTTTGAAAGAAAAGATGGTTCTGTAATTTTCATAAAAAGAGATTCTGATGCCACTTTAAAACAATTAGATTTCACTGATGGATATGTTGTTAAATATCGTGAAAATTTTGATTCTATTGGAAGAAGCCCATTAAAAGAAACTTTCTTAATATCTGCAAAAACTATTAAAGTAGGAACTGGAGAACATGTTAACGATTGGGTTTAAAACTTATTAAATTTCATCAATTAATAAAATAAAAAAAGGAGCTTTACCTCAAGCTTCTTTTTTTATTTTATTAAAAATTATATGCCCTTAATTGGACTACTTATAAAACTTTTTACTAACTGTTCCGTTTTAAACTTAGATTTTTCTAGATTATCATTAATTACAAGTGAATCAAAATTTTTCGCATAAAGCAACTCTTCGTCAGCTTTTTGAATTCTTTTCTTTAATGACTCTTCATTTTCAGTATTTCTTAGTCTTAATCGCTCTTCAAGTACTTTTAAGGATGGAGGAGCTATAAATATAGCTAAAGCCTTATTTTTAAACTCATTTTTTAAATTTATTCCTCCTTTAACATCAATGTCAAAAATTACATGTTTCCCTAAACTCCATAATCTTTCAATTTCAGAGTTTAATGTTCCATAAAATTGATTATTATAAACCTCTTCATATTCAATAAATTCATTATTTTCTATTTTACGCTCGAATTCATCTTTAGAAATAAAATAATAATCTTCTCCTTCTTTTTCATTGTCTCTCTTCTCTCTGGTTGTACAAGATACAGAGAAGGAAAGATTTGGAATTATAGATAATAAATATTTTACAATAGTTGTTTTACCAGCACCTGAAGGCGCAGATAAAATTATTAATTTCCCTTCCACTTTTTTCCCTGGTAGCAATTGGGTTAAATCTAAAGCATCATTGCCTGGTTTATGGTACACTAACCCCATATCTATAATATATTATTGGTTTGTTCTTTTATTTTTTCAAGCTCATCTTTCATCAAAACTACTAATTTTTGTATTATGGAATGATTGGCTTTAGAACCAATTGTATTAATTTCTCTACCCATTTCTTGAGCTATAAATCCTAACTTTTTGCCTATTGGATCTTTTTCATTTAGCATCTGCATAAAATATTTGCAGTGCTGCTGTAATCTAACTTTCTCTTCACTAATATCTAATTTTTCAATATAATACACCAACTCCTGATGAAATCTTTGTTCATCATATTGAACTTTTATTTCATCTAACTGTTTAATTAATTTTTGAGTAACTATCTCTATTCTTTCTTTCTCATATTTTTCAATCTCTTTTACAGAATTTAAAATATTGAGAATATAAATATTAAGAATTTCATTTAATGATTGACCTTCTTCTTTTCTAAAATCATCAAGTTTTAATAAGGCAGTTTTAATACTTATTACAACCTGTTCCCATTCATCTTCGGATATTTCTAATTCTTCTCTATTTAAAAACACTTCGGGCATCCTCACAGCCATCTTTAAATATTCTGCTTGGGAAACTTCCATCTGAAGTGTTTCCAGATCTTTTATATAATTTTTTATAGTATTTATATTAAGCTTGGGATTACTATCTTCGTCAGCATTTTCAATATTCATGGAAAAATCCACTTTCCCTCTAAAGACATGATCTGCTATAATTTTTCTTATCTCTAGTTCTTTACATTTATATCGAGTAGGTATTTTAACATAAAGATCAAGTGTTTTACTATTAAGTGTCTTAATTTCAGTAGATATTTTACAATTTCCCTCACTAACTTCTGACTTCCCATAGCCAGTCATAGATTTTATCATATTAATTTCCTTAAAATTATAGAAATTTTATTTATACAGTTTTTTTTAATTCAATGATAGTAATTTCAGGCCAAATACCTACTCTCCCTGAAAATCCTAAATATCCAAATCCCCTATTTACATATAAATATCTATCCTTTTCCTTATAAAGATCCGCCCATTTAGGATATCTATATTTTACAGGAGACCATTTGGCTATTCCTGGAATTTCAACTCCAAATTGCATACCGTGTGTATGTCCTGATAAGGTTAAATGAATTTTTTTATAATAGGTTTTTACATGAGCATCAAAATGAGAAGGATCGTGAGATAACAAAATATTAAAATCTCCATCTTTTATATTTTTTGAAGCCAATTCTAAATCTCCGTCCTTCGGAAAATTACCTTCTCCCCAGTTTTTTACTCCTATAATATTTATATAACTTTTTTCTTTTTTTATTTGCAATGACTCATTTTTAAGCAATTGCCAATTTATCTCTTCATGAAATTCTTGTATCTTATTTATGTTTTCCTGTTGCTTTTTAACATTATCTACACCATAAGCATAAATCCCATAGTCATGATTACCAAGTATTGATATTTTCCCGTCTTTAGCTTTAATTTTTTTTAACAACGGCAACCAAGGTTTTAATTCTTCTGCATAGTTATTCACAGAATCTCCAGTGAAGAAAAAAATATCTGGATTTTCTTCATTTAGCATCTGAATTCCTCTTTCAATCTTTTTATAATCTTCAATATTAAAACTTCCCATATGAATATCAGAAAGTTGTGCTACCTTATATCCATCAAATTCTTCTGGCAAATCATCAAAATAAATAATTTTTCTTCTAATTCTATAATCAAATTTACCCCAAATAATTCCCTCTATCACTCCTAAAAAAGGAATAGATGCTATACCCAATCCTATTAAGCTAACTGCTTTTCTTCTTTGAGGTAAATATTTAATACTAGATTTTTCTTTAAGATTCTTTCCATTCAAATAAAACTGATTGAATAAAAATTTTAAAATTCTAAAAATGTCTTCAAGGAAAAGTATAAATGCAAAAAGAAGTTTAGGTATATATATAATAATAAATAATCCTATTAAAAATTGTATTTGAAATTTATTATTTCTGTTTATTTGATAAAAACTTACAGTAATAAAGAAAAGAAGAGTGAAAGATATAATTGTGCATACATACTGTATTTTTTTATTTTTAAATAAAACTTTTATTCCTTGATACGAATAATACTCAACTATTAATAAAAAAATAGCTAATACTGCAAGGAAATTTTTCACAATTAATTGTTATGGCATTCTATATAGAATTGCATTTATATTCATTCCTGCTCCTACTGAAGCAAATATTACTAAATCATTTGATTTAAATGTTTGATTCAGAAAATTTCCTTTTGCCATCATATCATACATGGTAGGAATTGTTGCAACTGATGAGTTTCCAAATTTTTGAATCGTCATTGGTGCAATTCCCTCAGGAATAGAACTAATAGGTAATCCATAAAGTCTAAATAATCTTTGCAACATGGCATGATCCATCTTGGCATTTGCTTGATGTAGCAATACTTTATTTATATCTGTTATGGTATATCCCGCATCATCAATAACTTTTTTTATTGCTTGAGGAACATATTTTAATGCATACTCATAAATTTTCCTACCTCTCATTCTTATATTGGCTCTAGAGCCAACGTATTCTGGATTTAGTGATTTATCTGTAGTTAAATAGAATACTTCTTCTCCATTGTCAGATCTTGTGTAATGATTTAATATACCTATAGGCTCATCACTTTTTTCTCTCCCTTCTAATACAACGCCAGCGGCTCCATCAGAAAATATCATGCAATTTCTATCAAACGGATCGACACTTCTAGAAAGAGTTTCTGAACCTATGACTAAAATCTTTTTAGCAATACCTGCTTTTATAAATTGATCTGCTAAAATAACCCCTTCATTCCAACCCGGACATCCAAAAACCATATCGTAGGGTTTACACTGCGTATTTTTAATTCCTAATTTTTGTTTAGTTAAAGCAGATATAGATGGGGTTATTCTAACTTGTCTCTCATCTGAATCAATATTACCAAAATTATGTGCTACAATTATATAATCCAATTCCTCCTTATCAATCCCCGCATTTTCAATAGCCAACTTCCCTGCTTCTGCAGCTAAATCTGAATTCATTACAGAATCATCTTCTATATAGCGCCTTTCTGTAATCTCAGTAATATCTGCAAATTTTTGGATAATCTCACTGGTTGATTTTACTAAAGGTTCCCTATTTTCATCAAAAAAAGTGATTTGTTCAAAACTACTATTGGGAACAATTTTGTTGGGCAAATAAGATCCTGAGCCTGTTATGATACTTTGTAACATATATTTTTTTGCTATTGATTTTATTACTCTTAACTAACAATTTTGCAAATTTATATAATTCTAACTAATTAATCTAAGTTGCATTTTAAAATTTTATTGTAAAGCTTTAATAATAGTTTTAGAAAGAATAATTACATACCAAACAAACATTTATTATTTCAGAATGAAAAACAAAACAAATTAATTTTATTTTAATATTTAATTTATTGCTTTATAAATTTATGTTTATCCTTGCCAAGGGAGGAATATGTGATTAAGATATATACCCCCTTAGATAAAAATGAGGTGTCAACTTTATTATCAAAAATTGACTGTTTACTAACTAATTTCCCATTTATATCATAAATTTCAATATCATTTACTTTTTGCTTGGTATTAATAAATAATTGATCTTTAACAGGATTAGGATATATAGAATTTGAAGTTATTAAAGATTGTATTTCTTCTTTATCTGGATTATTAACAGTAACACTAGGATTATCTTTATCCTCTTCCTGAGGTAAATCATCCTTATAATATGGCTCACAATCAGAAGTAATTTTTGCGTTAAATTTATTTAAATTAGGAAAAATATTGGATACATCTTGATTAAAATAAGTTAACTCTTCGGGATCAACGCATATAAATTCTAAATAATTTTGAAATATACCTGGAATTAATTTATTTTCTTCATCAATCCAAAGATCTAAAACTTTATTTTTAATATTTAGTTTTCTTAAATCTATTTTATTTGAAGTCATTGAAATAGGCTTAAAAAATTTTATTTTTTGATTCTTAGTTAAATCTAATTCTGATAGGTTACTTTCAGAAGTAATTAATTCTTCTAAGTCTAAGTTTTGTGTAAGATCAATCGTCTTAATTGCAGTTCTGGAAAGATTAAGTTTGGTTAAATTAACTAATTTTTTAACCTCTAAATCCTCCAAACTTTTATTGCCACTTAAATCTAATTGTTTTAGATGCTCATTCAAATTTATTGATCTCAGATAAAAATTATTAGAAGCATTTAATTTTGATAAATTTCCTAAATTAGAAACATCTAAGATGCTTAATCTATTTTTTGAACAATCAAGATATTCAAGTTTAGGTAGATTGAAAAGATTCAATTTATGTAAACCAGCCAGACCTGTTGTTTCTCCCATACTTAGTAGGGTTGTTCTTAAATTAACAAGATTAGGCAAGTTATTAATTGTAATACTTTTATTCACATTTTTAGAATCCTCATCTAAATCCGAAATAGAATAAGTATCTATATCCAAATCTATTATTTTAGGAAGATCTTCCAAATAAAGCTGTGAGGTAAATCTTATTTCTAATTCAGCTAGATTAGGAAGATTTTTTAAATGTATATTTTCGCCATAAGTGTTTAATTTTTTTAAACTTATAGCATTTTCAATTACTGCGTTTGACGCCTCAATCTCTTCCACATTGGGTGCTTGTGAAATATCTAAAAAATCAAATAATTGAAAATAATGTGCTATTTTTAATTTAGGCATGACCTGTGGGAATTTTATGCCTATTCCTCCATTCCTTAGATCATTCTGACCATAAAATTCTTTTAGATTAATTAATCCCGATAAATCTATAAAATAAAATGGTTTAGATGGAACTACAGCAGAAACATATGTACCTGCACAATTAATTATTTCAATGTTAGAAAAAAATTTTAATTCTTCTGTTGAAAAATCATTAATATTTGGTGGAGATAAACTCCACATATTTTGAACATCTACATATAAATAAAATACGTTTAATGCTTCCTCATAGGAAATTTCCCCATCTCCATTACTATCAATTGCTATACTATTACCTTTAGCATCTTTAGCTATTTTATTCTCAGAGCTAGAGGATAATAAATATTGCTTTAAAGGTAGATATGAAAAATCAATATTCTGCGCCTTTAAGTTAAATATGTTTACAAATAAAAAGGCTGATAAAGTATAGAGTTTAAAATTCATTTGTTAGTTTTTGTTCAAATTTAAGAAAAAAAACCTTTATTTTTCAATAAAGGTTTTTTTCTTACAGCTTTTCTTTTATTTTATTTTCAATTTCTTCTAACAATTCTGGATTGTCTTTTAATAATTGCTTGACTGCATCTCTTCCTTGTCCTAATTTTGTGTCTTGGTAACTAAACCAAGAACCTGATTTTCCGACAATTCCCATTTCAACACCTAAGTCTAATACCTCTCCAACTTTAGATATTCCTTCTCCATACATTACATCAAACTCTGCTTGACGAAAAGGTGGAGCAACTTTATTTTTTACTACTTTTACTTTTACTCTGCTCCCTATAGCATTATCTCCATCTTTTATTGGGCTTCCTGACTTACGTATATCCATACGCACAGAGGCGTAAAATTTTAGTGCATTTCCCCCGGTTGTAGTTTCTGGATTGCCAAACATTACCCCTATTTTTTCTCTTAACTGATTGATAAAGATTACGGTACATTTAGTTTTACTTATAGTTCCAGTAAGTTTTCTTAATGCTTGCGACATTAAACGAGCGTGTAATCCCATTTTAGAGTCTCCCATCTCACCCTCAATTTCAGCTCGTGGCGTTAGGGCTGCAACAGAATCAACTACCACAATATCTATAGCGCCGGAACGAATTAAATTATCAGCAATTTCCAATGCTTGCTCACCATCATCGGGCTGTGAAATTATTAATTCATCTAAATTTACACCTAGTTTTTGCGCGTAGGTCGGATCAAAGGCGTGTTCTGCATCTATAAATGCTGCTACTCCCCCTTTTTTTTGCGCTTCTGCTATTGCATGTAAGGTTAGTGTAGTTTTTCCTGAAGATTCAGGTCCAAAAATTTCAATTACTCTCCCTCTTGGATAACCACCAACCCCTAAAGCTAAATCAATTCCAAAGGAACCTGTAGGAATCACATCTACCTCTTCTACGGGTTTATCTCCCATACGCATAACAGCTCCTTTTCCGTAGGTTTTGTCCAATTTGTCCAAAATTAGATTTAATGCTTTTTTCTTTGCTTCAGAACTATTGGTATCTTTATTTTCTTTTTCTGCCATTTTATTTTACTTTTATATAAATTTTTACTTCCCCAGAAGGTTCATATTTTTCAAAATCATAAGTATAAGCTCTGCTTAATTTGCTCTCTTCTTCTAATTTCCAATTTTTTTACCAAGTTTGATATATACCTTCTCCATCG
Organism: Apibacter muscae; assembly: GCF_007845595.1. Classification (NCBI taxonomy): domain Bacteria; kingdom Pseudomonadati; phylum Bacteroidota; class Flavobacteriia; order Flavobacteriales; family Weeksellaceae; genus Apibacter; species Apibacter muscae. Next base: position 224,819 of record NZ_SELI01000015.1, read on the forward strand.
GGTTTATCTACTATAAATATTTTGTAATTCTCTTCTGATAAATTGAGCACGCCTACTTTATTCTCAATCATTATACTTAAAGTGTAATCTCCTTGGTAATTAGAATCGTATTCATGATAAACTCCATAAATATTATCTTGATAACCAGAATCTTTAATTTTAGGAATTGAATTACTCCAAATCGCTTGTATTTTTTTAAGAATTTCAGGATCATTAAAATTATTGGTTCTAATGCTTTCAACAATGGATAAATTCATTCTTTAATTTTCTTTTAATATTTGTTCTGCGTGGTCTTTGGTTTTTACTTTTGTGATAACATTTGTAATCAGACCTTTTTCATCTATCAAAAACGTGTATCTTAAAATTCCATCGTATTCTCTACCCATAAATTTTTTCTTTCCCCAAGCTCCAAAAGCTTGTATTATTTTTTTATCTGTATCCGCAATTAAGGGGAATGGAAAGGAAAATTTTTCATGAAAAGATTTTTGCTTTTCTACAGGATCTGCACTAATACCAATGATCTCATATCCTTTTGCTTGCAAAGCTTGATAATTATCTCTTAAACTACAGCTTTCGGCCGTACAACCTGGGGTATTGGCTTTTGGATAAAAATAAACTACTAATTTTTCGCCTTGGTAATCTGAATATCTTATCTGCTTCCCTTCTTGATCTATACCTACAAAATCTGGTACTTTATCTCCAATTTCTAACATATGATTAGGTTTACTAATGTTTATATTGTAAATATATTTATAAAAAAAGGAATAATAAAACAATTTCTATTATTCCTTTTTACAATTAAATTTAATATCTAAACGCCAATCCTGCTCCCCATTTCCATTCACTATCGTAATAAGCTGCAATTGAAAAGTTTTTACTAATAATATAGCGAGCTCTGGTTGTAAATCCTAAATGACTATCTAGAGATAAATCTAGCCGAGTTCTTGGTGTTAAAGCTATATCTTCTTTTTCTAATTTTATTTTAAGTTCTCCGTTAACAGGAGAAACACTCGCATCTAATAGCACTCGCATAGGCAGCAAATATCTAAATCCTATGGCTAAATTGTTGATTGTTTCTTTATTATACTTTTGTCCAAATATATTTTTTTCTCTACCTGCTGTCGTATATGAAAAGGAATATCCTATATAAGGCATAAACCATTGCATTTTACCTATATAACGACCTACCCTTGCTTCTACTTCATAACCGGGGTTGTCCTTGTATGCCAATTTCCACTCTGCCTGTAAAAGTGCCCATCGGCTATTTTCAATTCTTAATTTCCCCGTATTTCCTTTATTACTTATTTCATTCATTACAGCCAATCGTTCCATATTTCCCATCATTTTAGAAAACATTTTCCAATCGTGTTCTCCTCCATGTGAACGTGAAACTTGTGTTGAATCTTGAGTGCTAAATACTCTTCCCATTCCAGACATCATATGATATAGAATGTGACAATGAAAAATCCAATCTCCTGTTTCGTCTGCTTCAAATTCAATCACGTTTTTTTCCATTGGCATAATATCCATGGTATGTTTTAAGGGGGAATATTCTCCTTGACCGTTTAATATTCTAAAGAAATGCCCATGCAAATGCAAAGGATGTCTCATCATTGAGTTATTAACAAAGGTGATTCTTAATTTTTCTCCTTTTTTCACAACAATTTTATCCGTTTCTGATAGGTTTCTATTATTAAAAGACCAAACATATCTTTCCATATTTCCATTTAATTCTAAATACATTTCTCTTACAGGCCCTTCTTTTAAATTGGTGGGTTCTGTAGATTTTAGCATAGAATAATTTAAGGTTACAGGATTTTGTGAATTATTTTTTTCCAACTTATCGATCGACATTGAATGAGATGTATGTTCATGTTCAGTCATTGTAGTTGTTGAACTATACTGTCCTTGATCTTCAGGCGATTGTTCTTCGAAATCTTTTTTCATATGCGTATGCGATTGATGTTCATGCTGACCATTGTGTGATGATTCTGGCATATTCATATGGCTTGAATGGTCTTCTTCTTTATTCAAATGCATATCTTGGTTTTCTTTAGAGACTTCTTTCTCTTTCATATGCATGGAAGGATCGTGATGTTTTAGATTTTGTATTTCCGGATACATAACTTGATTCATATCCATCGTTTGGTAACTCATTTTCATCCCCATATTATCTAAGTTTCCATTCATCTTCATCATATCATTCATCATTTTCATTCCTTCAAAGTATTTTAGTGGCTCTAATCTTTTCATACTTTGTTTATGATTTCCATTTCCTATCCATAAAGAAGCTGTGCGAATTCTATCTTCGGTGGTCGCTAATAATTCATAGGAAGTATCTACCTCTGGTATTTCTATAATTACATCGTAAGTTTCTCCATTTCCAATTATAAACCGATCCACTTCAACTGGATGCACATCTTTACCATCTGCGGCAATTACCTGCATTTTTCCTCCGGAATACTGAACCCAAAAATACGAGGAAGAACCTCCGTTAATAATTCTTAATTTTACTTTATTCCCCTTGTATTCTTTAAAGAAGTCCTCTTCTTTTCCATTAATATGTACTTGATCGTAATAAACATCACTAACATCCATGGCAGTCATCCTTTTCCATTCATTTTTAAGCTTGGTGCCTAAATATCCTTGTGCTATGGCTTCTGAATAACTTTGGGTTACTCCTTTTTGTACCTTATTTTTTTGTATGGCTGCCCAATCATCATGAAAATATAATCTTCTTAAAACTCCTTTCGATCGAGAATTTGTCCAATCGCTTAAAAGTACTGTATATTCTGGAAGGTTGTCTATTTTGTCTTTTTTATCTATAATAAAGGCTCCGTATAAACCGTCTTGTTCTTGTAAGCCGGTATGTGAATGATACCAATAAGTTCCATTTTGTATGATTGGAAATTTATACACCATGGTTTCTCCTGCTTTTATAGGCGGTGAGGTAAGATGATCTACTCCGTCATACTGATTGGGTAATAATAACCCGTGCCAGTGCATAAGGGTTTCTTTATTTTTTAGTTTATTATGTACAGATATTACTGCTGTATCTCCTTCCGTAAAATGAAGAGTAGGCATAGGTATTTGTCCATTCACCGCTAGGGCTTTTTTCTTTTTACCACCAATATGGGTAATTGTATCTGTTACATACAAATCATACTTAACTATTTTTTGTGCTTTTATATGGGTAATACCTATTAATATAAAATTAATTAGTACTAATTTTTCTATTATTTTCATCCATTAATTCTTAAAGATTTTTTAAAAAAGTATACATTCCAATAATTCAGATCATTGGAATTCTTTATAAGTTTACTATTAGTTAAAGAATTAAATGAATTGAGGTGGCACCCAATTTACTGAGGTATACGATTGATACGTAAAGAAAGTATTAAACTTTATTAAGGGTAGATACGTCTTATTTAAATTATATTTTTCTATACTAGGCTCGTTGAAAAACAATTGTAATTTTATAAAAGAGGGTGCACATAAAATATCACAACAATTTTTTTTATTCTTTGTTTCTTTGCAATTCTGTTTATTATGATGATTGCACTTATCTCTACAACAACTATGAGTTTTGGAATTATTACTAAAGTTTTTATTTTGCCCATGAATTCCATGGGCTAATAAGTGAGGTGTTTGAAATACTACCCCTATAGTGATAAGAATTACGATAATTTTTTTCCCAATCATACGTATAAACAAAGATACAAAAAATTAAATTTTTAATTATATCAATAGTTCGTCATAATTCTTTACAACTTTATATCCTTTACCTCTAAAATATTGTTCTGAATTATCTGTTTTTTCAGCCATTATAAAATCTCCTCCCCAAGCCCCTAAACTTTTTATGAAACCCGGATAATCTGAAAATAATTTCTCTTTTATTGTAGGTATTTCGATGAATTTTGAAATATAGTTTTCGTGCTGGATTATTTGATAGGCAAATTCTTCATACCTAATTTTAGAAGTAATTATTTGTTCTGTAATCTCTGAAATTGCCTCCACCAATGCTTGAGATTTTTCTTTTTGTCTGTAATGTTGAATTCCTTCTCTTGAGTTTTGCTTGTTATTAAGATATACAAAAATAATTCTATCTGATATTTCTGAAGGGAAATAAACATCCCTTACAATAGGTTCTTTTTCTTTTTGCAACCTATAGGTAATTGGGTTTTCAGCATTTGCGCATGCAATATCATAGCCACTACCTCCAAAAGTCTGGGATAAAAGTTTATACGGATCCACTTTTGTCCATTTAGCAATATTATTAATTAGCGTTGAGCTTGTGCCTAATCCCCAATTTTCAGGAAATTCTAAATGTGTTTCACATTCAAAACTAGAGTTTTCTTGAAAAATTTTTGAACCTAATTTTTTTACTTCAAGAAAAATTTTCAATAATTTTAAAGCTATATCTGGTTGATTCGTCTTTACAACTTGCTCTGTATATATATCCAAAATACAGTTAAACCATAGCTCCCCATTATGCTTATAAGCTAGCCAAGTTATTTGGTTATTTTCCTTAGTAACTGGATGAATCTGCAATGTTTGTCCTACTTGCGTTGGAACTGCTAGAGCTAAAGCACCGTCTAAGACGGCGTACTCTCCGGTTAATAGTAATTTTCCTCTGCTCTTAAATGTTTTTATTGAATCCAATTTTTTTTGAATTAATTATTTAACCTATATGTTTTTATAACTACTTTAACTGCTATTTTTAGGCGTACAATTTTAACAATATATATATATCAATGAATTATACCAAAACTAAAAAATAGTCTTTGAATTACTTATTGCAAATATTTACTAAAAGAATCATCTAAAATTTTTGGTATACTTACTCTTCCTTTAACTACAGATACCACTTCGGCTCTGGCTTCTGAACAAAGTTTTAAATCTGATTTTCTAATAATTTTCTGATTAAAAAAATATCGGATTCCTTGTTTTTCTAAAGATTCAATGGTACATATAAATTGATTTCCTCCCTGTAATGAAGCTATATATTTCACAAAGATGCTTATTAATACTAAGTCTGTACCTTGGGTATGAAGCTCATAAAAATTTAAACCTTCTTTTTCTAAGAATTCATGTCGTGCTACTTCGTAATAATGTTGATAATTTGCATTGTTTACAATTCCTTGCGCATCACATTCATAATCTCTTACCTTCATTTCTAGTTGGAATATTGAACTATTCATTATTATTATTTTTTAAAATTTGTTTTTAAGTAAATAGGTACCAAAGAATTCCTATGTTTAAACGAAAATCTGTATAAGGGTTTAAAGGAGTACTATAAAAATCATATCCTGATAGACTTGAATTAAAATGTTGCGCTTCAAAAATAAACAACATTCTTTTTACTTTAAAGTGTATAAATAGGTCTAGCAATGGATATTCTCCGATTCTATAATTTTCTGTTCCTGATTGTAATTTAAATTCATTGGTCACAGGAAAAAACATTCTGGATTTAAACTTTGAAAAGTAATATGCATTTATCCCTGCTTGAACCTCAGCCTTTTCTTTAAAAATTTTGGACTGGTAATAGAAAGTTGCTCTTCCTATAAATTCTGGCAAGGGCAATATTTCTTTATTTCTAGTGACATTTTGATAAGCTAAAGCGGTTTCTAAATGAAATTTTTTATACTGAAAAGAATTTTTTAACCCTATTTGTGCTAGGTTAACAGAAGTACTGGACTGCTTAGGAGCATATTCATCATCTAAATACGTATAATTGTCTATGTTAAAAAACTGAACTGTAAATCTTGTATTAAATGGCTTCATTCTTAAAGCTCCCCCCATCTGTATAGTTGTTTCATTTTCTGGGTTTTCTATAAAATAGTTAAATTGTTTATAAAAACTTTGATTGTATAATAAATTTATGGATGGAATTTGTGATTTAACCCCCAAATTAGCTTCTATAAAATATCCTTTAAATGGTTGTAAGGTTAATCTATTATTGATATAGTATGAGTTGTTAAATTGATTTCCGGTTAGGGCTTCTCCTTGAGAAGTTAAAACGATACCCTTATTCCAATTAAAGGTTAAATTTCCAGCTACTCCAATTCTATCATCCTTAATCTTTTCAGGAATAGTTGTTGTTGCTGGATCCATTAAACGATCAAAATTAAACTCTAAATGCTCATATTTTACTCCCGCTTCTAAATGCAATCGATCGCTTAAATCTAAGACTGCCATCGTTTGATTTGAAAATTTCCTAAATTCTTTAGTGTTATAATGTTCTGCTAGATTACTGCCTCCATACATATTTTCTACTGATGAATAATATGTATTTAATGTTTTTAGTTCTTCATAGGTATAATGCATGGTCTCATATGAAAAAATATTTTTAATTGAGGCCACGTAGGTATTTTCTTTTGACGGCACAAGTCCGAATTGTTGGGCTAAATAAAATCTTCTTTGCTCATATTTAGAGTATGCATCTGTTAAATTCACTTGTAATCGATTTCTACTTGTAAATCTTGAATCTCCATCTTCAAAATTTTTAGGATTTTGTATACCTCCATTTTCTTCGTTATTAGCGTTTGTTATTAAATAATGTGCCCAAAACTTATATCTTAGATTTTTAGTATGATAATTTGTGGTAACTAAAAAAGTATTGTTGGAGGCTAATTGGTCTAAATACTTACCCTCTGACCGAAGTCCTTTATATTGTATGGAATAGTTAAATTGTGAATTTATATTATGTGTAAACATGGTGGATAATGAATGTCCTTGTTTGTACCCGTTGTTATATTGAAATTCTGTCATTGGGGTTTTAACATCGTAATATCTAACCTGGTCAACATCTAATAGATTGTATGATTTCCCTTGGGGTATAAGTGAAATGGAAGAATTAATATTTGTGTTGTATAATAAGGGATTAAATGCTTCTCCTATATTAGAAAAGGGAATGGTTCCAAAATCATCTTTATGATTATACATTCTATTTTTATAATACTTATCTATAGTTAAAACTGTATCAAATATAGATTTAGGAGTATCCTCTGTCCAGTATTGATAGGAATATATAGTTGGGTTTAAATTTTTAAGTGTATCAATTTTCGCTGGATCTGAACTTTTATTTGTTGAAATATCTATTGCCTGTTCTTCTCTTTGAGAATATATTAAACTCGTTATCAGCAAACTTGCTACTAGTAATAATAATTTTATTTTTATCATTTATGGGTATATGCTCTTTGCAAATATAAAAATAAAAAGCTGGCAACTAAGCCAGCTAAAACTATCGATCGTATTTAATTATTAAAAATAAATTTTAGTTCTTTTATTGCACAATTATTTTCTTTGTTTCATTGTTTTTTCCATCGTTTATTCTAACAAAATAAATTCCAGAAGATAAACTCGATGTATCAATTTTATTTTCGCCCTCAATTAAAGTTCCTGTTAAATATAAGTTGCCTGATGTACCGTAAACTTTATACGTTGAATTTTTCATTACATATATGTAAACATAGTCCTTAGATGGTATAGGATAAACCTTAGTTTCTTGCAATTTAAATTCTTCTTCTACTGTTTCAACTGTTTCCATTGATGGCCCGGTGACAATTAATGTATAATCTTGACTATTATTAGTTAAATTTCCTTTATGCGAAATAGTTATTAAGTACTCTCCATTAGGATTTGGAATATCGACTCTTTCAAAATTATCTACATCATTAGTCCCGTCATTTTTTGCAGGTAAATTGGGTTGAAACTTATTAAGCCTCCAAGGATAATAAGTTGCTATTACTTGACCTTCATTATTTATTTGTGTGACTTTTACATCTAAATCATTGACTAAATTTAACTGATCTGGATCTTTTACTCCTGCTATAAATTTCCCTGTGGACAATCCTAAAATATCTCCATTATAATTTTTATTTTCAGGATCAGTCCATGAAATGGAAATTTGTAATGGAATTGCTCCGGAAGCTTTTATTTTTTTTATATATGTCGATCTATTATTTAGTTGGTTTTCTTCTAAAATTGATTTTTTGTTTTTATCGGTTATTATTTGTGCAGCAGCACCTATATCTGCCAATCCCCAACCATAAATATAATCGGGACCATCATAAGATCCTGCTTCTTTAGCACTGTGTTGCAATAGACCCCTTATAGAAGCTGATGTCAAATATTTAGAATTCAATTTATGATTATATTGTTGAAGTAGTAGTATGGAACCTGTAATTGATGGAGTTGCCATTGATGTTCCATTTAAAAAGATGTAACTATTATCGGATAAGTTTCCTGTGGAATAAACGGAAACTCCTTTGGCTACTATATTGGGTTTTATACGTCCATCATCGGTTGGACCAAAATTGCTAAAAGTAGAGATCTTTACATTTTTTGGATCGTTGTAATTGATTATTTCTTCTACTGCACCAATGGTTAACACATTTTTTGCAACTCCGTAATTTAAAATTAGTTCGTATCCATCTTTTTCAGGATTAATTTTTAAATAGTTTTCTCGGTCATTACCAGCTGCAATGACCATTTGATAATATTTGTTTAAATACGCCAACTGATCTAACTTATAACTCGTAAAATCATATGCTCCAAAAACCCAAGAGTTTAATTCAAATACTGGTCTACCCTTAGCATTTAATGCCGAAATTCCGTAGGAATGATTGGATACTAGATAACCTTTTTGTGCAAACTCTGTCATTTCAGACAAATCATTTGAATAATCAAAACTTTTAACGTGCGCATTGGGAGCCATACCTTTGGAATATCCTTGAGGTAAATTATCAGCAGCTGGTGAATACCCTCCGCCTATAATTGTCCCTGTAACATGAGTTGAATGTTTTGAAACTTTTTGGACATTATCGCTTCCCTTTTCAATTCTTACTTCACCCTGTGCATTTTTAAAGTCTTGATGTGTTGTTCTCGGTAAAGCTTCGTCCCACACCCCAGCATACATATTCTTACCATCCACCGCTAATTCACTAATAAGTGTTCTTTCATTAATTGTCTTTGCAGATCCTTCGTTAAATGTTTTTAAATAAATAATTTCTCCATTGTCATTAATAGATATTGGTAACCCAGTTTCTTCTAATGAGTCTGACATCACTCTACGTGAATTTTTGTTTAAATATTTATCTAGTATTTCTTGTCTAATTTGTTCCTTTCTTTTCAGTTCACTTTTAACCTTTTCAATTTCTTTTTGGTCGTAAGAATTAGTTATACTCGACCTATCTTTTTCTGTCTGAGAAAAAGAATATGTATAAACGAAAAGCAATGTAAATAGTAATATGTATTTATTCATGAACTATTTTGGTTAATTAATTATTAAACAAAAGTAATGAAATTCTATTTTATATGATTAATATCCAGGATATTGTTTAATATTAGGGTTCGTTTGAATCTCTATCTGTGGTAAAGGATATACGAATAATTTATCTGAAGCTGAAACTTCACAGTTCAATTTACAATTTGTTTTTTTTACAATTGGTAATCTATTTCTTTTCAAATCAAAAAATTGATGTCCTTCTCCTACAAATTCTAATCTTCTTTCTTTTAAAATATCTTTAAGTAATTGGTTATCTTTACTATTGTATTGGTAATCCCCTCTAGTTGAGACAAAACTATTCAATTGTTTTAAAGCTTCTTCTTGGTTTCCTAAGTGGTAAAGCGCTTCTATTTTGTTTAATTTTGATTCCGACATTCTTAAAATTTTAACATTTGAATCAAGGTTCATTGTTACTGGATATTTTAATGTATAATATCCTTCCTCTCCCGTTGGATTATTTCCTTTGTTAGTAACATCTAGTTTTAATAAATTCTTTCTTATGTCTGAATCTTCGTATAAATTATACAAGTCTTTTCGAAACTCATTTTGAAAATAAGTTCCTGTAATGGAGTAAAAACTTGATAAACTATTGATTCCTATTGAGTTTGATTGATTATAGCTAATCTCGAAAACTGTTTCTGGTGCTGAGTTTAATGAAAAATAATCCACATAATTTTCTTTTTGGATAAAGTCAAAACTCCCTCCTGATTGAGATTCTACTTGTTGTGCATATTCATATGCAAGAGCCCACTTCTGTTGATATAAATAAACCCTTGAAAGCAATAACTTTACTGCTGTAGGGCCTAAGTGCGTTTTTGTTGAGGATTCGCTTTGAAAAAGTTCTAATGATTGTAATAAATCGTTTTCTATTTGAGTATAAACCTCAGGTATTGTGGCTCTAGAGTGCTTTATCTGAGGATTATAGCTTTTATTATATATAGGCATTCCAAACTCTTGATTGTATCCTAAAGCTACACTTGGTGAATAAATATTAACTATAAAAAACATAGCTAAAGCTCTGGCTGCATAAGCTTCTGCCTTGGCTTGTTTAATTTCATCATTTAGTGATATTGGTGCATTTATTACAGTAGATGCTAATGCATAGGCATCGTAAAGCCTATTTAAGGGTGGTCCTTCTCCTTCAATACCATCAAAATTTAATTCTGGGTTGTAGGACATATTGTTTAAATTTAAGAATCGTCCCGTATTTGATGTGTTTACAAATGAATTATCTGAGATAAGATCTCCCAATAAAACAACATTACATCCTAGTCCACCTGGACGCGCTAGATAATAATATATTCCATTTTTAGCATTTATTAATCCTTCTTCCGTTTTTATAATTACATCTAATGGAACTTCAGTGCTAGGTTCTGTATTCAGTTTGTCTTCTGAACAACTCATTAAAACAAGAAAAAAAGAAATAAAGATTATTTTTACCTTCATATTTAAAAATTTACTGATATCCCAAATGAATAAATTCTCAGTATTGGTGATGTGAAATCATAATAACCTCTCCCATAAAAATCTGGGTATCCTTCATTTAACGCATTTGTTGAATAGATATCTGGATCAGATTTAAGCTTTTTATCAAATGCCCAAGTGAATAAATTAGTTCCTCTAATATATAATGTTAAGGATTCAACACCTATGCTTTTTATCATATTTTGTGTAAATGTATAAGATAATTTAACTTCTTTTAACCTTATATGATCTGCTCTTCGTAGAAATCTTGAAGACATTGAATTGGTTGATGTAAGATCACCTATTTGTAAAGGATTTTTAGCATTTGGATTTTGTGGAGTCCAACTATCTAATAAATCACTTTCTTGATTTCTATTTCCTACATAGGCTCCATCGCTCATCCATACATTAGTAAATGCATCCATAACTTTATAATCGAACGAACCTGTTAAAAGAATTGAGAAAGTAAATCCTTTATAAGATAATTGATTATATAATGAGGCTTGCCAAATAGGTAAAGCTGTAGAGCCTTGAAATTCTTTTTTTGCAATAGATTTATCCGTAGTCACTAATTTACCTTTACTATCATAATATAGTTTACCATCATTTACAAAGGCTTGCTCACTAGCTGTCAATTTCCCCTCTTTAAACCTAGTTTCTAATTCTATATCATTCACATACCACATTCCGTATCCTGTGTTTGAATCAACTCCTGCCCATGTCCATGTATAGTATTCACCGGCTTGTTTTCCTACTTTTAATGCTTTTGAATAACCTTCAAGATTTATACCGTCTGAAGTTTCTATATTTAATCTTAAAATTTTAGATTTATTGTATGAAGCTGAAGCTTCAATATTCCAAATGAGTTTATTTTTATTTATTACTTCTGATTTTAAAACTAATTCAAAACCTCTATTTCTAATACTTCCTACATTAGCATAGTAAGCATTTGCTCCTCCTACAGTATACGGCAATGGAACAATGGATATTAAATCATTAGTTTTTTTATTGTAATAATCAAATGAACCTGTTATTTTATTGTTAAAAATTCCAAAATATAAACCTATTCCTAACTGATGAGATTCCTCCCATTTTAAATTATCATTGCCGGCTGATTGAAAATATAAAGCTGATTCTCCTGATCCGTAACTTTCTGCTTTTAATAGAGTTTTATAATAATATAATTTACCCCATTCCGTCATAGGTGTATTACCTGCGATACCATAATTGAATCGAAGTTTTAAATCATTAATTTTAGTTTTTTCAACATTTATAAAATTTTCATTACTTAGATTCCATACAAATCCTGTATCCCAAAAATTACCCCATTTATTATTTTTTCCAAATGTAGAATTCCCGTCTCTTCTTATACCTGCTATAAATGTGTATTTTTTATCAATGGTATAATTAATTCTTCCAATGTAAGAAATTTGTCTCCACGTCTCATCACTACCTAAAGATTGTAGTATATTAGTACCGTTTGACAAATTTGGCTTTGAATATTCAGGATAATCAAACTTTGAAGTATATTGATCATCTCTTTTATGTTCTTCAAAACTAATTCCAATATCTACAGATAAATTGTGTTTATCAAATAGATACTTTTTATAATTCATAAAATTTGTCCAAGAATAATCAATGACTCTATTTTTATTTTGTTGGAATAATCCGTTTCTCGATTTACCATTCCCTGAATTTTGATTCCACCATGATTTTTCTAATAGGTTTTGATATTGCATACCAAAATCTGATGATATTTTAATTTCTTTGTTTAATTTATACATAACACTCATTGAACTTCTCCATGTTGTATTATCACCTTCTAAATAATCTGAATTTAATAATTCTACTGGGTTATACCATTGATTCCCTCCTAGATTTTGTATATTGAATGATCCATCCGGGTTATAAACAGGATAAATTGGAAGCAAAGTCCAACTTGAACTCCAAGGACTCGAGAAAGATCCCCCTTGTGTATAGGTATGGGTATTTAGATTCGTAATACTTCCATTATAATTTAAATTAATTTTCTCTGTCAACCGATAACCCAAACCCAGATTAAATGAATATCTTTGAAATGTGCTACCTTTTACTAAAGGCTCATTGTTATAATATGATCCTCCTAAATAAAATAAAAAATTTTTTTCTCCTCCAGTGATATTAAGTGAGTATTGTTTTACAACAGATTTATTTCTTTGAACTTCTTTCATCCAATTGGTACTTGTTTCTCCATCCCACCCATTTTTTTTCATGTTTTCTATAAATTGTTGTTTATAGCTTGCTAAATTTAAGAATGCGTCTGTTCTACCTCCTATATATTCTTTACCTGCATAAACCATTGCCCCCCAATCCATATATTGTTCAGAGTTCATCCATTGGTGTTTATCAAAAGCAATATCTTGAAAACCTATTTCTGAAATAAAATTAAATTTTGTTTTTTGATTGTACTTTCCTTTTTTTGTTTTTATTAAGATAACTCCATTAGCACCTGCTGCCCCATACATTGATGCAGCTGCAATATCCTTTAAAACAACTATACTTTCTATTGAATTAGGATTTAAATTTGAAATTGGACTAAAAGAAGAATAGTTATCTAACAATGAAGAAGAATCTAATCCTTTTCCTATAGGCACTCCATCAATTACATACAAAGGGTTGGAAGACCCCGTAAACGAGCTCACTCCTCTAATTATTACACTTGTTGCAGATCCGGGTTGCCCTCCACTACCACTATAGCTAACTCCCGGTATTACCCCAAGCTTATCGTCTATAGAAGCTTGAGGCATTGATTCTAATTCATTATCCCTGATTATTGAATAGGCTCCTTTATATGGTGTATTAATAAAACCTAAGACTACTATCTTATCAAGTTTTGTACGCTCTAAACTTATATTTATTAGAGTATCTGTTTCTTGTAAGATAATTTGTTTTATTCCTCTTGCTATGACAAGCGTATCACCTTTATCTGACTTAGTAAAGGAAAAGTAACCATGATTGTCTGTTTGGGTTATTTGATTTTTATTTAATAATTCAACTTCAACATTTTTAGCAAAACTATCATCCTCCCATTTTATAATACCTTTAATTTGCCCAAATACCGATTGATATAATAATAAACACAAAACTAAAATTATCTTATTATAGGCTTTTATCATGCATGAATACAGATTAAATAATTGAGATTAAAACATTATCTATTTTATTTAAAAATAAAGATTATTGACAAATGTAAAATAAAAAAGCTATATGAAAATTCATATAGCCCTTATTTATTTTTAAAATTATTTTAAATTTTTAATTTCTTTTTTACTTCAATTTCCTCAAACACTTCTAACAAATCTCCTATTTGAATATCGTTATAGTTTTTAATATTTAATCCACATTCATATCCTTTTGTAACTTCCTTGACATCATCTTTAAATCTTTTCAAACTTTCTAATTCTCCTGTATGTATAACGATTCCTTCTCTAATTATTCTTATTTTGGATCCTCTGTTTATTTTACCATCCAATACCATACATCCGGCAATTGTACCCACTTTTGATATTTTAAAGGTTTCTCTAATTTCTACATTACCAATAATTTGCTCTTTTATCTCTGGGGAAAGCATTCCTTCCATCGCTTCTTTAATATCATTGATTACATCGTAGATAATCGAGTATGATCTGATTTCAATTTCTTCTTTTTCAGCTAAATCTCTTGCACTAATATTAGGGCGAACATTAAATCCTATCAAAATAGCATCTGAAGCAGCAGCTAGTAGAACATCTGATTCTGTAATTTGTCCAACCGCTTTATGAATTATATTGATTTGAATTTGATCATTAGATAATTTTTGTAATGAGTCTGTCAATGCTTCTACGGATCCATCAACATCTCCTTTTAAAATAACGTTTAATTCTTTAAAATCCCCTAATGCAATTCTTCGACCTATTTCATCTAGAGTTATATGTTTTTGAGTTCTGATCGATTGCTCTCTCATTAACTGTTCACGCTTATTAGCTATTTGTTTCGCTTCTCTCTCATCTTCAAATACTTTAAATTTATCTCCAGCAGTAGGCGCTCCATCCAAACCTAATATCGTCACAGGGGTTGACGGTCCTGCTTCTTTCATAGGTTTTCCTCTTTCGTCAAGCATTGCTCTTACCTTACCATGATTTTTTCCAGCCAATAAATAATCTCCTACACGTAATGTTCCTTTTTGAACTAGAATGGTTGATACATATCCTCTTCCTTTATCTAGAGCTGCCTCTATAACAACACCATTTGCTACTCGATTTGGGTTAGCCTTTAAATCTAATATTTCAGCTTCTAATAAAACTTTTTCTAGTAATACATCTACATTATTTCCAAATTTAGCAGATATTTCCTGAGACTGAATATTACCTCCCCAATCCTCAACTAAGAGATTCATTTGAGATAACTCTTCTTTAATCTTATCTGGATTGGAACTGGGTTTATCTATTTTATTAATAGCAAATATCATAGGAACTCCTGCTGCTTGTGCATGGCTTATGGCTTCTTTAGTTTGAGGCATTACATTATCATCTGCTGCTACAACAATAATTGCTAGATCTGTTACTTGAGCTCCACGAGCCCTCATCGCAGTAAATGCCTCATGCCCTGGTGTATCTAAAAATGTTATTTTTTGTCCGTTGGATAATTTTACATTATAGGCGCCGATATGTTGAGTTATTCCTCCAGATTCACCTGCTATAACATTGGTCTTTCTTATATAATCTAGTAATGATGTTTTCCCATGATCCACATGACCCATTACAGTTACAATAGGTGCTCTTGCCTCTAATGTTTCTTCTAAATCTATATCTTCTTCTACAGCTACAGCGTCAATTTCTGTATCTGTAAATTCAATTTTATAACCAAATTCATCTGCAACTAAAACCAAAGTATCAGCATCCAACCTCTGATTCATAGTTACCATAACCCCTAAAGAAAAGCAAGCGGAAATAACCTCTGTGGGAGATACATTCATTAAACTAGCTAATTCATTAACGGTTATAAACTCCGTAACTTTTAAGGTGTTATCTCTTTGTTCTTTCTCCTGCAATTCTGCTTCATACTCTCTTCTTTGAATTCTTTTATCTCTTCTAAATTTAGAACTTTTAGATTTACCTCCTTTAGATGTTAATTTTTCAAGAGTTTCTTTGATTTGATTTTTAACTTGTTCATCTGTTAATTCAACCGGACGAGTGTTTACATTTCTGTTACCAAACTTTTTATTCTGACCATTATTAACACCAGGTTTTCTATTATTAAAGCTTTTATTTTTATCCTGAGAGGCGGCTTTTTTATCTGTATTAATTGTTTTAGCAACGGCATTAACATCAACCTTTGAGTCTTTAACTATTCTTTTTCTTTTCTTCTTATCTGCATTATTATCCTTAGATACAGGAGCCTTCTTAGGTTTTTGAAATTGACTTAAATCTATAATTTGACCAGTCATCTTAGGCCCGTCTAATTTTTGATATTGTGTTTCTAATTTTTCTGGCTCATCAGTCTCCTCTTTTTTCTCAACTACAACTTCTTCTTTGGGAACTATGATCTCTTTTTTTTCTTCGATTTTATCTACCTTTTCAAGCTTTTCAGCTTTGGCTTCTTTTTCTTTTGCTTTTTTGGCAGGATATGTAGATTCTTGTGCCTTTTTTAAATCGTCAACAGATAGTTTTCCTATTATCTTAATTCCTTTGCTTTTAGCTTTTTCCTCAACTACTTCAGATTCCTGAATTGAACTATCCTGAATATCTTCACGGGTCTCAATTTTTTCACTTGTCTCTTCTACTGGCTTACTATATTTCGTCCTTTGTCCTTCTAAATCTATTTTACCTAAAGTTTTTGGTTTGGATATTTCTTTTGCCTTTGCTTTTACTACTTCAGTAACTACAGGTTTCTCTTCCTTTTTTTTCTCAGGAATTTTATTTATGACCACATCTAAAGAGGCATCTTTTTTAAGCTTATCTTCCGAAAACTCAGTTACTAATAATTGATGCGCTTTTTGATCTAACTTTACATTAGGGTTCCTCTCGATCTCAACACTTTGGGATGATAAATACTCCACTGCTCTGTCAAGAGAGATATTAAGGTCTTTTAATACTTTACTTAATCGAATACCCGACATATTAATATTTTGTTCTTATTCTTTTTTACAAATATGATAATTTAATTGCAAAATCATACTATGATTATTTTGCAAATTCTTCTTTTAAAATGCGAACTACATCTAAAATAGTTTCTTCCTCTAAATCTGTTATTTTTAAAAGATCTTCCAAATCTTTTTCTAATACAGACCTTGCTGTATCTAAACCAATCTTTCTTAGTTCATCAATCACCCACGAATCAATTTCATCTGAAAACTCTACTAATTCAATATCTTCTTCAGGCTCATCTCTGCGTACATCTATTTCATATCCTGTGAGCCAACTTGCTAACTTTATGTTTTGCCCCCCCTTTCCTATTGCTTTTGAAACTTCTTCTGATCTTAAATATACAACAACATTTTTATTTTCTTCATCAATGTCCATAGAAGAAATTTTAGCAGGACTTAATGCTCTTTGTATAAATAACTGCTGATTGGTTGTATAATTTATTACATCTATATTCTCATTTTTCAATTCTCTAACTACGGAGTGTATTCTAGAGCCTTTCATCCCTACACATGCTCCCACCGGATCTATTCTGTCATCGTAAGATTCAACTGCAATTTTTGCTTTTTCTCCTGGTATTCTAACCGTTTTTTTGATGGTTATTAATCCATCATAAATTTCTGGTATTTCAAACTCAAACAATTTTTCCAAAAATTTAGGGGAGGTTCTTGAAAGAACTATTTGTGGCTTTCCTCCTTTCAAACCAACCTCTTGAACTACTGCACGAACAGTTTCTCCTTTTCTAAAAAAGTCAGAAGGAATTTGATTTTCTTTTGGCAAAATCATGTCATTTTGATCTTCATCCATTAAGATAACTTGTCTATGTCGTATATGATGTACTTCTCCACTGACAATTTCTCCCTCTATAGATCTAAACTTTTCATATAAATTGGAATTATCGTATTCGGCTATTTTTGTGTTTAAAACCTGTTTAAAGGCTAAAATATTTCTTCTTCCTAACTCATTTAGCTCTATCTTTTGTGTATATTCCTCACCAACTTCAAAGCTTGGATCTATTTTTCTAACTTCGCTGATTTCGATCTCTAATAAATCATCTTCAGACATTTCATCCTCAACAATTTTCCTATTCAAGTATATCTCTAAATCTCCTTTATCCGGATTTACAATAACATCAAAATGCTCATCAGAACCATACCTTTTTCTTAAAACGGTTTTCATTGATTCTTCAACAATAGCCATTAAAGTAATTCTATCTATATTTTTTTCGTCTTTAAAATCCCCAAACGATTCTATTAACTCTATACTATCCATTAGTCCTACTTATTTAAATTTTTATATTTATTGTTGCTTTTTGTATATTTTGGATCTCTATTTCTTCCTTTAACTCTACTGTTACTTTCCCCTTTCCTTTTTCTTTAGGTATTCTTTCTTTCCAAGTTAAAGTTATTTTATCATCCTTTACTTGTTCTAAAATCCCATTTATTTCTTTACCACCTTCTAAAAATACTTTGAGCTCTCTGCCTAAATTTTTTTTATATTGTCTAGGAAGTATAAGTGGATTAGTTACCCCTGCTGAATAGACAGACAAAGCAAAATCTTCTTCCTCTCTATCTAAATTATTTTCAATTGCTCTACTGCATTGCAAACAATCTTGAATTGAAATCCCTTCATCTCCATCTATTATAACTTCAATCTTATTATCCGCTGATATTTTACATGAAATTAAAAAAATATCCGTTCTTTCCTGCAGGAATTTTTCAATTAATGATTCAACCTTATCTTTTAAGAACATATACTAGCATATTATGACATTCATAAAATTTTAAAAATTTTTTTTAAAAAAAACACAAAAAAAGCCTTATGTAAATAGGCTTTTCTATTTTTTTAAATCCCAAAAACTGTACAAATATACTATTTTTTTTATTTAAATTGTAATTATCCTTACATTCAAAACCTCAAATATTTTATAGTTATTTATTTTAACTACAATTGAATAATAAATTCCACATAAAATAGTATCTTAATAAATGCATCTATATATTAAAGTTAATGAATTACTAAATCTTCTTATATTTGAAAAAGTATATAAAATATTCTCTTTATATGATTAAGCAGCTCCCTAATTTCCTTACTTTATTAAATCTTTTATGCGGAAGCCTTGCATGCATTTTTACTATCACAAATTCTGCTATTGAATATATTCTAATACTGCTATTATTTTCACTTATTTTTGATTTTTTTGATGGCTTTGTAGCTCGCGCTGTTAATGCTTCAGGCTCCTTAGGAAAGGAACTTGATAGTTTGGCTGATGTAATATCCTTTGGATTATTGCCTGGTATTTTAATGTTAAATTTATTAGACGGAGACGTTTTTCTAAGCACAATCAAGGGATTAACAACCTTAGATTTCAACTTTAATTCTTTCTATTTTTTAATAGATTCTCTATTTAAAAATGCCAGTATTATTGGACTTATTATAACTCTAGCTTCCGCTTATCGTTTGGCTAAATTTAATTTAGATGAAGATCAAACCTATTACTTCAAAGGATTACCAACTCCAGCCAATACTTTATTTATTTTTTCCTTGTATTGGCTTATCCATAAAAACCCTGAAAGCTTCTGGAGTAATACTTATTTGCTTATTTTTATTTCAATTTTTAGTAGCATAATTCTCGTAAGCAACCTTCCACTATTTGCATTGAAATTTAAAAATTTAAAATGGAACGATAACTCTTTAGTTTTTTCTTATATAATTACTAGTATTCTTATATTTATTTTCTTAGGTCTGTCATCTATACCTTTTCTTATTTTACTTTACATTCTATTATCAATTTTATTTAGAAAAAAAATAATTTCAAATGAACCTTAAATTACATAAACCTCTTTGTTTTTTTGATCTGGAAACTACAGGTGTAAGTATTAGCAAAGATCGTATAGTTGAAATCAGTATATTAAAAGTAAATCCTAATTACTCAGAAGAGAGTAAAACTTGGAGAATTAATCCTCAAATTCCTATTCCAAGAGCATGTTCTCTTATTCATGGTATATATGATAAAGACGTAGCTGATGCTCCTATATTTAAAGATATTGCCCCTCACATCTTAGAAATGATCAAGGATTCTGATCTGGCTGGATATAATTCTAACCGTTTCGATATACCACTACTTGCAGAAGAATTATTGAGAAATGGATTTGAATTTGATATTCATAAACATAGACCTATTGATGTTCAAGTGATTTTTCATAAAATGGAACAAAGAACTTTATCTGCTGCTTATAAATTTTATTGCAATAAAGAACTTATAAATGCTCATACAGCTGCTGCAGACACTCTTGCTACCTACGAAGTTCTTAAAGCACAAGTTGAAAAATATGACGCTATAGACAATGATGTGAAATTTCTACATACTTTTACGACACAAAATAAATACGCGGATCTTGCTGGTTTTATTGGATTGGACAAAAATGATGAAGAGATATTCAATTTTGGAAAATATAAAGGAAAAAAATTAACTGAAGTATTCTTAACTGATGTAGGTTATTATTCTTGGTTAATGAATGCCGACTTTCCTCTATATTCTAAAAAAATCTTTACAAAGGTTAAATTAAAAAATGCATTATAAAAAAATATGCAGTTATTTTTCTATAACTGCATATTTTTTTTTTAATTATCATCTAATTTAACTTTATGTTCTTTACTCTTAGGTATAATTAAAAATTTTTCTGGGGACCACTGGGCTATAAAGATTTTTTCTATATCATCATACCCTTCTTTTTTTAATGCTTCATTAAGCCATTCCTCATCTTTACCAATTCCATCAAGGTAGGAGAAATTTATTTTACCTTCAATTACTAATAATACAGCATAATTATCAAAATTATTTGTAAATGCAGTTATTGCCCCATTTTTTTCCATCTGAGCAAAATAAACATCTGAAATATCATAGATCCCTATATTTTTTAAAAGATTAGAATAAGTTAAAATATCCAATTTAGCCTTCTTAAACCCTCCTTCATTCATCTTACCTTTCCGCACCAAAGGAATAATTTGACCTTCAAATAGCCTCCTTAACTTTCCGTTTTTCCTACACACATAAGCAACAAATGAAATGATAAAGGTCCAAATAAATAAAACAAAAGCAAATTTTAATATAGAAACATTAGGATTGTAGATGATTCCACCTACTAATCCCCCTAAAATAATATTTTGAACAAGATCAAGCCCAGAAACATGATTTAAAATCGTTCTACCAATTATTTTTATATACATTAAAACTGCAAATAATGCTACGACAAGTTTAAAGCCTATTTGTAAATTTTCCATAAAATTTAAATTTTGCTGCAAATAATTAACATAATACATAATTATTTAATTTTTTATGCTAATGTATATATTTTATTATTTATTTTATGCTTACATTAAAGTGCATTTGTTTGTTAACTATTATTTATAACTTGTGAAAAAAATTATAAAATGAAATTTATTTGTGTTGGAAGAAATTACGCCGATCACGCCAAAGAGCTTAATAATGAAATACCTAAAGATGTAGTTTTGTTTTTAAAGCCTGATACTGCGCTAGTCAAATCTAAAGATGAAGTTTACATACCTGAGTTCACCAATAATCTACATCACGAAGTGGAAATATTAATTAAAATTTGTAAAACTGGAAAATACATCCAACCAGAATTTTCAGAGAATTATTATTCAGAAATAGGCTTAGGAATTGATTTTACCGCTCGTGATATTCAAGAGGAATTAAAAATTAAGGGACTTCCTTGGGAAAAGGCAAAAGCTTTTGATGGATCTGCTTTTATTAGCAATTTTGTTAGTAAAGAAAATTTTGATCTTGAAAATTTAGAATTCTCTTTAATAAAGAATGGAATTTTGCAACAAGCAGGGAATACTTCTAACATGATTTTCTCAATAAACAAATTGATTTCTTATATCTCTCAGTTTTTCACCTTGAAGGTTGGAGACATTATTTTTACTGGAACTCCTGCCGGGGTTTCCAAAGTTGAAGAAAATGATATTTTGGAAGGATATATTAAAAATGACAAATTCTTTGAAATAAAAATTCTTTAGTGCGTATATGCCATTAAATGAATAAATAAATAATTTTTTTCTTTATTTGAAATAATTGTAGTTTTATTTTATTTTTTTTTTAAATTTACAGCAATAAAAATTTAGAAATCATGAAAAACTTACAAAATTTAACAAATCAAGAATTAAAAGAAATCAATGGTGGTGGACTTGCTGAAGATTTAGCAAATAACGTACAAGGAATTGTTAGTAATGCAATTGATAAAAATTGGTCTGATATGGCAAAATCAATTGTTGAGACTTCAACCACTGGTTTAAAATTGGTAGGTTCTTTCTTCGGTAAATTTTTTGGTAGATAGAAGTCAATTCAATTTCTTAAAAAAGAGAGATATAAATATCTCTCTTTTTTATTTATGAAATTTGATCCTTCCAAAGTTTGAAATACTTCCCTTTTAAGCTAAGTAATGAATGATGGTCGCCTTGCTCTACAATTAAGCCATTATCCATAACAAAAATTTCATCTGCATTGGATATGGTACTAAGCCTATGAGCAATTACAATCACCGTTTTATTCTGAGTTTTAAAGTCATTAATTACATTCTGAACTATCCTCTCCGAATGTGTATCTAAAGCAGATGTAGCTTCATCTAATAATAAAATTTGTGGTTCTTTATATAAAGCTCTGGCAATTGCTATTCTTTGTTTCTGACCACCGGAAAGCATCGTTCCATTTTCTCCTACCGGAGATTGAAAACCTTGAGGTAGTTTTTCTACAAAATCTGAAATTCCTAATTTTTGACTTAAATCTATTATTCGATGCATATCTGGCTCATCACATCCTAAGGCTATATTTTCAATAATATCTCCCGAAAAAAGACTTAGTTGTTGAGGTATAACTCCCATTATATTACGCAAACTTTGATAGCTAATATAGTTTAAATCATAGCTTCCTATATAAATTTTACCCTTTTGTATAGGATAGATATTTTGAAGCAGTGATATTAAGGTTGTTTTACCGCTACCGCTTTCTCCAACAACTGCTGTAGTTTTATTTTTTTTAAAGACTGCATTAAAACCCTTAAATACATCTGTCCGTGTGCCATAACTAAAATACACATCTTCAAACCTAATATCCCCTAAATCTTCAGATTTAATTTCAAACCTGTTATCCGTTTTTTCTCTTTCTAAATCCATAATCTCAAACAACCTATCAGAGGCTATTAAAGCATTCTGAATGGTCTTATTCATAGATACAAGTGAAGCTATCGGTGAAGTAAAATACCCTATAAGAGCATAGAATGAAAATAATTCTCCTGGGGTTATCTTATTTTCTATAACAAATAAGCTTCCAATCCATAATAAGATAACGGTAAACAAAGAGGCAATAAACTGTGATGAAGTACCGCTAAAAATCGTGTTTATGCCTGATTTGTAATTTGAAAATAAAAGCTTTATAAATGAATATTCTATTTTTTTATTTGAATAATCTTCTATTCCAAATTCTTTTATTGTCCTAACATTATTTACGCTTTCTACCAATTGAGTTTCTAAATCTGCCCCATCTTCCATTACACGGCGTTCTATTTTTTTATTTAATTTATTTATTATTATATAAATAGTTACATAAAGAGGTATAACTAATGTAACTATTAATGCCAGTTTCCAATAGTATGCAAACATCAGTATAAATGAAAAAACAACAATAAATATGTTTACGATAAAATCAATGGCCACATCATTTATAAAAACTCTTATTTTAAGTGCATCGTTCACTCTTGATATAATTTCCCCAATTCTCATAGTATCAAAAAATCGTTGAGGCAAGCGCAATAGATGTTTGTAATAATTTAGAATTAACTGCGCATCTATTAATTGACCTGTCTTTAATACAAAAAAATTTTTTTGAGTTCCAATGTATACTTGAACGACTAGAATAACAAGCATGCATATTCCTAAGAGATGCAATAGATTTTTATTATGATCGACTAGCACATAATCAGTTATTTTTTCTATAAAAATAGAGGTTGAAAGACCTAATACTGTATAAATGATTGCTCCAAAAAGACACTGTATTAGTATTGAGCGATGAGGCTGAACAAGATTCCAAAAACGCTTAAAATTGGAAATTTTTTCATTGGATTCTTTAAAATTTTCATTTGGTGAAAACAAGACTATCACTCCAGACCAAATCTTCTCAAAATCACTATAAGAATACCTTGTCATTTCTCCATCTAAAGGATCCATAACTTCAATAAAATTTTTCGCGACCTTGTATATAACTACATAATGTAACAATTGTTTTTCTCCTAAAATAACATGAGCAATTGCTGGTAGAGGAATCTGTGATATGGCATCTAAATTCCCTTTTACCCCTTTAGCGGTTAATCCCATTTTTTCTGCCGCTTGAATCAGCCCTAAAACATTAGTCCCCTTTTTATCTGTAGACGCATATTGTCTAATTCTTGCAATCGGTAAATTAATATTATAATAAGCACCAATTGAAGCTAGACAGGCCGCCCCACAATCTCTTAAATCATGCTGTTTTACTTTTAATTTTCGCATTATTATTAATTAATAATTTTAGGATTGAGCCAGTTGTCCACTTTATCATATAGTAAATTCCATAAACTTCTTCGATTTATTATGAATCGACCCGTCAATGTCATTCCTTTTTTAATCTCTCCTTTATAGCCATTTTTCAACGTAAGATAATTCTTATCTAAATTACACCATACCTTAAAATAGGAGCTTCCATCGGATCTTAAAGTTATATTCTGATCTATATCCATAACATTACCTCTCGCCATCCCCCATTGATTATAATTGTATGCATCTATTTGAAAATTTACCATCTGTCCTTTTTGTATTAAACCTATATCATTGGCAGATACATACATTTCAACTTTTAATCCGTCTTGTGCGGAGATTTCTGCTATTATTTGTGAATCATTAAGAAATGATCCTTTTTGGATTCCTATAAAATTCATTATACTCCCATTAATCGGTGAAGTCAAAATATAATTATCTTTACTAGCATTAATTTGATTTATACTGCCTTGATAACTTTTTATTTGCTGTAATATTTCTCTTCTATGCGTTTGCCACAAAGCATATTGTTGTTGCTCTAAATTTTTTAAATAAGTTTCTGCTGACTTTAGTTCATATTCATATTTCTCAAATTCTGAGGCTGAAATAACGCCTTCTTGATATAATTTTTCATTCCTTGCATAGGATTTTTTAGCTAATACTAAATTGGCTGTGGCTTCTTGTTTTTTTTGTAAATAAGACTGATACTCTTTTTGAATTTCAGAAGTTTTTAGTGAACCTACATGTCCTTTACATAGATTATCTAAATCTTCTAAAACTAAATTGAGATCTCCTTGAATTGAAATATTACTTTGTCTTTCAGCTTCTAAGGTCGATGCTTGTAAAACTAGTAACGTATCCCCTATTTTAACATTTTTATTATTACTAATGTTAATAAACAATATTCTACCACTAACAACACTTGAGATTGGAACATTTTCAGACTCCGTGCGTACTAGCCCCCTACTCTGCGTAGATATATCTATTTTTATTATAGGTAATAATATAAAAAAAACTAGTAGAACTACGATTACCAAAGTATAAATATTGAAATTTTTAACTTTATTTTTATAATAGAGATTCTCTATGGTATATTTAATATTAGAATACTTCGACATATTTGCAAATGGCAAACTTAAAATAAAATTTTAAATTTATTATTTTATTTAATTAATATTAAATGTAAAATTATGCTATTACATTATATTTATAATAAAATATACACGAATTATAAATATGTTATTGAATGAAAAGTAGATGTATAAGGCATAAAACTTATTGTACATTAGAATAAATTCTATGATTTAAATTCATATATGAGTGGGTATAAATGCTATATATAAAAAAATATCATAAAAAAAGGGAGCTAAAATTTAGCTCCCTTTTTTGACCTTATTATTTAAACTTCTTGCCTCATTTGCAATGCTGCTGCAACCATGTATTCTAATGCTTTTTTCGTTTCATCCCATCCACGGGTTTTTAATCCACAATCTGGGTTAACCCACAACTGCTCTACAGGGATGCTTTCCTTTGCTTTTTTCAATAAGAATACCATTTCTTCTTGGGTAGGTACTCTTGGAGAATGTATGTCGTAAACACCTGGCCCTATATCATTCGGGTATTTAAACTTAGAAAATACTTCTAATAAATCCATGTTAGACCTTGAACATTCAATTGTAATAACATCGGCATCCATATCAGCAATTTCCTGAATCATGTCATTGAACTCTGAATAACACATATGGGTATGTATTTGAGTTTCGTCTTTAACTCCACAAGAAGATATTCTGAAAGCTTTTATAGCCCATTGCAAATAATCCTGCCAATCATTTTTTCTTAAAGGTAAACCTTCACGAATGGCTGGTTCATCAATTTGTATTAAATTAATGCCCGCTTCCTCTAAATCATGAACTTCATCCCGGATAGCTAAAGCAATTTGATAACAAGTATCTCTTCTAGGCTGATCGTCTCTTACAAAACTCCATTGTAAAATAGTTACCGGTCCTGTTAACATACCTTTTACAGGTTTATCTGTTAAGGATTGAGCATAAGACGTCCATTCTACAGTCATAGGTTCTGGACGATAAACATCTCCAAAGATAATTGGTGGTTTTACGCAACGGCTTCCGTAGCTTTGAACCCATCCTTTTTTAGAAAAAGTAATTCCTTCTAATTGTTCACCAAAATATTCAACCATATCATTACGTTCAAATTCTCCGTGAACTAATACATCTAAGCCTATTTCTTCTTGTATTCTTATTGCTCTCTGAGTTTCTTCTTCTAATAATTTTTGATATTCTGAATCTGAAATTATTCCTTTCTTATTTTTTGATCTCCAGCTACGAACCTCTTTAGTTTGAGGAAATGAACCTATCGTAGTTGTTGCGTATAGCGGTAGCTGTAACGCTTCTAATTGTTTTTTCTTTCTTTCTGAGAAGGCACTTATTCGTTTGTCAGAAATGGATTGTAATTGCTCCATTCTTTGTCTTACTTCTTTATTATGTGTAAGTGCGGATTCTTTTCTATTTTTTATTGAATTAGAATTCCTTTCCTTCTTATCTAAAATTTCTGAATCATTACTTCCAATAGCAAGCGCTTTAATTGTTGCTATTTCTTCTACTTTTTGTTTAGCAAATGATAACCAATCCTTAATTTCAGGCGTTAACGTTTTTTCATCCGTTTCCAAATCCAAATCAACGGGCGTATGAATCAATGAACAAGAGGGAGCAATAAAGATTTTATCTTCCCCTATTTTCGTTACTGCTTTTTGTATAACATCTAAAGATTTATCAAAATCATTTTTCCATATATTTCTTCCATCTACAACCCCTAAAGATAATATCATCTCTTTAGGTGCTAATTCTAAAGCACTATCCAATTGTTTAAAGCCGTGAACACAATCTATATGCAAGGCTTGAACAGGAAGTGAATATGCCAATTCCAAGTTATCTCCTATACTACCAAAATAAGTAGCAATCATTTTTTTTATGGATGGAAATTGCTTATCAATCTCATTATATACATGGCGCAAAGCCTCTTTCGCTTTGGGCTCTAAATCCATAACTAAAAAGGGTTCATCAAACTGAATCCATTCAACTCCAGCCTCTTTTAGTTTATTTAAAATTTCAATATAAACTGGTAAAAGGTTCTTTATTAAATCTAGCTTGTTAAAAGATTTGTCAACTTCTTTCCCTAACAATAGATAAGATACTGGGCCAATAATAACAGGCTTCGCATTAATTCCTGAATTTTTAGCTTCTAAAAACTCATCTACAATTTTAGTAGAAAAAAAAGAGAATTTTTGATTTTCTTCAAACTCTGGTACAATGTAATGGTAGTTAGTATTGAACCACTTTGTCATTTCCATGGCACGTACATCTATTCCGTCTTTTTGTACTCCACGAGCCATTGCAAAATATAAATCTAATTCAGAATTAGATTTATTTTCTAAAATTTTATTATATCGTTTGGGTATAGCTCCTAACATTAAGGATGTATCCAACACATGGTCATAAAAAGAGAAATCATTGGAAGGAATCCAATCCATACCTAGATTTTTTTGTGTCTCCCAATTCTGATTACGAATAGTCTTTCCAACTTTTACTAAATCATTTATTGAGATCTTTCCAGCCCAATAGCTTTCACAGGCTTTTTTCAATTCTCTGTCGCTACCTATACGAGGATAGCCAAGATTGTGCGTTTGCATTTTTTAAAAATTTTTTAACTGATTAAACCATAAAAAAATTCTTATTGCTAAACTTCACAATGTTTCATATAAAAATAGATAAGGAATTTTACTTATATTTAAATACCTTGAAAGGAATTTCAATTCAAGTATTTTTATAAATAATTATCCTAACATATGTTTTTATAAATCGCGAAAACATTGTCAATTAAAAATAGGCAGGTCTCCTGGCTTATAACATTTTATCTACCTTCTCATCCAATTTGCATTAGATAATGGCTTATCTTGATAAAACATAAATATTAATTACAGTTGCGCGTCAGCTCATGATTTGCACATGATTCCCTATTCATCTGCTTTACACAGAACCATATTTTTTTTGATAAAGAAATTAAGAAAAGAACTTGTAAACAAAGATATAAAAAAAAAACCTTTATTAACCAAGTCATTTTTTTAAGAATTTATTATAGATCAATTTATTCCAAATTTTTCATAAATTTTATTATATTCTTAATTAAATCATCCATTTTTTTCTATAAAAAACCTATGATTAATCCATAGATTATAAGCGATATCCAGACTTATATCTAAATTTTATAAAAGTTATTTCAAGCCGTAACAATCTATAAAACAAAAATGGGACTTGAAGATATCTTCAAGTCCCATTTTTGTTTTATCACTAATTATTATAGTGTATTTATATTATTTAAATCTTCAAAAGCTTTTTCTAACCTTTTTGAGAATGATTCTTCACTTTTGCGAACCCATACTCTAGGATCGTAGTATTTTTTATTTGGAGAATCTTCTCCGGTAGGATTTCCTACTTGAGATTTTAAATATTCAATGTTATTCTCAACATAATCTCTAACGCCTTCTAAATATGCAAATTGCAAATCTGTATCAATATTCATTTTAATTACTCCGTAGCTGATAGCTTCTCTAATTTCAAGTAATGATGATCCTGATCCTCCATGAAATACAAAATTAATAGGCTTTTCTGATCCTCCTATCTGTTTTTGTACATATTCCTGAGAATTGTGCAATATTTTTGGCTCTAATTTAACATTTCCTGGTTTATACACTCCATGTACATTCCCAAAAGCAGCTGCAATGGTGAAATTTGGACTTATAGCATTCAATGCTTGATAAGTTTTATAAACATCTTCCGGCTGTGTATATAATTTAGAACTATCAACATCGGAATTATCTACTCCATCTTCTTCTCCCCCAGTAATACCTATTTCAACCTCCAAAGTCATTCCTATTTTAGCCATTCTTTCAAAATATTTTGAAGATATAGCTAAATTTTCTTCCAAAGATTCTTCTGATAAATCTAACATATGTGAAGAATACAAAGTCTTCCCTTCTTTTTTATAAAAATCTTCATTGGCTTCAAGCAATCCATCGATCCATGGCAATAATTTTTTTGCACAATGATCGGTATGAAGAATAACTGTAGCTCCATAAGCCTCTGCTAAAGTATGAATGTGTTTAGCTCCTGCAATAGCACCTAAAACATCCGATCTTAAATTTGAATTTTTATAACCTTTCCCCGCATTAAATTGTGCTCCTCCATTTGAAAATTGAATAATAATTGGTGCATTTACTCTTACTGCTGTTTCTAATGCTGCATTTATATTACTTGAACCTATTACATTGCAAGCAGGTAATGCAAATTGCTTTTCTTTAGCATAATCAAATATTTCTTTCACTAAAGAACCTGTTGCAACTCCTGCAGGAAATTTTCTACTCATGATATATTTATTTATTGTTTTAGTATTTTAAATGTAAATATAGGTAACTATTTATAGTAAACCATACTTATCTATCAATTTTATCATGATATAAGTTGGGATTTGAATTTTTTCAATTTTAAATTTAAAATTATATTCTTTGATTTATTTAAAGCTTTAACAATGGATTTAATTTGTTTTTAGTTATTAATATTCCTTTAAAACTTGAATTTCTAAAGTATTTCTTAAATTATATTTTAATTTTGTTTGTAGAAAATAAGTTTTATTTATGAGATTGTTTATTGGAAATATCACCCCCGAGCATGTAACCTTAAACCAAGAGGAAGAACACCACATCATTAAAGTATTACGAATGAACGATGGTGAGGAGATATATGTGACTGATGGTTTAGGAAGCTTAGTTCGTGGAGAAATTTCTATTATGGGCAAAAAAATTTCCATAAATGTTTTGGAAATTGTAAAAACAAAACCAACGGAAATTGATAATAAAGGATTGCACATAGCTATTGCTCCCACTAAGAATATAGACCGATTTGATTTTTTTTTAGAAAAGTCTATTGAATTAGGCATATCAACTATAACCCCTGTTTTATGCGCTAATTCTGAAAGAAAACATTTAAATTATGGAAAGGTTTTAAAACAAGCCTATGGTGCTTGTAAACAATGCTTAAGAACAGTTTTTCCTATCATAAATCCGTTGACCAACCTTCAAGATTTTTTAAAAAATAGTGCTGAAAACATTTATGTTGCACACTGTTACAATGAATTTGAAAAAAAATCTATTAATCAAGTAATTAAGAATCGGAAAGATCTTACAATCCTTATTGGACCTGAGGGAGATTTTTCAAAAAAGGAGATAGAACATTTGTATAGCTACGGTGCTACGGGTATAAGTCTAGGAGAAAATCGATTGCGTACTGAAACAGCCGGCATTTTTGTGACCTCCTGTTACTATTATTCTAATTTTGATTAATTCTTTTAAAAGAGTGTTGGATTATCCAACACTTCCTTCCAAAGAAATTTCAAGTAATTTTTTGGCTTCAACCGCAAATTCCATAGGCAATTTATCTAAAACCTCTCTACCAAATCCATTTACAATTAAGGCTATAGCTGTCTCAGTATCTAACCCCCTTTGATTGCAATAAAATATTTGATCTTCACCAATTTTAGATGTGGTAGCTTCATGCTCTAGCTGAGCAGTTTCATTTTTTATTTCTATATAAGGAAAAGTATGCGCTCCGCATTGATTTCCCATAAGCAAGGAATCACACTGCGAAAAATTACGCGCATTGTTTGCTCCTGGCATAACCTTTACTAATCCTCTATAACTATTTTGCGATTTACCTGCAGATATCCCTTTAGAAATTATCGTTGATTTGGTATTCTTACCAATATGAATCATTTTAGTACCTGTGTCTGCTTGCTGATAATTATTGGTTACTGCTATAGAATAAAACTCGCCTACGGAGTTGTCTCCCTTTAAAATACAAGAAGGATATTTCCATGTAATTGATGAGCCCGTTTCAACCTGTGTCCAGGATACTTTAGCGTCTTTTTCACAAACTGCTCTTTTGGTTACAAAATTGTAAACACCTCCTTTCCCTTCTTTATCTCCTGGATACCAGTTTTGAACTGTTGAATATTTTATTTCAGCTCCATCTAAAGCTATTAATTCAACAACCGCAGCATGCAATTGATTTTCATCTCTTTGTGGCGCAGTACAACCTTCTAAATAGGAAACATAGCTTCCTTCATCAGCAATTAATAATGTTCTCTCAAACTGTCCTGTTCCTGATTGATTGATACGAAAATAGGTGGATAATTCCATAGGACAGCGAATTCCTTTAGGAATATAGCAAAATGATCCGTCTGAAAACACTGCAGAATTTAGTGCCGCATAAAAATTATCCGTTCTAGGAACTACTTTACCTAAATATTTTTTTACTAAATCTGGATGTTTTTGAATTGCTTCGCTAATGGAACAGAATATAATTCCCTTTTCTGCTAAAGTTTCTGAAAAAGTTGTTTTAACTGATATACTATCTATAACTGCATCTACGGCTACACCTGTTAATCGTTTTTGTTCATTCAATGAAATGCCTAACTTTTCAAAAGTTTTTAATAACTCAGGATCCACTTCATCCAAACTACTAATTTCTTTCTTATTTTTAGGTGCTGCATAGTATTTAATTGCATTAAAATCAGGCTCTTCAAATGAAACATTTGCCCAATTAACTATTGACATTTGTTTCCAAATTTTAAATGATTCCAGCCTCCACTCAAGCATCCATTCCGGCTCATTTTTTCTTTTAGAAATTTCTTTGATAATATCTTCATTTAAACCTGTAGGGAAATCTTCATATTCTAAATTAGTTTCCCAACCGTGCTGATATTCCTTTGTTTCTAAATCTATTCTTAATTCCTCCTCTGTATATTTATCTCTACTCATTTCTTTAAATTTATTTTCAATAATTCAATTGAACAATTATGACAAAAATAGATAGAATATATTTAGTTCAAAATACTGAATGATAGATTTTTTCAATAATAAAATTACGCACAAAAATTTATCTGAAAAAAATTTAAAAGTAATCTGAAAAATAGGGTTGTTCTTCAGGTATAATATCTTCTAAAATTCTTAATGTATCTAAAGTTGTTTTTAAACGTTCAATTTTATAAAAATATGAGGGGCTTCTATAACTCATTAACATGGCTGTCAAAGTTCTAATATCAACCTCTACTGAATCTCCAATAGGATCATTTAAAACTTGAAATTTATCTTTATTGACCCATCGTATACCGAAAATCCCATTGTTCCATTCTGCCAATGGATCGGTTATTTTAAAATGAAAAGGTTGAGTAGAGCTATATTGAAAAGGATATTTTAGTAAAAATGCTTTTACATCTACAATTCTTGCCATAAAATAGGGTCTTATGGTCTGAGTAATCTGGCTATCTTCCATTAAGAATGCTAAAGGATCATTCTTATATATATTCCCTTTTACGGTATTTACCATGGAGTAATGGGCAGAAATGAAATTCCAGAGTCCTTTTTGTGATTCCATATTCAAGTATATCATTTCTTTTATATTAAAAACATCTCCACTAATCCAATACAATACATATCCTTTGGGTTGACTTTGTTGATCGTAATAAACGGCTGCATGCCTTTCTTCTTCATTCTCCCATCTCCAATATTCTTCCCACTCAAAAGAACCTCTAATAAGAGCTCCATGATTGGTTTTAGCGAATTGGTTATATGTTATAATAATATCTTTGTGGTTAACAGGCAGTCGTTCTACGTATCCGGGAAGATCTACAGGTTTAGGCAACTGAGAATCTTTAATCACATAGGTTAAATGATCAGACATAATTTCCCATCCTTTTCTTTTATAATAAGGCACAGAATATGGATACAAATAGGAAATAGTCTGACCTTTGCTTTTCATATTTTCTAGTCCTACTTTAATAAGATCATTCATTAACCCTAAGTTTGCATATTCTGGATAGGTTCCTACTCCGGTTAACCCACCCATTTTATATGTCTTTCCATGAATATTGACTTTACATGGATAAATAGAAATTTGTGAAATCAATTGGTCTTTATTAAACCATCCGATAACATCCGCTCTCTCTAATATTGGTCTTTTGGTTCTTATAATTTCTCCTTCTTCATATCCGCTATCTTCTAAGATTTTATTGGTAACTTGAAAAACATACCTAAGCAATTCATTGTGTTGATCTAAAAACTCAACCCCTACAGTCTTGATTATTAATGAATTTCTTAATTTATGATTAACCATGGTTATTTTTTTAACACTTAATCAAATTTATAAAGTAAATATATGAAATAAAATCAGTTACATTCTACTTTATCAAATCATCTAAATTTAGAGGTAATTTTTTGTTTTTTTATTATAATTTTTACAAAAAATAATTACATTTGCCGAAAATTAAAATTTTTATTATGAAAAAAATATTATTATCTCTTTCTTTAGTTGGATTGATAGCTTTCAACTCTTGTAAAGACGAAAAAACAACTACTACAACACCAGAAACTGTAGACACGATTAAAAATAACACGGAAGATACTCAAACATCACCAGATAGTGTTACAACTAATGCTGAACTTCCTAAATTTGAAGATAAAGAAGTACAAGAATTTGTTGATTCTTATTCAAAATTTATAAAAGAAAACGAAGCATTACTTAAAGACTCTACTAAAATTGCTGAAATGAAACCTAAATTAGAGGAATGGGCTCAAAAAAGTCTTCCTATATTTACTAAACTAGCAAACAATCCAGAAGAACTTAAAAAATTCACTGAATATTTTGAAAAAACTTCTAAGTAAAAAATAAAAAAAGGTGGTTATTTATAACCACCTTTTTTATTTACCCTACAAAAGGTTTATACCTTTACTTACTCTATTTAAGCAATAGATAAATTATTAATAACAATAAATCTCAACCAAATTTATTGTTAATTTATATCAATATTAGTATATAAAATTTTATATTATTTAAAATTTATAATACAATAATATTGTAACTTTGCATAATCTTCGCTAAGTGGAAAGATGCAACAATTATGAAAAACTCTTTGTTTTATGCTAAAATATTGCTTTTTGGAGAATATGGGATCATTGAAAACTCTAGAGGTTTAACTTTGCCATATAATGCCTATAAAGGAACCTTACAATTTTCCTCCTCTCTTAGTGAATCTCAATTAAAATCAAACAAATCATTATATAATTTTTTGATTTATTTGAAAAAAATTGAACTACCTTCTAGGTTTAAATTAAATCTGAAATCTTTAGAAAAAGATATTGAAAATGGAATGTTTTTTGACTCCAATATCCCTCAAGGATATGGTGTTGGTAGCTCTGGTGCTTTGGTCGCTGCTATTTTTGATAAATATTCGGGACATAAGGTATCTCCAGATACAATTTCTAAAAATGATTTGAAGGATTTAAAAATTATCTTTGGAAAAATGGAATCTTTTTTTCATGGTAAAAGCTCTGGGATTGATCCTTTAATTTGTTACATGAATATTCCTTTGCTTATTCAACCGGATGCGGAAGTTGATAAAGCTAAAATTTCTGAAAATAATGAAGGCAAAGGAGCAGTCTTTCTTATTAATTCTGGAATTCCTGGAGAAACTGAACCCATGGTAAAAATTTTTTTTGAAAAGTTGAAAAATGATGGTTTTAGAAAAACTTTAAAAGAAGAATTTATCAAGTACAATAATGAGTGTATTGATTCCTTTTTAAATAAAGATATGAAGTCTTTTTTTAAAAGTCTTAAACACCTTTCTTCATGGGCACTTAATAATTTCACACCTATGATTCCTTCAGATTTTTTGAAGATATGGGAGAAGGGAATTAGTTCAAATACCTACTATTTAAAGTTATGTGGATCTGGCGGGGGAGGTTATATCTTAGGTTTTACAGAAGATTACGAAACTACACAGGAATTACTTAAAGACTATAATAAAGAAATCGTATATCGTTTTTGATATTTCTTCTTTTTTTTAGTTGCTATATTTTTTGAAAAAATAAATGAATTATTTAGATAAGAATATATGGTTATTTAATTTATCCTTGTTGCTAAGAGTTAGAATAGTCAACATAGTAATGCTTTTTTGTTCTATGTATATTTCTGCTATATTCTTATTTGGTGAAAATAAAGGTGTTATAGAAAATTTAAAAAGTATAAAACTCCATGGGATCATTTTCTCATCTATTTTAAGTGCCATGGCGGGCTATATCATTAATTTCTTTTATGATCAAGATAAAGATAAGATTTATCGACCTATTACTACAAAATTGCAAAGATTCATTAAACAAAGTACAGCTTTAAGAATTTATATTTTATTAAATTCTATTTCATTGATTATTGCTGCCCTGTTATCATATCGAATTTTTATATTTTTTCTTTTTTATCAATTTATAATATGGTTATACAGCCATAAATTTAGTAAGGTTATTTTTATAAATAATTTTATAAATTCAATATTAATGCTTTTTCCTTTTCTAGCTTTATTTCTTTTTTATGAAAATTTTTCTAAACATATATTATACTTAGCTTTTTTTTTATTTCTGTTAATGCTAATAAAAGATATTTGCAAGGATTTAGATTCTTATAAATTTGACAACATTTTTAATTATCATACACTTCCAAATACTATAGGAGTTGTTTATACTAAAGCTATTTTAGATGTTTTGTTAGTGTTTTTATCGCTTACCTCTATTTTTTTAGCTTTTCAAAAACATTTATATGAAATAAGGCTTTATTATCTTCTCACGGCATTTTTATGTTTGAATTCTGGCATATTTATTTGGTTTATAAAGACTTCTAAAATAAATTCACTAATTTTAATGATAAAATTTTGGATTTTTTTAGGAACTATATCTTTGCTTTTTATTAATGGTAATCCATTACCTTTGCATATACTTGAGTAGCATTCAGAAAAATCTATTCAATTTTTCTTTAAAATAAAAAATAGTAAATGAATAATAAATCACCAAATCGAAGGGGGGCTGGAAGAAATGAAAAAAGTTTTAAAAAATCTTTTCAGAATGAATCTAATAAAAAGTCTTCTCCTTCAAAATTTAACAAAGATCTAAAAGATAAAAAGAAATTTAATACTAGTCCATCCTTTCTTAGGAAAAAGAATGCTAAGCCGATAGAAAAAAAGGAAGGAATTAGACTAAACAAATACATTGCTAATTCGGGTATATGTAGCCGAAGAGAAGCTGATCTATTTATTCAAAATGGAGTAGTAAAGGTGAATGGTAAAATAATTACAGAATTTGGATACCAAGTAATGCCTGGGGATGAGGTTTTCTTTGATGGAAGATATATTCGTCCGGAAAAAAATGTTTATGTTCTTTTAAACAAACCTAAAAGCTATATTTCAACTACAAAAGATGAAAAAGCTCGTAAAACCGTGATGGATTTAGTTGCTAACGCTTCCCCTTACCGCTTATACCCTGTAGGAAGATTAGATCGACAAACGACCGGAGTTTTACTATTAACAAACGATGGTGATTTAACTAAAAAACTAACCCATCCATCTCACGAAGTTAAAAAAATCTATCATGTAACTCTGAATAAAAAAGTAAGTGTTAGCGATTTTGATCAATTGCTTGAAGGTATTCGCTTTGAGGAGGGTATTGCTAAAGTTGATAAAGTATCATATATTGAAGGTTCTCCTAAAAATGAAGTAGGTGTAGAAATACATATCGGTTGGAACCGAATTGTAAGAAGAATGTTTGAAAAGCTTGGTTATGAAGTAGAAAAACTGGATAGAGTTATGTTTGCCGGACTTACGAAAAAAAACCTAAAAAGAGGATATTGGCGAATACTTACCGAACTTGAGATTAATAATTTAAAAATGCTATAAGCAAACTATAAAGTTTGCTTATTTTTTTTCAACATATATTTTTCAATAATTTTATCAACCATTTTTTGCCAATAATATGCTAAAATAATTGTTAATATAAAAGCAATTATATCGCTGAAAATTGACTTAGTAAAAAGACTGCATAAAAATAAGATTTTCTCATGGAAAATGAATAAAGTAAGGCTATGACTTCCTAAAAAAGTTAAAATGGGAAATTTATAATTTGGAAATAAAGAGAAATTATAACATAAAAACATACACAACGGCAACGTTATAAAAATAAATGGAAGTAAATAATTCCCGTATATTGAAAAAACACTTGTGAAATAGTATAGATAACATAACAATATAACCCCAAAAATAAAACTTACAATGATCAAAGAAATCATGGTTTTAGATAATTTATAATCTTTATGGTTTTTTAAAAAATCTGCCAACCAAAAACCCATTATATAAAGTGGTATTCTAAAGGTGAAATTGTATAGATAATCAAAGATCCCTTCTGATAAATAACTAAAAATATATGCTCCTAAAATAACTATTAATGTAGAAATAGTTTTATTTATTTTAAAAAATTTATAAAATAGTGGAGTAAATAAATAGATAGATATGAGTGCCGGTATGAACCAATCATAAATATTCATCAAACCTACG
This sequence comes from Apibacter muscae, assembly GCF_007845595.1. Classification (NCBI taxonomy): domain Bacteria; kingdom Pseudomonadati; phylum Bacteroidota; class Flavobacteriia; order Flavobacteriales; family Weeksellaceae; genus Apibacter; species Apibacter muscae. The sequence continues at coordinate 262,817 of NZ_SELI01000015.1, forward strand.
TTTAACCAAAAGCCTAGAGTAGTTAAGTTATAAAAAAATGCTATCGGATTCCAAAACCCTACTATATTAGCAATTATTGTAACAATTAAAACTACGGGAAGATAGTATGGCAATATTCGTATAGCCCTTCTGATATAAAAATTTTTCGTTGAACCATCTTTTGAGATTGAGTAGTAAACACCAAAACCTGAAACTAACATAAAAATATCGACTCCCCCGTAACCCATCTTTTTTAAAAAATCTAAGATTCCAGAAAATTCTGTAGGTAAATGTGAGTGAAAAAACATAACCCACAAAATTGCAACACCCATTAATTGAGTTCTGTATCTGCTAAGTAAATTTAATTTCATCTTATACTATTTTATTTATTTAACCCCTATTGAATCCAGCCATTGTCTATATTTTTTTGCATTTTGTATATGTTCTTTATCGTCTGCAGTAAATGCGTGCTTACCTGTATTTTTAATTGCACACATAAACAAGTAATTAGTATTAGCTGGATTAAGCACAGCATCAACTACGAAATCGTTAGGTATACAAATGGGTAAAGGTGGCAATCCTTTGTATTTATATGTATTATAGGGAGAATCTATAGAAATATTTTTCACTCTTTTCATCATTACTTTAAAACCTTGCTTTTTTCTTTCTGCATATATAACTGTTGGATCTGACTGTAATTTCATTCCTTTATTTAGCCTATTGAGATATAAACTTGAAATAATAGGAAGTTCTTCTTTTTTCATATATTCTCTTTGAACAATGGACGCTAAAGTATAAACTTCTAATTTTGAAAGATTTAATTGTTGGGCTTTATTCAATCTTTCTTCTGTCCAAAAATTGTTATGAATTTTTTCGAAGCGGGCAAATAATTTTTCTGGAGAAGTATTCCAGTTTACAAAATAGGTTTCTGGAGTAAAATATATTTTTAACTCTTCTACCTCTGAATAACCTTTTTCTAATGCTACTTTTTTAAAATAATTTAAAAATATAATTGAATCTGCTTCTAAATTTTTACCAAGATCTGACGCTAACTCATAAATATCATCATAATTTCTAATTCTTAGATGCACCTCTTCTTGCTTACCTAATAATAAGCGATTAATTACTTCTTTATTAGTTTCTCCTTTCTTAATTTTAAATCTACCTGCCTTAATTTTATTTGGATAGTCCGATGAAATTGCTTTATCTTCAAAAGATTGAATGTTTTTAAGATATGGATTTATTAGTACTTTTACATCTTCAAAAGTTGCATTCGTTGGAATATATAATAAAGCATCATTCTTCACATTTGAAGAATACGAATTTTTATAATAAGTTTTTCCAATTAAAAAAGCTATAATAATTAATATAAGATAAAATAGTGAAATATTTTTTTTTTTATTCATATTTGTTTTTAATATTATTTTGTTACACAAAACAATTTGATAAATTTAGATTATTTTTTTATAAAATTCAAAAATAAGTATTTTTTATAAATTTGTTAAATATAGTATTCAAATTATGAAATTAGGGTTACTGGGTAAAAATATTTCCTATTCATTTTCACAGAAATATTTTAATGATAAATTTAAAGTTTTAGGTTTAAAAGATTATTCCTATGAGATCTTCGATATTCAGGATAAAGATAGTTTAGAACAATTATTTACCATTCCTAAACTTAATGGATTTAATGTTACCATCCCTTACAAGCAAGATATTGTTGAATATTTAGATGAATTAAGCCCAGAAGCCCATAAAATTGGTGCTGTAAATACTGTATTAATTGCACAGGGAAAAAAAATAGGATTTAATACTGATGCTATCGGATTTAAAAACTCATTATCTCCACTGTTAGAACCCCATCACCACTCAGCGTTAATACTAGGAAGCGGGGGTGCATCAAAGGCAGTATCCTATGTTTTAAATCAATTAGGAATAAAAAGTAAAATTATTTCAAGAAATGGTGAAAATAATTATTTCAAATTGAATGAGAACATGGTTTTTTCTCATCCATTAATAATTAATACTACTCCACTTGGTACCTTTCCTAATATTGATCATATTCCTTCTTTTCCTACTGAATTCTTAACTCCCAATCATTTGGTCTATGATTTAATCTATAATCCTGAAGAAACTAAATTACTTCAATTAGCCAAGGAAAAAGGTGCAAAAACTAAAAATGGATTGGAAATGCTCCATTTACAAGCTGAAGCTGCTTGGGATATTTGGAATTCAATGTTTTAAATAAAAATTTATTTTTTGTTAAATACAGTCCCAGAAGCTTGCGCTCTAGGTAAAATGGTCATATCTGCAATCTGAACATGATCTGGACGCGATATAGCGTAATAAATTGCATCTGCAATATCATCCGCAACTAAAGGTTCAAAACCAGTGTAAACAGCATCTGCCTTATTCTTATCACCTTTAAATCTAACTAAAGAGAATTCTGTTTCAACAGCACCTGGTGCTATATTGGTTACTTTTATGCCTAGTGGTAATAGATCCATTCTCATCCCTTTGCTTATAGATTCTACAGCATGTTTAGTCGCGCAATATACCGATCCTTTTGGATAAGTTTCTTTACCTGCTATAGAACTTAAATTTACAATATGACCAGATTTATTTTTTATTAAATATGGAAGAAGAGCTTTTGTTACATTTAAAATTCCTTTAATATTTGAATTAATCATAGAATCGAAATCATCTAAAGATGCATCTTGAAAAGTATCCAAACCATGTGCATTCCCCGCATTATTTACCAATATATTTATATTTTGTTTACATTCTTCTGTAAGACTTTCAATGGCAGTAAAAACTTCTTTTCTATTGCTAACGTCAAAAGAAAGTAAAGTTACCTCAACTTTTTCCTTTAATTCTTTTTTTAACTCTTCTAACTTTTCTTTCCTTCTTCCACATAGAACCAGATTAATTCCACATTCAGCAAATTTTTTAGCTGTTGCTAAACCTATCCCTGAAGATGCTCCCGTAATTAAAGCTGTTTGAATCATAAGTATTTTTATTTTTAAATTTAGGCATTTTTCATCTTAATAAAAATCCAATTAATATAATTTAACATTTAGTAAATCCTAAATTCATCCATAAAAATATTATAAGAGGCTAATTTACCTACCTTCAATCCAAAGAAATTATTGGATGGCTGATTTAAATTTAAATCTGATAGCCCTGAAATGTCTAGAGTAATTAATGCCCATTGTCCATTAGTATCAATAATTCCAGAATAAGAATTATTGGATGAAGCTGTTATAACTTTATCTTCTGAAACATCTCCTAGATTGAATGCATAGTAAGAAATTTGATCTGTTTTAAAAAGTGATATCGATATAGTTTTATTAGATTTACCTTTTATATAGAATTGTATTTTTTTTGGTTGTTGCAGTAATTTCTTTTGTGCAAGAATAGTAAATACATATTCGTTGGCTGATGTCCCATCGGTTTTTAAATGTAAAGAATTTGAGTTGTTTATTCCTGTTTGGTTACTTAGGTTTGCATACGGTTTTATACCAAAACTATTTAATGAACTTATAAAAGCGTTATAATCTTCAAAATCCCCTCCTGGAAAAACAAGTGTATTTGTGGTCTGAGAGTTTTCTTCTCCATCCTCAGGCAGTGTGTTAGAAGAATTATCTTCTTTTCCTAATACATAATCTGAGGTGTTTTTCATACCAGCTTGATTAAAATAAGTAGTTAAGTCTCCATAAACCATAACCTCTCGTTTAAAATTAACAGGATTTGTCGCCAAATTTAAATTGGGTCTTACGGTATTAACTCCCGTTGCATCATAAGGCAATTGAACCGGGATACACTTGGTATAATCTGTTTCGTTTGGAGAAGCTGCTATTAATATATTTGATTGTGTTGTAAATGGAGCATTGAATTGAGCTCCTTCTACAATTGATTGTCCTGTTACAGAACCCACTATATACCCTTTTACCCATTTTCCAGTTTGACCTTGGTTATTCATTGCCTGAGATATAGTAAATGGATTTTCTTTTGTTCCTTCCGTATCTCCTTTTTCTTCTTCTTTATTCCATCTGCTTTGATCCAAATTTACATCTTGGATGGTTCTTAACATGAGTTGCCAAGTTGATTTATATTTAGTCAATATACCTTTTATTCTACCACTTCCTGAGGGCAATATATTATTTGCGAATTTTGCGTAAGAACTAACTCTTACATTTAAAATATTGCCCTGTTTATCTTCTATGTAACTTCCAGAAGTATTATCTGAATCATAATACGTTTTATTTAAATATTTTTCTTGAAATTGTACAGAATCTAGCTCTATCAAGGTAGCTAAGTTTTCATTTTTAATTGCATTCTCAATATTAGTGTAATGTTGTACCAACGTTTCTTCATTTACTTTATCTTCTGCTAAAAGAATCATATTTTTGACTAAATTCCATTCTGCCTGACCTACGGTTGAAGAACCATATTTTTCACCACCTAACTGAGCTATATCATATTGCTTGGCTAAATATAATCCTTTCAGTTTAACATAAACTTTTCTACCTGCGGGATAGTAATTATATATGTTGGATTGATTTATATTGAGTTGTATCCCACTTTTCCCGTCTGAAGTTGTTATATAAAGATTTTTATAAATATTTCCTCCTTCATCACTTGATACTACAAAACCTTCTATTATGGAATCTTTATGCAATAAAGTTGAATTTTCCGTCGCTTCGGCTTTTAACTGTGGAATGGTATAATTGGTTGTAAGGTTGGGATAATTTAAAATCGGTGATTGATAATCATCATCATGAATACAGCTCAATGGAATAAAAAGTAGGGCAAAAGTTACAATTAGCATTATAATCTTTTTCATTTTATAAGTTTTGCTCATATTAAAATTTTTAAAAGTTAAATATTTAAAAATGTATTTATAATTTAAAAGAGATGTTTGCAAAATAAGACCTTCCTCTATCGTAGAACAGTTTATCTCCAAACAATGGAGTAGTTAGTGAACGATCAAAGCTAAGTTGTTCGTAGTTTGCATATCTACCCTGCTCAAATGAACCCGATACTAATCCTCTATCATTAAAAATATTATTTACAGATAAACTAACTCCCATATAATATTTACCAATTCTAAAGGACTTTCCGATGTTAGCATTAAATACCCATGCGTCCTCATATCTTTTTTGTTTTAAAAGAGATTTTACACTTTGATTGGTAACATTCGAGTAAGGTTGCTGAGATTCTGGATTAATAATAAAATTCTCTGTTCTAGATAGTGCGGATATGTCTGAATATATATCCTGTAATAAATTACCCGATACTCCTACCCACCAATATTTAGGTGAATTATATCTAAATCCTAGTGAATATCCTTTCTGTGGTGATCCTGCAATTTTATAGTTCTTAATCTTAGCACTTCCTAAATCGGGCATCCCTTCATAACTATCTGTTAGAATCTTTAAATTTGGATTATTTTTATAAACGTATTGACCTATTGAAGCTACCGCAAATGTTGTAATTGTTGGCGATATTTTCAGCTCTAATCCTAATTCGGTTCCCATATACTCCTTATCAACTCCGGTTAATATTTCAGATAAAAAAACGTTGGAAGAGGTTGCATCCTGAGAAACACTTCCTTGTGAAGGTAAGTATTGCGATAAATCTAAACCTTGTGCATAAAAACGTGAGATTTCAACTGCATCTTTTATTCTTGTATAATAAGCAGTCGCTCTTAACTTTATTTTGGGTGATCGAAGGGTATACGTAATATCACTAGTACCTACTTTTTGATTGGTTAAATCTGGAGTAACCATATTATTCAGTCTCGGATTAACAAAAATTTCGTTTAATGTAGGTGAAACCAAGAAATACCCTGAATTTAATGTTATAAAATTTCTCCCATCAATTTTATAAGTTATTCCACCTCTTAATCCTACATCAATAAAATTTTCCTTGCTACTTCTTCCATAGGAATTATCAGCATATAATCCATTTTGAAACATTCCATTTCTATAAGATTCATTCCATCCCAATAAAAGTGATACAGCCAAATTCCAATGGTCTACATATAATCTTGTAGTTGCATTTGCTGTAATAGCCTGTTTATTTAGTTTATAATTATATTCTAACCTATCTCCTACTTTCGCAATACTATTGGGTTTTAGGATATTATAATCCCCAGCATCGCCTTGCAAAAAAGAACTTCTATTCAAAGCAAATTCAGCCCCTAACAAATCTTCTACTTCTCTGTAATTGTCGGACACTAAATTTTGATAATTTAAGTTTATATAAAATTTCCAATGATCTGCAAACTGAGTTTGTAAATGTGCGGATGCATTAAAGGTTCGATCTTTAATTACATCATCTACCAGAAAGTAAGAAGCTCTTCTTCCTTGCTCTCCAGAGTATAAATCTGTTACAAAGGGGGCATTGTAGTTTGCCTCATATAAACTCCCCCAATTTATTTGAGTTATTGAGGTATCATTTTCCTGCCAACGGTTTAAAATTTCTTGATACGCTGCTTCTAAAGACTCTGTAGGAGAGCCATTGGCTTTTGCTATTAAATATTGAATATAACTAGGTAAATTTCTGTAGTAGGTGGGTGATGGGTTGGTAGAATTATACCAATTTAAACGTGAGCTTTTATGGTAACCTGTTTGGTAAGAAGCTGTTGTTGTGATTTTTGTATTCTTATTTATTTTCCAATAATGTGTAAGCATAAATACAGGTTCAAACATTTTTTTTATGCGTTCATTTCTTCTTTGCCCCTCTTGCCAACCCCAGTAAGCATTATAATTTTTACCTCTTAAATCATAAACTTCCTGAGTGTTTGGGCTAGCTCCTGATCTTCTTGTTGGTGTACCAAATGTTGTGAAATTTAAGGTGTGATTTTCTGATATTTTTTTTTCAGCCGAAACAAAATAGGCATAGGAATCGTTAAAAGTTCCGTCTATTACACCTTCGTCCATCCATCTTCGAGATGCATTAAAAGCAAACGCCCAGCCTGAAGGTAACATTCCTGTAGCATAACTGAGCATCAATCGGTGTTGATAAGTTTTATTGGTTAGTGAATATGAAAGATTTAATCCCTTTCTGTAGCTGGAGGCTCTAGTGTCATAGTAGTATGTTCCTCCTAAATTACTAAAGGAATAGTCAGAAACGTTGTTAGTTTCTGCTAATTCATAGGTATATCTAAAAGAATTATTTAAGCCCCCCCAATTACTGAAATCAGGTCTACCACTATGGTTTTTAGCCATAGGAACCCCATCTATCATTACATTATTATAACGATTATCTGTACCTCTAATATTAAACCAATAAGCCCCTAGTTCATAAGCGGCTACTTTTGAAAACACATCTCTTGAAGATTGTAAAAGCCCAATTCCAACTTGCCCTAATGCCCCACCATCATCTGTTGTTAATTCCTCATCCGTCAAGGAAATTAAATTTTCAGCTTCTAAAGGCTGATATTCCAAAGTTATATCTCCTAAATTTTTAATATCCTCTGATGGTATTAATGAAAGGTTGATTACTTGAGATATAAAACCTTCTTTGCTTATAACAATAGTAAATTCTCCCTGGGCAATATTTTGAAACTCAAAATATCCTTTTGTATCTGTGGTGATCGTTTTATTTAAATCTTTCTCTAAACTTACTGTTGCCCAATCAATTGGATTTTGATTAGTATCTTTAATAAAACCAGAAATTGTTGTTTGTGAAAGCAGATGTTGTCCTATAATTATTGTAAATAAGAATTTTAAAGTTAGTTTCATTACAAGAATTTTTTCAATTTTTGAAAATAGAATTTTAACATTTACTAAAGTTTATATTTATACAATTGATTAATATTAAACACCATCAATTATATGATATATGTAAATTTATTTAAAAATTACACTATTTGCCAACATATAATTAAAAATACAGTATTAAATTAAAATAAATCAGACTAATAATTATTTTTGTAAATAAAAAAATTCATAATATGAAATTTCATACTTTCTATATTTTTATAATACTATTGGTATTTATTCCTAAAAGAATAAATGCTCAAAACAATTATAAAAGCGCAACCATAATGTTTTATAACGTTGAAAATTTGTACGACACCATTAAGTCTGCAGATGTTATAAATGGCAAGTTATCTCCAGAAGATTCTCTTTACCAAATTAGTATACCCGAAGATAGTGCATTAGCTTCTGGGTTAAAAATATACCGTGGCGAATTATCTTTTAAGAAACTTAAAGGGAAACATGTGATTAGAAAGCACATACTAACAAATGAATTTTATTATAAAGGAACTAAAGTATGGAATTCCAAAAAGTACAACGAAAAAATTGGAAACTTAACAAAAGTAATATCAGAAACCGGAAGGGAAGAGACTAAATCAATGCCATCTATTATTGGGCTAGCTGAAATTGAAAATGAACATGTTCTTCAAGACTTATGCGAAAGCTTAGGAAAAAAGGGTAAACAATACAATTATGCTCATTTTAACTCTTTTGATGCTCGTGGAGTTGATGTGGGATTATTGTACAATGAAAAAAGATTTACCTTGATTCATAAAAAAAGGATAGTTATTGATCTCCCTCCCGAAAACGGGTATAAAAATTATACAAGAGATATTTTACTAGTTGAGGGTTTATTGGATGAAGAAAAAGTTTATTTTTTAGTTAATCATTGGCCTTCACGCAGAGGTGGAGAACAAAGAAGCTTACCTAAAAGAATACGCGCCGCAGAAGTATTGAAAACAGCTATGGATAGTATAATAAATATTTATCCAAATGCTAAAATCTTAGCTATGGGTGATTTTAATGATGATCCTACAAGCCCTAGTATAAAAAAAATACTAAATACAGTATATAAAAAAGATCAAGTAAAATCTGGCACTTTTTTTAATCCTGCTGAAAAGCTATTTAAAAAAGGAATGGGTACCTTAGCCTATAATGACTCTTTTAACTTTTTTGATCAACAAATAATGTCTCCCGGATTTATAAATAATACTTCGGAGGGGTATACTTATTACAAAACAATGGTATTTTCACCTTTCTATTTAATATCACAGGAAGGAACATGGAAAGGATATCCTTTTCGATCCTTTTCTGGTGATAACTATACTGGAGGATACAGCGATCACTTCCCAATTTATACCATTCTTGTAAAGAAAATTAAAACTAATGATTAATACTTATATTTAACAAATAGTCTTGATATAAGTTTTTCTTTTCTTATGAGTAATTGGGTTATAATCACTCCAAAGTAGCTGAACATTTAAATTATCTACCAATTGAGGATTTGTTTCTACAAACCGAATGTTATATTTTTTTAATGTATGAAATATTTCTGTAAAGATAATGGCTGTAATTCCTTTCTTTTGATATTTAGGATGCACTCCTATTAATATATATTCTGCCGTATCAAAATTTTTAGATGCTTTTAATAAATGATACCAGCCCCATGGAAATAGCTTACCCCTAGATTTTTGTAATCCTTTAGCATAAGAGGGAGAAGTGACAGCAAAAGCACATATTTCTTGGTTTTCATCTAATATACATGTTACAAAATTTGGGTTAAGAATTTGTAGGTATTTTTGAGTATAAAAATTGATTTGCTTTTCTGAGAAAGGAACAAAGGACTCTAAAGCATTATAGGTTTCTATTAAAAGATTAAACATTGGTCTTACATAAGGCTCCATTTCCTTTTTATTTGAAAATCTTAAGGCTTTAAAATTTTTCTTTTCTTGAAGAAGTTTAGAAAAACGTGTGACTTTTTCAGGCAATTCCTCCGGTACTTTAAAAAAATTTTCAACCCATACTTTCTCTTCTTTAAAACCTAAAGATTCTAAATGATCTTTATAATAGGAATGATTGTATAATGTTATCATGGTGGACAATCTATCAAATCCTTCCGTTAATAAACCCGCTTTTTCCATATTGGAAAAACCTACCGGCCCTTCTATATAATGCAAATTATTATCAAGCCCAACAGCTTTAACTTTTTCAATAAGTGCCTGGGTTACTGCTATGTCATCAATAACATCAAACCAGCCGAATCTAACCTTTTTCTTATGCAATTTTTCAACTTCGTAGGTATTAATAATTGCAGCAATTCTCCCAACAATTTTTCCTTCCTTATAAGCTAAATAGTAAGTTGCCTGAGCATGCTCAAAAACTGGATTTTTATTTTTATCTAAAACTTCTAATTCTTCCTTTATTAAGGATGGAACATAATTAGGACAATTTTTATAGAGAAGTATTGGGAAATTAATAAATTTTTTTAAGTCTTTTATACTAGCTACTTCTTTAATCTGAATTTTCATAATACGGCAAAGATAAGAGGTAATTGCTCTGTTAGCTATTATTTCGTACTAGTTTTTATATATTAAACCTATCAATTTATAATTTCTCCATCTGAAAATTCAATTATTCTATTACACTTGGCAGCAAACTCATCGTCATGGGTAACTGTAATTATCGTTTGTCCTTTACTCGCTAATTTTTGAAAAATATCAAATACAATTTCTGTATTTTTAGAGTCTAAATTCCCTGTTGGCTCATCTCCCATAATTATTGTTGGCTCATTAATAAGTGCCCTTGCAATAGCTACTCTCTGTTGTTGACCTCCAGATAATTTTGAGGCTAACTTTGTTTCATTTTCTTTGATGTCTAACATTTGTAGCAACTCTATAGCTCTTTCCTTTATTTCTTCTTTAGATTTTAGGTTTAACTTTAATGCTGGTATCATAACATTATCTAACACTGAAAATTCAGGCAATAGATAATGAAATTGAAAAACAAAACCTATGTGCTTATTTCTAAAATCAGAAAGTTTATTTTGGCTAAGCCCTGTAACTTTAGTTTCATTAATATAAATTTCTCCTTCATATTCCGTATCCATCGTGGATAATAGATACAGCAAGGTAGATTTTCCAGATCCTGACTTTCCTATAATCGATAAAAATTCTCCCTTTTCAACTTCAAGATTTACATTTTTTAATACCTGAAATTTTTTAGGTTCATAGAAGTATTTATTTATATTTTTAACCAACAATGCTTTCATCTTATTCTATTTAAAAACTTAACTTCTCAAAATTGAAACCGGATCTACCTTCGCCGCTTTACGAGCCGGCATATATCCTGCAATGGCGCTTACCAATAATCCAAAGACAAATCCTTTGATATAAGTTATGAGACTAAAATCTACCGGTAGTGTATCGTAAGTCGCGATTTTAAATGGAATGCTATGTACAATTATGGAGATTGTATACCCTAAAATCATTCCTAAAATACCTCCTATCATACCTATAGCTATAGACTGAGTTAAAAATATTTGTACTATATCTTTCCCATTAAATCCTATTGCTTTTAGTATAGCTATTTCTTTAATCTTTTCGTTAACAGTCATATTCATAATATTATAAATACCAAAACCTGCTACAATTAAAATGGTTAAAGACATAGCTGTTCCTATAGAACCTCTTACTTTGTTCGCAGATTCTAGTTGCGGATTGCTTTCTTGCCAAGATTCTACTTTGTACTGTGTATAGTTTTTTATTTTTTCAGAAAGTTTGGTTGCCTGATTATAATCTTTAAGGTTAATATAAACATCTGTGGCATAATTCTTATTTTTTGAGAACAACTGCCTTGTTTGATTGATTGAAACTATTGCTCTTGTTTTGTCGGCATTCGAAGAACCTGTCTCTATAATTCCAATTACTTTAAAAGCCTTAGAAACACCCCCTGAAGTTATAACAGTTACATTATTTCCGGTTCTAACTCCTAAATTTTGTGCAAGCTTACTTCCTAAGATTATTCCATCGGAGCGTTTATTTAAATCATAGAAATCTCCTGAAATCATATAATGAGAGGTTTTAAAAAGAAGATCTTCATTCTGAACTTCAACTCCGGAAAGATTTGCATTATTCTGTGTTACTCCATTTTTTATGAAAACATTCTCATTGATTTGTTGGGTCACTCCCGCTACTTCTTGAATCTTTGAGATATTTTCAATTATTGGCACAGCATTTTTTATACCTTCGGTATAACTAATATTCTTGTTATTACTAACCATTACAATCTGGTGATCCTCTTTCTCAGGAAGTAATACGGGCAAATCCGGTGAAATATCGTTATAAACACGTATATGGGGTATAGAAGAAAATGTTATTTCGGATTGAGAATCATTAACCCCCGTCATAAAACCATTCATAAAAATATAAACAGAAATTCCAAAAGTAACGCTTAGAGTAGCCACTAGCAACTGCCTTATTTTAGAAGTTAAATGTACCCAAGAGATTTTTTTATTAACACCCATTTTCTATTTCTTTTTGGTAATAATGTCTTTTTCTGTTATCCCTGAGAGGATTTCAGTCCAATCTTTATTCTGCTTTCCTATTACCACAGCTTTTTCAGTTCCATCTTTTAAAGTCACAAAACGACCTTTAACTAAATAATCGGTAGGAATCACCAATACATTTTTGCGTTCTCCAACTTTAATGTTTGCTTGCAATTGGGTTCCTGAAAATAATTTTTCAGGCAATTTATCAAATTCTGCTTCTACAATATACGATTGCTCATCTTTATTAAATCCTGGATATATTTTACTAATACTTGCTGAAAATCCATGATTCGGATAGGTATTTAAATTCACAACAAGTTTTTGCCCTACTTCAATTTGAGTAATGTCATCTTCAGAAATATACAGTCTTATAAGATATTTTCCACTTCCAATTTTCGCTATTGGATCCCCTATTTTGACTAGTTCTCCTTTCTTTTTATATACTTCAATAACCTGCCCTTCTTTCTCTCCAATTACATTGTAATCTTCCAATTGAGCTTTTTGATTCTCAATTTGAATTTTACTTCTTTGTACGGCAAGATTTAACTGATTCTTAATTTGAGCTAAACTTTCTTCAAGTGCTCTCAAATTTTCCTTGGAAGCTATATACTGAGATTCTGCTTTTTCTAAATCTAATTGTGAAACCGAATTGGTTTGCTTTAATTTTTTATATCTGTCATAATTGTTCTGATCTAAAATAAGTTGTTGTCTAGCCTGATTGATTTGTGCCTGAATTTGTAAAATTTGTGGGGAATTATTGGCTGTATTTCTAATAGCATCGTTATTTACCACATAAGCATCTTGCAATTGAACATTAGGAACATCACTCTTTATTCTCACTAATAAATTCTGTGGAGTTATTAAGTCTCCTTCCTTTATATTAACTTCTGTAATTAATCCGTTAATTGTGGATGATATTGTATATTCATCCTCTTGTTTAATGTATCCATTCCCAAACACCGCTTCTTGAAGGTTTTTTCGTTCCGGAGCTGTCGTTTCTCTCTTGGAACAAGCTAAAAATAATAAGCAAGAAATTACTACGATTTTGTAATTAATTATAAACTTCATGGTTCTATATTATTAAAATCTAAGAGTTGGTAATTCATTTGGCGTATAAACACTTGGTATTGTGCGATTGAATAATCCGCTAAACTGTTAAGATAATTGAATTGAGCTGTTAGTAGATCGTTATATTTATCTAATCGGTCGTCTAAACTAATAATTCCATTTTCATATCTTCTTTCGTAATGCAAGTCATTTTTTTCTTGTAAATCTAAAATTTCTTTATCCCTATTAAGATTATTTAAAGCTTGTTCATATTGAAGCTTAAAGTTTTCATCTTCTTTACTTTTTACCAATTGTAGATTATCCAATTTCATTTTTTGTTGCTGCAGTTGCAACTTCATTTCATTTAAACTTTGTTTGTTGTTAAAACCTGTAAAAAGTGGCACACTTAATTTGAATCCTAATACTTGAGAAGGTAAGTGGCTGACATTAGAAAAATTTAAAAACCCATCTGTTGCCCAGTTATATGTATATTGATATTGTAAACTCAACAAGGGGTAGTACAAGGCTTTCCCCTGTTTTACATTATATTCAAAAGCTTTAATCTGAGTTTTTTGCCAAAGGATTTCTGGATTTTCCGTGGTGATATCCGTATTATTGATTAATGCTTCTTCAATATCTCCGTTAATATCTATATCCTCACCTAAATTCAGTTGACTTTGAAGTTGAACTTGCAGCTGCTGTAAATTATCTTTAGCATTTTGTAAATTTTTAAAATTTTGCAATTGTTGAATTTTTGCCTTGTTTAATTCCAATTCACTTATCAATCCTTTATTAAACTTTTCTTTTGCATTGCCTAAAAGTTTTGTTGAAACCTCAACATTCTTATTATAAATATCAATTGATTTTTGCGCCAATAGTATGGAATAATATGTGGAAGCTAATTGATTATACAAATTATATCGAATTTTTTCTGTTTGAATTAAACTAGATTCTTCTTGTATGCCCGCTGCTTTGGCCGCAAATATTTTTTGAAAATTTAAAATATCCCATTGTGCTTGAAGCCCTATGTTATAGGTATGCTGCTTTCCGAAAGTCATTTTCTCAAAGGTGCCTTCTGAAGCATTGGGGTTAAATATTTTAGCGGGTATAAGAGTTGACATTAAAGTGAGGTTGTCATTGTAACCAGATCCGAAAGAAATATTTGGATATAAAGAAGATTGAGATTGTATTTTTTTAGATTTAGTTATATTTTGTTGGATTTCTGCATCTTTAATTTCATAGGCATTAGCATCTGCATAATTAAAAACTTCTTTAAGTGATTTAAATTGTACTTGGCCTATGGTATGTATTCCTAAAAATATGCATATAGGAAGGAAAAATATTCGCTTTTTCATTATTTAGAAATAATTTTAAATTTAAAAATCTTTATCGATTTAATTAAATTGTGAAAAAATAAGCTCACATAGTTTTTAAATATGTATTCTTTGCGAAATTAGTTAAATTACTCTTTTTGAAACCTTATTGTTAATTTAATATTCTTATTGAACCATAAGTAATATTATAATCTTTGTATTCTTTTATTCTCTTAAAGATTTTTCCTAAAAATTCATTCTTTGAATTCTAATTGCATTAGCTATTGCAAGAAGAGCAACGCCAACATCTGCAAAAATAGCTTCCCACATATTGGCAAATCCTCCAGCTCCTAATATTAAGACCGCTATTTTAATTGTAAATGCTAAAATTATATTTTGCCAAACGATTTGCTTGGTTTTTTTTCCTATTTTTAAAGCTACTGGTATTTTACTAGGCTTATCGTCTTGGATTACAACATCTGCAATTTCAATGGCTGCATCACTTCCTAAACCTCCCATAGCTATTCCAACATCACTTAGTGCTAATGCTGGAGCATCGTTTACTCCATCACCTACAAAAGCAACACTTTCTTTAAAGTTTATAATTTCTTCTAATTTCTTTACTTTTTCTTCGGGATATAAGTTACCATAAGCTTCTTCTATATTTAATGCATTTGCAACTTCTTTTACTACTGAAGATTTATCTCCACTTAACATGGTGACTTTAATCCCCAAATGCATTAACTCTTTAATCGTCTGTGCAGCATCTGCTTTTATTTGGTCTGAGATGCTTATATATCCTACAAATTCATTTTTATAGGCAATGGCAATAATAGTATTTCTCAAATTTAAATTTTCAGCATCGTAGTAAATATTAAATTTATCTAACAATTTGAAATTTCCTACTAATATTTCTGCTTCCTCAATTTCTGCTTTAATGCCCATCCCTGGAAATTCTTCAACCTTTTGCACAGAAATTCCCATATTTACTTCTCCTGCGTATTCTTTAATTGCAGTTGCTATAGGGTGGGTACTTAAATTTTCAATTGCATTTACGTATTGAATAATCTTAGACAAATTAAATTTGGGATTTATATTTACTTCCTGTACTTTAAATGAACCTTCTGTTATAGTTCCTGTTTTGTCTAAAACAATATTTTGAATTCCTGCAATTTTATCTAAATAACTGCTTCCTTTAAACAAAATTCCATGTCGACTAGCTGCACCAATCCCCCCAAAATATCCTAATGGTATAGAGATTACTAAAGCACATGGACAAGAGATCACTAAAAAAATAAGGGCTTTGTACAACCATTCTTTAAATTGATAATCGCTAGTAAAAAAAATAGGCAGAAAACAAATACTGATTGCTAGGAAAACTACCATAGGAGTATAAATCTTAGCAAATTTTCTTATAAATAATTCTGTTGGAGCTTTTTTAGAAGTAGCACTTTGCACTAATTCTAATATCTTGCTGAGTTTCGTATGATCGTAAGTAGAAGTGACACAAACTTGGATTACAGTGTTTAAATTTATCATACCTGCAAAAACTGAATCTGATTTATATTTTATTTGAGGGGCACTTTCTCCAGTTAAAGAGGAGGTATCCAATAAGGCTTTCTCTGAAAGCAATTGTCCGTCCAAAGCTAATTTCTCTCCCGGTTTTAACTGAATGATAGATCCTGCTTTAACTTCTTTTGCAGGTATTACATGTAAGTTTTCTTTTTCTACAACCGTAACGCTGTCCGGTCTTTGATCTAATAAGCTTTTAATGTTATTTTTAGCCTTTGAAACTGCTAAATCTTGAAGTGCCTCTCCAACGGAATAAAACAACATTACGGTTACTCCTTCTGGGTATTCACCTATAGCAAATGCTCCAAGAGTAGCTATAGACATTAACAAAAATTCTGAGAAAAATTGACCTTTTTTAATACTCTCCCAAGCTTCTTTAATTACTGGAAATCCAACCGGTATATAGGCTACTATATAGTAGGCGAATTTAATCCAACCTTTGAACCATGATTGATCTGAACTATTTAGAATACTACCTACTATTAGTATTAATAATGAGACAATAGCCGGAAGAAAACTTTTTAAGAATTTTAATTGTGTTTTATGGGAATATATCTGAGTGTTGCAACATGCTTTAGACATAATATTAATTTATATGATGCAAATGTATATGAAGATCCTATGCAATACTATTGCAATTCTTGTAAGCACCTTTCGCAGATTCCCTTCGCTGAGAAATTAATTTCTTCAATTCTAAACTTTACATTTAAAATTTCAGGAATTACAACTTCTTCTCTACAAGTTGTCTCTCCACATATTTTACAACTTAAATGTAGGTGCCAATCGTTGTGAAGTTGTTCGTCACAATCTTCTTTACACAGAATATATTTAGAAGTATTGTTTTCTTGTATACTATGTACTAGTCCTTTTTCTTCAAAGGTCTTTAGGGTTCTATAAATGGTAATACGATCTGCATATTCAAAGTAATTTTCAATTTCAGTTAGAGATAAGGCTACTTTTTTATTTTTTAAAAAATTATAAACCAAAATTCGCATATTGGTGGGTTTCACATTTTTATAATTAAGCTTATCTTCTATTTTTACCTTATCCATATGCTGAAATTACAATTTTATTTATGTTTTGCAATAAATAAAAAAGCTTAACTAGTATGTTATACCAATTAAGCTTAAAAAGTAGCGAGGAGCAGACTTGAACTGCCGACCTCTGGGTTATGAATCCAGTGCTCTAACCAGCTGAGCTACCTCGCCATATTTAGAGGTGCAAATATAACGGAGATTTTATGAATCTCCAAAATTATTTTAAGCAAAAAACTTACAATCTTTATCTATAGCTTTAGGTAAAAATATTTCTGCCAACATACAACGAACGCCACCCCCTCCATATTTTTCAATAGTTGGAATATTACAGACTATAATTTCAGTATAATTTTTTATTTTTTTTAACTGTTCTTGGGTAATTGATTGATATGCAGTTTGAGATACTACTAAATATCTAGTTCCATCAATTTTAGATTTTAATTGTAAATGATTCCCTAAAAATTGTTTCATCTGATGGATCGATATTGGAATAATTTCTTTTCCTGTTGATTTTAAAGAATTAACCACTTTTCGTTTTTCTTCTTCATTATGTATGGTTTCTAAACAAATTAAGCAAAAGCCTTTACATACCCCCATCATTACGTTGGTATGATAAATAGGGAATTTTTTGTCTCCAATTTCTTGAAGTGCATGGAAGGTAATAGGAGTATAACCCATTTCTTCACAAAATTCTAGAAATATAAATTCATTGGTTCTCTCGGATAGGGAGGCATAAGCAATTTTATTTTCTCTATCAAGAACCATACTTCCCGTACCTTCCAAATATAAGTTTTCTTTCTCTGCTTGAGTATAATCAATAATTTGATTGATATAGAATCCTTTATTTTCAATGGATTTCAAAATATCTTCTCTTCTTTCATCTCTTCTATTTTCAGCATACATAGGATACAATACAACAGTACCATCAGAATGGAAACTTACCCAGTTATTAGGAAATATGGAATCTGGCGTATGTGGCTCATGAGTATCCTTAATTTGAATTACTTCTATTCCTGATTTAATGAGTTCGTTTACCATGCAATTAAATTCTTTACTTGCATGCTCTTGGATTATTTTTGGAGAAACTGAATCATTTTCTTGAAAAAGGTTATCCATTGCTGTTTGTTTATTGAAACCAAATGCAATGGGCTCAATCATCAAAACGGTATCTGCAATTATATTTTCTTTCATTTTTTTCTAATTAATGGCAATGTGGAACATCTTAATAATCCTCCCATTTTAGATATTTCGTAGTATGGAATTTTTTCAACTTTAAAGTTCCATTCATTTTCTAAAAATTGATTTAAACGTATAAATTTCTCTTCTGAAATTACTACTTCCGGGGATATGGAAAAAACATTACTGTTTATATGGAATACTTCATCTTCTGTTAATTCAAAAATATTTTCAATTCCAAAATAATCAACTAAAAAATGGTAATCTTCTTCATTAGCAAAACTTTCTTTATATAAAATTGCTTTATTTTTCCCTATAGGCATAAAGGTGCAATCTAAATGAAGAACGCCTTTTCTGGGATCTTTATCATTTTTTTTTAGTTGTAATTCTTTAAAAATTTTATTTGGATATAATTCTTTGAGGTATTCAATAGCGTATGCATTTGTTCTGGCGGTTTTAATCTGGAAAAAATCAGAACCTTTATAAACCCCACAAAAAACAACCTCATCAGTTAGGACTATATCTCCTCCTTCTACATTAGCTTTTTTAGGTAAATTGTAAATGTTTTTAAAATTTATCGATTTAAAAATTTCTTCGTAGGCTTCTTGTTCTTCTTCTCGGTCTGCAATCATATTGGAAATTATAATTTTATCATCGATAACAAAGGCTACATCTCTTGCAAATACTTGATTATATTCTTTTAATATTTTAGGCTGTAAGACCTCAACTCCGTATTTTTTTAAAATTTTTTCCAAGCATAGCATTTCATTAACAATTTTACTTTCACTAGGATAAATCTTATCTTTTATGCTTTGGTAAGATTTAGCATCGTATGCTTCGTCTAATTTCGGTTGCTTACCTATAGAATAAGGCTGACCTATTACTACTGTTTGTAACAATGAAGTTTCATTCGTTATATTAAGTTGCATAAATGTGAAATTACGTTTCAAAGTTAATTGAAAATTATATTCTGCTATTTGTTTTATTCAATGAATTTGAACACAAAAGATTTTTCATTTAAATGTATTGTTTAATATAACTAAGCCCTGTACTAATTACAGGGCTTAATGATGAATTTAAAATATTGTTTTAAATTTTTCTGATATATTATTTATTACAATTAGCCTATCTCTCTATCTTGTTTGAATTTCTCAAATTCTTCCATACTATATTCTGGACAAGCTCCTTGATGGTTCGTTATAAAAGCTCCTAAGTAAACGGCTTCCTTCATGGCTTCTTCTACCGTTGCTCCTTTGGCTCTTTTAGATAGGAATCCTGCTAAAAAAGAGTCTCCACTACCTACGGTGTCTTTGATTTCAACTTCCACAGCTTTTAAAAATAAGTATTCTTTATGATCGCAATAAACAGCTCCTTTACTTCCTTTAGTAACAATTAATCCATCTAAATTAAAGTGATTTCTAATGTATTTTATTGCTGATTCTTCTGAAGTATATTCTTCGCCTAACCATTGTAAAACTTGTCTCAACTCAGATTTATTCATTTTTACTAAATCTGATTTTTCTAAAAGTTTTAAGATATTATCTTGGAATATGAATGGCGGGCGCAAGTTTACATCAAAAACCTTATAAGGTGCAATCTCTATTAATTTATGAAGTGTTTCCTTAGAAGTTGAATTTCTTGAGCCTAAACTACCAAACACTAAAGCTTGAGAGTTTCTTAATAATTCTTTATAACTATCCTCCCACTGAATGAAGTCCCAAGCAACCGGCTCTTTAATTGTATAATGAGCTTCATTGTTCTCGTCAATTTCAGCTAAAACTGTTCCTGTTTCTTGTTCTTGTGTAACTTGGCAATAATCTGTTGATATATTTGCTTCTTTTACTTTTCCTAACAACTCAGCCCCTAGTTCATCTTTACCAACACAACTAATCATTTTACCCGTAGCTCCCATTTTATTAATATGATAAGCTACATTAAAAGGAGCTCCTCCTATTTTTTTTCCGGATTCAAATATATCCCATAGTATCTCCCCAAAGCTAACAATGGGTCTTGTATCTATTTCTCTTTCCATAAATTGTAATTTCTTTTACGTTGATTGTCTAATCATTAATTTAGAATTGAAAACTCTTGGTTTATGATTAAGATTTTTATTTTCTATGATTTGCATTAATATTTCTACTGACTCTTTGGATATCTCCTGCAAGGGTTGTTTTATATAGGTTAATGGCGGATTAAATACTTCAAATGCTTCTGATTCATCAAAAGTAAGAATTGCTATTTCTTGAGGGATTTTTATATCTCTTTTTACAATATTTTTTAAACCTGCTATAGCGAGCTTATTAGTTGTAAAAAAAATTGCATCTATCGAATTATTATTATTCTTAAGTAATTCATCCATTGCTTTTTCAACTTCAGCTTGAATGTTTTTTTCATTAATAAACTTTATATTCTCATCCCTAAAGGGTAATCCGCGATCCTCTAAAGCTCTTCTATATCCTTTAATTCTTTCTTTTAGATGTGCCAATTCAACATCGTAAACTAATATTCCTATATTTTTTTTTCCTGTCTTAATTAAATACTCGATGGATTGATAAGAGATTCCATAATTATTCGTGGTTATTACTGGAACTTGTACATCATTAAAATATCGATCAATTAATACCACAGGTATTTTGGTTTTAATAAGTTCTTTTATTGAATTCTCAGAATTTATAACTGGTATAATAATAAATCCATCTACTTGTCTATTTAAAAAAACTTCTATTAATTGTTGCAACTTTTCAGGGTTTTCATCTGAACTGCCAATTAATACTGCATATCCTCTTTTACTAGTTTCATCTTCAATAATTCTAGCAATTTGAGAGGCAAATGGGTTAGATATATCTGCAACTAATAAAGCTATGGTATTAGTTTTATTAGATTTAAGACTTTGAGCTATTTTATTAGGTCTATAGTTAAGTTCTTTAGCTGCTTGTCTAACTCTTTCCGCAGTTTCTTTACTTATCCTATTTATGTGTTTATTATTCATTACATAGGACACCAAAGCTGTTGAAACCTCTGCTTTTAAAGCTACATCCTTAATAGATGCTTTTTTCATGATAGATTATTTTAATCCTAGCTCTTTTTCTATTTGTTCTAATGATTTACCTTTGGTCTCAGGTATATAGAATTTAACAAATATATAGGCTACTATTGAGAAAAAACCAAAAATTGCAAATAGAAAGCTATTACCAAAATTCTGCCTTATGATAGGTGTAAAGTATACAGTTAAAAATGTACATCCCCAACTTACTGCCGTTGAAAAAGACATGGCTACTCCTTTAATTCTATTGGAATAAATTTCAGATATAATTACCCACATTACAGGAGCAAAGGAAGCTGCAAAAAAGGAGATATATCCTAACAAAGCAAGCAAAACTGCAATTGCACTTTTTTCTTCTTTAGAAAAAGCATAGGTTAGATATGCTAAACATGCGGTCATCCCTAATGCACCCCACAAAAGAAGTGTTTTTCTCCCTTTACTATCTACCAATTTAAGTGCTACTATAGTCATTAAAACATTTACTAATCCTACAATCATCGATTGTAATAGTGCTTGATCTGC
Organism: Apibacter muscae; assembly: GCF_007845595.1. Classification (NCBI taxonomy): domain Bacteria; kingdom Pseudomonadati; phylum Bacteroidota; class Flavobacteriia; order Flavobacteriales; family Weeksellaceae; genus Apibacter; species Apibacter muscae. The sequence continues at coordinate 284,821 of NZ_SELI01000015.1, forward strand.
CCCAACTCCTGCTGATTTAAAGATATCCGGAGCAAAAACTAAAACTGCATTAATTCCTGTAATTTGTTGAAAAGCGGCAATTAAGGTTCCTATCAATACTACTTTACCTGTCTTACCCTTAAACAATTCACTAAACTTAATCTTCTCTTTAGATGTCTCTTGCTTAATGGATTCTTCAATTTCTCTTAATTCGTTCTCTAAATCACTACTCTCACTAGTCTTTCTTAAAATTTTAATAGCCTTGTCTTTGTAGTTATTTGCTAATAACCAACGGGGACTTTCAGGAAAGTTACCTAATAAATATATAAAATAAATTACTCCAAATAATGCAGGGATAGCTAGCATATATCTCCAGCTATTGTCTCCTAAATTAATTAAAAAATAATCAAATACATAGGCTAAGAAAATACCTATTGTTATTGCAAATTGATTAAAAGAAACTAAAGTACCTCTTTTTTTTGCCGGAGATATTTCTGCAATATACATGGGTCCTACTACTGAGGTAGCTCCAACGGCAAATCCAGAAAGAACTCTAAAAAAGGTTAAACTATAAAAACCTGTAGAAAATGCACACCCTAGAGATGAAATGATAAAAAGTAGGGCTGTACCGATCATTACTTTTCTTCTACCATAGGTATCTGTAAATTTCCCTGTAAATAATGCTCCAATTAGACAGCCTAACATCAAGAAACTAGCAATAGTACCTAAACCACTATCGCTGAGATTAAAATCTTTTTTTATTAATTCGTTAGCTCCGGCAATACCTGCCATATTAAGACCAAATAGTAAGCCTCCATTTACTGCTACGAATGTTATCCAATACAAATATTTGTTATTCCCTTGACTCATAAATTTTGATTTTTGCGGTTTTTCAAAAATAAAAAATTTAATCGTTTAAACGATAATTGTGTAGGATTTTTTCCATATGTTATTTATCATCTATGGTTTTTAAAGTAAAAAGGCAACTATATAGTTGCCTTTTTATACTTGAATTGATTTTATTAATTATAATAATTCTTTTTCATCTGCTTTTTCGTCTTCCTTACTTTTGGAGGAAATTTTTTAAATAAAGATTCTATTGACGATTTAAAAAATCTAGATTTTGTTTCTGGTTTTGATCCGTAGGGAAGGTTTTCAATGGTTTGTCCTGTCCAAATTAAATTATTCGTATTTGCATCATCCATGGAGACTTGTATAAAGTATGCAGTTACCTTATTTCTGATAGGGATACCTATGTTGGTTCCTAAACCAAACCAGGTACCTCCCCCTCCAACACCTAAATTCACGACATTACTTACTTGAGTTTCATCTCTCTTGCTAACTTGCAATGCTATATAGACATCTGGATTTTGAGTGTTTCTAGTTAAACCTTTAGTTTCTAATACATAATTCAAATTTTTCATGATGCTGGCACTGTCTATAGAATTAGACTGAACCACGTTATCTATGTAATAATCGTAAGTTTTTATTTTAGAAAAATTATACTGGGTATCATAATCTATTGCTCCATTTTGAGTTTGACAGGAAGTTAACAATATAAACATTAAAAATGGGATGATATATTTTTTCATGTGTCTTTTTTAATTTACAAATATATTAATAATTGATGAAAGCTTTTTATAGCTAATTTCTAATTTACTGATTGATGTCATATATAAAGCATTTGTTTACAGAGTATTAATTGTTGTTCACTATTTTTGTGTAACATTAGTTCCATTTTTATGCCAGATTCTCCCAATCATATAAAGTCTGTAAGTTTATTGCTTTCTGACCTAGCGATTACTCTAATTATGAATGGAGCAAATACCTCTAGGACTTTAAAAAACACTCTAAGAATATCAAACCAATTGGGTTTTAAAACTGATTTTTTCTTTTCTCTCTCAAGTGTTATCTTAACTGTTTCTGATATTAAAGGGAATGAGTCTCACACCATTGTTCGTTCCATTCCTCACATAAGTGTGAATTTTGATATAATCTCAGAAATAAGCCTACTTTCTTGGCGAGTGGTTGATGAAAATTTAAATGTGCATGATATTGAAAAAAGTTTACGAGAAATAAAAGAAATCAAACAATATTCTAAAATTTATATCTGTATTTTTGTTGGACTTGCGGGAGCAGGATTATGCCGAATATTAGGAGGTTCATGGTTGGAATTTATTTTCTGCTTTTTTGCTACTGTTATAGGGCTGTTAACAAGAATACTATTAACTAAAAAAGGATTTAATATATTCATTGTATTTAGCGCTTCCTCCTTTGCCGCAGTCTCTATCATCTGTGCTTTTCGCTTAATTTTTAATGACAGTTTAAACAGTGCGCTAGCTTCCTGCGTACTTTTTTTAATCCCAGGAGTTCCCCTTATTAACTCATTTATAGACATTTTAGAAGGATATATTTCCCAAGGCATTGCAAGGGGAATTTTGGGCACTATGCTTATACTTTCTATCGCAATAGGTTTATTTTTATCATTATTTATTTTTGGTTATGGATTTAATTAGTTTATTTACAAATTTAGATATATCTACATCTGAAAAAATTTTTTGGTCGATGTGGGTTTCCATAGGATTTGCTGTGCTTTTCACAACACCTAAAAGATCGATGTGGGTGGTTGCAATTCTAGGAGGGTTAGGTTTTAGTTGCAGAACCTTTCTTTTATATATTTGGGAAAATCAGATTGTATTTGCAAGTTTTATGTCCGCCTGTTTAGTTGGTATATTAGGTATATACTGTGCGCATAAAGTACACACTCCTCCTATTGTATTTACAATTCCAGCGATCATAAATATTATCCCTGGAAAATCAGGTTATGAATTTATGGTTTCTTTAATTCAAGCTATTACACTGAAAGAAGGAGAAGTTTTGCAAATTAATTTTTTAATGGGAATGCTAGATAAGGGGATAAAAACTGGATTCACTTTACTCTCATTAGCGTTTGGGGTGGTATTCCCTATTTTAATTTTTAAAGCTAGATCTGTAAAGAAAACTACATTGCATTCTTTATTGGCTAAAAGTAAAAAATAGTGTAATGGTTAGTATTCTATTTACTCTTATCTATGGATTAGAAACAGATAGCAATACAAAAACTGGCCCACGTTTATTTTTTTTTAAACTAATTATAAAATACACATTAATTTTATTTTAAAAAACATTTATTTCATAAAATATTGTTAATCAATAAAATATTTTATACTTTTATTAAACATATTTTAACAAAATGTAAAATTATTTTAATTATAAATTGGCATCATGGTTGTATTAAATAAACAAAATCACTAAAAAATAATATCATGAGACACGGAGACATTTCATCAAGTCCAGACACAGTAGGTATCGCAGTAGTTAATTATAAAATGCCTAGATTACACGACAAGGAAGAAATTAAACAAAATTGTGAATTTATCTCCCAATTTATTGCAGGAGTAAAACAAGGAATACCAGGATTAGACATTATTGTTTTCCCTGAGTATAGCACACATGGAATCATGTATGATCGTGATGAAATGATGAACAATGCAACAACAGTTCCTGGTTTTGAAACTGAAATTTTTTCCAAGGCTTGTAAAGACAATAACGTTTGGGGAGTATTTTCTTTAACCGGCGAACGTCATGAAGAACACCCTAAAAAAGTTCCATACAATACGCTTATATTAATAAATAACAAGGGGGAGATTGTTCAAAAATATAGAAAAATGATGCCATGGACTCCTATTGAAGGATGGTATCCAGGAAATCAAACCTATGTTAGCGAAGGGCCTAAAGGAATGAAAATTAGTTTAATTATTTGTGATGATGGAAACTACCCTGAAATCTGGAGAGATTGTGCGATGAAAGGTGCTGAACTTATTATCAGAAGCCAAGGTTACATGTACCCAGCTAAACGCGCTGAGGTTAATATTGCACAATGCATGGCATGGTGCAACAATGTATATGTAGCCGTTGCTAATGCAACTGGTTTCGATGGTGTTTACACCTATTTCGGACATAGCTCTATTATTGGTTTTGATGGTAGAACCCTAGGTGAATGTGAAACAGAAGAAATGGGTATACAATATGCGCAATTATCTGTTTCAGAAATCCGTGATTCCAGAGCCAATGATCAATCTGAAAATCACCTTTATAAACTATTACACAGAGGCTATACAGGAACCATCAACTCTGGTGAAGAACGTTTTGGTGAACCTAAATGTCAATATTCATTCTATCAAGATTGGATAAATAACCCTGAAGCTGTTCAGAAACGTGTGGAGGATATGACTCGCAGTAAACCAGGCGTGAAAAGTGCTCCGATAGATGGAATACCTTTTGAATAATAAATTAAATTTAGTACTTAAAACATTAAAAGCTACCATTTGGTAGCTTTTAATTTATTTTAAAATATTAATTTTTTTCTTATATTGATTTTAAAGTTAATGATAAAAAGATATAATATATTCCAATGAAAATGATTGAAACACTAATCCAAACCAATAGAGTTGCTAAACCTATAGAAGGGACTACTAAAATAATAAGTGAAAAAATAATTTCAAGTATTCCAAAAAATAATAACCACCCCCAGTTATTTGATCCTAGTTTTTTAATATCTAAAGAATAACCTGTTAAAGATACACCCTTAAAAAGTATCCAAAAACCTATAAAAAAAGCTAATATATCTAAACGAGTTATTATACTTGACCTTAAAAGTACTATCCCTATTAATAAATCAAATATTCCACCTGCCAAATACCATCCCCATGAACTATTTTTAGTATTAGAGAGTGAAAAGAATATTTCAAAAATCCCTGTAAGTAAAAAAGATATTGCAAAAAATGTACTTATAAAAATCAGCGTAGGAGCTGGTTTTGACAATACTATAATTCCTCCTAATAAAAATATTATTCCTAAAAGCAATAAAACCCACCAATGATTAGTTATTGATTTTCTAGGTTCTACAAATGTATTCATAATTTATATTTTTTTATATCATTCCAAAAATAATGCCAGTGAAAAATTATTATTTAATATTATTAAATTAAGAAATACTTAAAATCATCTACCTTTGGGTACTATTATTGATAATATTATAAGTCAAAAATTGGTGAAATTTGGAATTATACGATCTAATTGAAAAAGCAAAAACATCTAAACAACAAGCCCAAAGTCGTTTAGTCAATCTTTTTTGGGATGACGTAAAAAGATACATTTATTCTCTTGTTAAGGATGAAAATAATGCGGAAGAACTTACCATTGAAACATTTACAAAAGTTTTACAAAAGTTAAATTTATATAATATTGATTTTGATTTTAAAACTTGGATTCTTTCAATTGCACATAATACTTGTATTGATTTTTTACGAAAAAATAACAAAATCCTATCTAATTTTTCTACAGATAACTATCATGATATTAAAGACAGTGATCCCTCTCCTGAACAGCTTTTTATCTACAAACAAAATGTTGAAACTGTACAAAAGATGTTGAACAAACTTCCTGAGAAATACAGTATTTTAATTCAGCTCAGATATTTAGATGAAAAAAAATTGAATGAAATAGTCAATGACACAGGACTTACATTAGCCAATGTAAAAGTAAGTCTTATGAGAGCAAAAAAATTATTATTTGAAATGAAAGATGAAAACTTGTAAATTATTTACTTTCTGTTATTTCATTTATTACATTCATAAATTTAGTTTTCCAACACTCCCAATTTAATTTTTGTTTATAGATAGCAAAAGATCCTTCTCTTAATTTATTTAGCTCCTTTAAATGAATGATTTCTAATATTTTTTCAGCAAATTCTTTCCCCCCACACTTTAGGTTTAATCTGTAACCATTTTGACCATTAATAACATAATTCGGAATTCCTCCAGTATCATAGGTAAGTATTGGTAAACCATACGCTGAGGCTTCTGAAAATACTATAGCTGAGCATTCCGCCTTAGTTGGTAAAATTAGGAGATCTGAATTATAAATAATCTCCTTGAGTAAATTATAATCTTTATCCAAGTTTTTATTTAGAAAACCGTAGGATTTTATGTTATTATCATTTTTATACTTCATTGGTGGATCAACACCTACCACTTGTAATATAGACTTTATATTGTTCCCATTTAAATAGCTAAGGCATTCGACTGCTATTTTTCCCCCTTTTCTCTCCCAATCAACTCCTAAAAATAGAAGATTTAATTGCCCCGTCTTCTGAAAATTAAATTTTGGATTTACTTTTATATTATCAATATTTGCTCCAAATTCAATTACTTTTATTTTTTTTTCAGGTATTTTATAGTCATTAATAAAAGAGTTTTTTGCCCAATCTGAGGATACTATTATCGTAGTGGAATTATCTGCCGCTTTTTTTTCTATAACATTGCCTTGTTTAACATTAAATGAAAAGAAATTACTGAAAATTGGATAATAGTTATAAAGAAGATGAAAGGTTGAATCTGTTAAATAAATAATAGGCTTTTTGATTTTTAAATATGCTATATTTACAGATCCTGATGGGGCAAATACGATATCAATATCATCTAATAAATGATGATTTATATCTTTTGCTAAAATTTTAGAATAAAATATTAAATGTTCAGATTTTTTTTTAAAAAAAATTCTTGATAAAATCCCCATAAATATTTTCATTAATTTTTCATAAATTATTTTTCTTTTTATAGGGATCCATAAAACTTCAACATTTTGTATCGTTTGTATGTTTTTATATAATTGATAAATTGTTCCTGACCAAGCCTTTTTATCACAAGGATCTTCTCTGGACAAAAAACCAACTTTTATCTTTACATTTGACATTTAATATGCTCTTGAAACCAAATTAGTTTAATCCTTTATAGGTTATTATCTAATAAAAACAAGATTGTTTTCTTTGGATAAATCCTCAGAGTACTCATAACCATCTTCATTGTAGACTTTTAATTTATTTATATCTTGAATGTTATTTTCTGCACACCAACGAGTCATTTTTCCTCTGGCATTTTTAAAATACATCATGATACTTTTTAAAGATCCGTTTTTGTAGTCCTTAAAATCAACCTCTATAATAGGATTTTGAAGTTTCTTTGTATCAAATACTTTAAAATATTCTTTACTTGCTAAATTTAATATGGGTTCATCTTTCTTTAATAGTTTGGAAAGATAGCTTGTTAGTATTTCTTTCCAAAACATATATAAATTGTTCGCTTTTTTCGATTTTAATTTCTTCCCCATCTCCAACCGATACTGCATTATTTCATCAGATGGATGCAGTAAACCGTATAACCCTGAAATTATTAATAAATTATTCTGTAAATATTCAAGTGCTTTTTCATTCAGTGTCTCTGCTTGTAAACCTCTATATACTTCTCCTTTAAAAGCTAAAATAGCTTGTAAACTCTCATCTTTAGTTGGATTCTCTTTCCATTCTTGATTCCTTTCCCAATTTTCTTTTGATAATTTAGGTGAAATATCTAATAAATTTTCTAAATCTGAAGGACTAAACTCTTTTAGATTGTTTTGCAATTCTATAGTCTTATCCAAGAAGTTGGGTTGGGATCTTTTCGTCCACTGCGAAGAAGCATCTACGCTCATCATTTTTGCTGGAGAAAGTAATATTTTCATTATTTTCTTTTTATAGAATAATAGATAAATTTATAAAAAAAAGTTGGAGTAAAAAACTCCAACTTTTTTATTTATATATACTTATAAATCAATTAAAAATCAAAATCAATATCAACATGTAACTTTTTAGCAACAATTTTATTTACTGTATCTTTCAATTGAGGTATCGCAACCGTTTCCATAACATCTGCACAAAAAGCAAACATTAGCAATGCTTTAGCCTCATTATCATGGATTCCTCTTTGTTTCATATAAAAAAGCGCATCGTTGTCCAGTTGTCCAACTGTACATCCATGTGAACATTTTACATCATCTGCAAAAATTTCTAATTGAGGTTTAGTATCTATACTCGCTTTATTAGATAATAATATATTATTATTTTGCTGGAAAGCATTCGTTTTTTGGGCAATTTGATCCACTTTAATTTTTCCATTAAAAATACCATGTGCATTTTCCGCATAAATTCCTCTATAAAGCTCATGACTTTCACAATTGGGTTGATTATGATTGACTAAAGTGTGATTACCTACTTCTTGACCCTCTCCTATTAAACTAATACCCTTTAAAATAGAATTTATATTTTCTCCTCTTTGATCAAAAATTAATTCATTCCTTGTTACTTTCCCTCCTAGAGAAAATGTATAAATAGATGCCTGACTATCTCTTTCTTGTTCTATATAAGTTGAATCTAATAGATGAGTAGTATAGGAATCGTTTTGAATTTTATACAAGCTAAAATTTGAATTCTTACCTACAAAAACTTCTGTAACTAGGTTGGTTAAAAAATCTAAGTTTGAAAAGGTTTGAATTTTTGTAGTAATTAGAATTTGTGAGTTATCGTCAACCACAAAAAGATTCCTTAAATATTGAGAAGCTTTCTTATTTTGTTCTGTGTTTATATATAAAATTTCTACGGGTCGTTCTTCTACCGTGTTTTTAGGCATATAAATAAAGGTGCCTTCTTTTACATTAGCAGTATTTAAAACGGAAAAATATTCATTAGGTACAAGTTTACCGTACTTATCTTCAATAACATTTGTATAAAACTCATTTTGTAAAGCTTCTGAAAATGGTAAAACTATAAATTTATCTTTAGGATAGTTGGAAAATTCAGGAACAAAAACCCCGTCAATATAAACAATTTTAAAGGAATCTAATCCCTCTATTTTATTTCTATTTATAATTTCTTGATCTACCTCATGCTTTTCCGCTTGAACATATAATTCAGGATTTAAAGGAGAAATTTTGGTATATTTCCAATCCTCTTCTTTTTTTGAAGGAAATTTTAAATTTTTTAATTCGGCTTGTGCCAGACTAGCTTTATTTTTTATTTCTGTGTTATTCAAAATATTCATTGCAATTATTTAACGTTTAAGAAAAGTTTTTTAGATAATTAAATCCAGTCGTACCCTTTTTCTTCTAATTCTAACGCTAACTCTTTGGTCCCTGATTTTACTATTTTACCATCCATTAATACATGCACAAAATCAGGAATAATATAATCTAATAATCTTTGGTAGTGAGTAATTACTAACACAGCATTATCTTTACTTTTTAATTTATTAACCCCGTTAGATACTATTCTTAAAGCATCAATATCTAACCCAGAATCTGTTTCGTCTAAGATGGCTAACTTAGGTTCTAACATTGCCATTTGGAAAATCTCATTTCTTTTTTTTTCTCCTCCAGAAAAACCTTCGTTTAAAGATCGTGAAAGAAAATCTTTTTTTATTTCTAGTAATTCGGATTTTTCTTTTACTTTATCTAAAAATTCTCTAGCAGAAATATCTTCTAAACCCTTAGCTTTTCTATTTGCATTAATTGAAGCTTTTAAAAAATTTGATACACTTACACCTGGAATTTCAACCGGATATTGAAAGGACATAAATATTCCATCGTTTGCTCTTTCTTCTGGAGCTAAATCTAATAATTCTTTACCTTCAAAAAGAATAGATCCACCAGTTACTTCATAATCTTCTCTTCCAGTAATAACATTAGATAGAGTACTTTTCCCACCTCCATTAGGTCCCATAATCGCATGCACTTCTCCAGCTTTTATTTCTAGGTTAATACCTTTCAATATTTCTTTTCCTTCAATTCCTGCGTGTAAATTTTTTATTGATAACATTCTATGTAATATTTCTTTAATTTTATTCTTTTTACAAAGATAAGATCTTTAAGCAAGCTAAAAATAATCCTCCATAGATTTTATTTATTTTTAAATCAGATACCATTAATCAGTTTCAGGAATGTAAATAATTTCTCCATTTTCTAATTCGTAGGCAATTCCAATGTTTCATAGAGATAAGTTATCCAATTTTATATTTATACAATCTGCTTATTAAATTATTTTAACAGTACATTAATGTACTGCTAAAATAATATCTATATATAAAAGCTCTGAATATTATTTAGATTAATTATAAATAACATTATATTTGTAAAAATTATTTATGTTATATGAGAAGTAAAACTTTACTTACACTGTTTTTATCCATGCTTTTTTTCACTTTTTATTATTCTCAAATAACAGATAGTTTATATATAGACTCTACTAATATGGAAACAGTTGTGGTTACTGGACAGTATTCTCAACAATCTATAGATAAATCTATTTATCAGGTGGAGGTAATTTCTCAAGAAGAAATAAAAAATAGAGCAGCAAATACAATTGCCGATATTTTAAACTATCATTTAAATTTTTCAACTTCTTCTAATTCTAAAACCGGAGATTCTGAAGCAACGCTTTTTGGACTGGACAATCAATATTTTAAAGTTCTTGTTGATAATATACCTTTGGTTAGTGATCATGGTATGGGGGGAAGTGTTGATTTAACTAAGATTAATTTGGATAATGTGGAACGTATAGAGATTGTAAAAGGAAGTATGGGGGTAGACTATGGTTCTAATTCTTTTACCGGAGTAATCAATATTATAACTAAGAAAAAGGTACTCTCCGATTGGAAAATTTCCGGATATGTACAGGAAGAATCGGTTGGCACTGAATATAATTTAAAAAATAAAGGACGACATATACAAGCCATAGATTTAGCTCATAATATTTCTGATCATTGGATGTTTTCAATGAATATGTATAGAAATGACTTTAAAGGCTATTTTGGTGATATGAAGGGGAAAAAATATTATGAAAATGATAATAAAAGAGGGTATGAATGGTTGCCAAAAGACCAATGGAATACGAGTGCTTTGATTAATTATAAATCCAATAACTTTAGTGCTTTTTACAAATTGGAATATTTAAATGAGCTAATTAATTATTATAGCCCTACTACGAGATATGCTCCTCTTCAAGAAAATGGATTATATACTTATTCCGCTACAGAGAAAGATTATAAAACCACTCGATTCATCAATCATCTATTTGTAAATGCACGAATATTTAATCAAATAAATTTTAAAGGAGATTTATCTTACCAAAAGCAGAACAGGGAATCTAGAGATTATATTTACAATATCGGTAATAGAGAAATATTTGGAAAAAAAGAGAATTATCAAAGTTATTCAAAAACTAAGGCTTGGTATACCCGAGGTACTTTTAATGATTTTATCACTAATTCAATCTTTAATTTTCAGATAGGCTATGAATTTAATATTATGGAAGGTTACCGTGCAGCAACTTCTACTTCCGTTCAGAGTATAAATATTTCAGGCTATAATGAGGATGTAAAAAAGCATTTAAATAACTATGATGCATTTACCTCCGGAGAACTTAAAGTTAGTCAGAATCTATCTTTACGCGGTGGCTTTCGGGCTAGTTTTAATACAAAATTTGAAAATTTATACTCTTATTCTTTTCTTGCAAAATATAATTTATCAAAAAATTCTACCATCCGTGGAGAAATTGCTACCAGTAGCAGAACTCCTAATTTTGATGAATTGTATACTTATTATGTAAATACCAATCATAACATACAAGGAAATCCCAATCTAACACCTGAAAAAGGATATTCCACGGCTATCTATTGGGACACAAAAATTAATACAAATTCTGGTCTTAGAGCTAAATTTGAGGTGAGTTCTATGTATCTACATCTAAACGATAAAATAGCACTAGCAACCGTTAGTTCCTTACCTCTTGAATATAAATATATGAACATTGATAAATACCAGAGCTGGGGAATTCAATCAGGAAATAATCTGAGATATGAGAATTTTGATTTTCATTTAGGTTTATCTCTATTCGGAGTCTATCAAAAAATGGATAACAACATTAATGGTACTATAATATCTACTCCTGATAATAAGTATCTATATACTTTTCAGTTAAACTCTAATATTAGTTATAGCATAAAAAAGTGGGACACTACTCTATCTTTATATTATAAATATACAGGACAACAATCTCAATATTTTTTAGATGCTAACACTAATTCATATTATTTAGGAAAACAAGAGGATTATCATTTATTAGATGCATCCGTTCGAAAATATATTTTGAAAAGAAATGTAGAACTAACGGTTGGTGCACGAAACCTTTTTAATGTAAAAACAATTAATACCAATAGTATCAACTCTAATGCTTCCAATGCTCATGGGAATAGCAATATTTCTTCCATAAATCTATTCTATGGAAGATCCTATTTTGTAAAACTAGGATTCAATTTAAATCTATAATATTATTATTATGAAAAATATTTTTCTATTATATATTACTTTCTTTATACTCATTGGCTGTAACGAGAACAATTCACCCATAGACATCCCTCAACCTACCGGAGCTATACTAGATCCTTGGGTTGGAGGCACTACAGAACCTAATCAGGTATGGATAGATTTAGATCTGCAAAAAATGACTGTTACTCCAAGAATTGCCTGGGATTTTGGTTTTTACAGTGGGAAGGAATTCCGTGTCATTCTTAATACCTCTATATCAATGGCAGCAGGCAAATTGGAGACGACCGATATTAATGCAGTGACAGAAGCTGATGTAGCTTCCATGAAACCATTGGTTGCCGTTGCCACTTTTCAACCAAATAACATACAATATGTGGATGATGTAAAAGGTAATTATCTTGAACGTACGGCTATAGATGAAATAAGTGCCAATGACAAGGATAATAAGGTATATTTAATAAATATGGGGAACTATATGTATACAGGGAATAGCACGGATTTAAAAATTTCAGGAGATTCCAGGGGCTGGAAAAAAATACGTATACTAAGAAATGGTACTAACGGTTATCGAATACAATATGCCAATATTTCTGATACAACCTTTAAGGAATATATTGTAAATAAAGATACTGCATATAATTTCAATTTTTTAAGTCTGGACAGTGGACCTGTTTCTATACAACCCACTAAAAATAATTGGGATTTATGTTTTACTGTTTTTGTAAATGAAATTAAAGGTAGTGGTACTTACATATATTCAGATTTTATAATAACAAATACCATGGATCATGTAGGTGCTTATCAAGTTTTAACATCAGAAATAAACTATGAAGCCTTTACCAAAGTAAACGTAGATCCATCTAAATTTATCTACGATGACCAACGAGTGATCGGAGCCAATTGGAGGAACACATTTGGAGGAGCTAAAACCTATACCGATCGGTTCTATATTCTTAAAGATCATTTAGGAACCTTATATAAAATACGATTCTTAAAACTTACGAATAGTGAAAATTTAAGAGGTTATCCTCAATTTGAATATGATGTTTTAAATTAGTTGTTCGTAATTCTCTCTTAACACCAAAGAGATTCTTTTATAAAGAATCTCTTTGGTGTTTTTTTCTCCAATGCTATCAATGGAAATGAAATATTCTATATCTTGATCAAATGATTGGGCTTTAACTACACGGGTATTGGTCCATAGATCATGAAATCCACCAACTTCTCTAAAAAAAGAGAAAGGTTCAAAAGGTATAATTCTTATTAAACTTCTTGCAAGATATTGTCTTTTTGTTGGTACCCCTCCATGCAAAGTAATCACTTTTTTTCGGGTAATAAATTTACCTAAACTTCTTCCTTTAAATAGTACCTCTAAAAGAAACATATATAATACATAATAAAAACCAATTACGATTTCATTATTATAGAATATGGAATTCATATACATTTCATCTTTAATGAAAATTAAAACTCCAATAAAAATATATAATAATTGAAAAATAAAATTATCAATTAAATAATTCGCAAATCTTAAATCTATAGGAGCCTTATTCTTTTTTATAATTTCAAATTTATCCATAAAAGTTTTAAGAATTATTTACCCAAATCGTCAATAGATGTCTGATCGTAGAATTCTCTATCGAAATTTTTCGCTTTAACTACTCGGGTTTTAGACCATCGATCGTGCCATCCAATTTCTCCAAAAAAAGATAAAGTATCAAAAGGAACGATTCGTATTAAATTCCTCTTTAAAGAAGTTATTATACTTGGTTTTTCTCCTTCCTCTGTAACTACCCTAGTTCCAGTTATTAATTTCCCAATGGTTTTACCTTTCAGTAAACTTTCTAACAAAAAGAAATAAATGACAAATAAAACCATTGCAAATAATCTATCAATTAAAGGATTAGAACCTAATAAGTAAATCCAACCCCTTGCATTTAAAATTGGTGATAGAATACCTGTAGAAAATATCAAGATATAGAATACAATAATATCAATGGCATAACTTAGAAACCTAAGAGTTCTAGGTGCTAGATGATTAGCAACTATTTGTTGATTTTTCATAGAATGTTATTATTAGTTTTTACAAAAATAAAAAAACTGCTAAGAAATCTTAGCAGTTTTAAATATTTAATTGTTTATTTTTTATTACATCATTCCTGGCATTCCTCCTCCCATTGGTGGCATTCCTGCAGGTTCATCTTTTTTTATGTCTGTAATTACGCATTCTGTAGTTAACAACATACCAGCCACAGAAGCTGCATTTTCTAAAGCAACACGGGTTACTTTTGTAGGATCAATAATTCCAGCACTTAACATGTTTTCATATTGTTCCGTTTTAGCATTGTAACCAAAATCATCTTTTCCTTCTTTTACTTTGTTCACAACCACAGAACCTTCCCCTCCAGCATTTGCAACAATCTGACGAAGTGGTTCTTCAATAGCACGAGTAACTATTTTAATACCGGTTTCTTCATCTTGATTAATACCTTTAACTTTAGAAGCTCCATCAATAGCTCTGACCAAAGCTACACCTCCTCCTGAAACAATACCTTCTTCTACAGCTGCACGAGTTGCATGTAAGGCATCATCCACACGGTCTTTTTTCTCTTTCATTTCTACTTCAGAAGCAGCACCTACATAAAGTACAGCTACACCACCAGCTAATTTAGCTAATCTTTCTTGTAATTTTTCTTTGTCATAGTCAGAAGTTGTATTTTCAATCTGAGCTTTAATTTGTTGAACTCTTAATTTAATGTTCTCTTCGCTTCCTGCACCATTCACAATGGTAGTATTGTCTTTATCAATAGTAACTTTCTCAGCAGTACCTAACATTTCAACCGTTGCTCCTTCTAAAGTTAAACCAGCTTCTTCAGAAATTACAGTACCTCCGGTTAAAATTGCTATATCTTCTAACATTGCTTTTCTTCTATCTCCAAATCCCGGAGCTTTTACTGCAGCAATTTTTAAAGAACCACGTAATTTATTTACTACTAAGGTAGCTAAAGCTTCGCCATCTACTTCCTCAGAAATAATTAATAAAGATTTACCTTGCTGTGCAACTGGCTCCAATACAGGTAACAAATCCTTCATGCTAGAGATTTTTTTATCACATAGTAATATGTAAGGATTTTCTAAATCTGTAATCATTTTTTCAGTATTCGTAACGAAGTAAGGAGATTGGTATCCTCTATCAAATTGCATACCTTCCACAACATCTACATAAGTATCTGTTCCTTTAGCTTCCTCTACGGTAATAACTCCTTCTTTACCCACTTTGCCAAAAGCTTCAGCTATCAATGAACCGATAGTTTCATCGTTGTTAGCAGAAATAGATGCTACTTGTTTAATTTTTTCAGAATCTGAACCTACAACCTGAGATTGTTTTTTTAACTCTTCAACTACTGCATCAACAGCTTTATCAATACCTCTCTTTAAATCCATAGGATTAGCTCCAGCAGCCACATTTTTTAATCCTTCTCTTACAATTGCTTGCGCAAGAACAGTAGCTGTTGTGGTACCGTCTCCTGCAATGTCATTGGTTTTAGAAGCTACTTCTTTCACCATTTGAGCTCCTAAATTTTCAACAGGATCTTCTAATTCAACTTCTTTTGCTACAGTAACCCCATCTTTAGTTACATGCGGTGCACCAAAAGATTTTTGAATAACTACATTTCTACCTTTTGGACCTAAAGTTACTTTAACAGCATTAGCCAATGCATCTACTCCTTTTTTAAGAGCATCTCTTGATTCTAAATTAAATTTTATATCTTTTGCCATGATTTTTCTTTTTTAAATTACTTTTAAATATTTACTTGATTGGATTAATTAAATAATTGCTAAAATATCAGACTCTCTCATAATTAGATAATCCTTCCCTTCTAATTTTAATTCAGTACCAGAGTACTTTCCATATAACACCTTATCTCCTACTTTAACCGTTAAAGGTTCATCTTTTTTACCTGCACCAGCGGCAACCACTATTCCCTCTTGTGGCTTCTCTTTAGCACTGTCTGGAATAATAATCCCTGATGCTGTTTTTGTTTCTGCAACTGCAGGCTCAATAACTACACGATCCGCTAATGGTTTAATTGATAATTGTGACATATTCTTTAATTTTTTTAATATTTATTTTTGTTACTATTTTATTTCACCCTTATGGGCGATGTACCTTATAGCTTTCTAAAAATATGCCAATAAATAATTTATGTCAAAATATACCTGTTTCTGACAATCCGTCACTCTCATAATCTATTTATGTATAAAGCAATAAAACTTTATCTATTATAAATAGATAAATCTTATTAAATATTTATAATTATAATATGCTAATTTTGCAACTTCAATATGAAAAGAGACCAGGAAAAGTTCATACAATCAAAAGGAGCGATTACACGTTTATTGAAACTAGGCAGAAAGCATACCTTATGGTTTTATTCCACCATATTAACCGCTTTGTTTCTTGCATTTATTTCTTCGTATCGACCAGTACTCATTAGCAAAGCTATAGATATAGATATATTACAAGATAAAAATTTCTCTGGACTTTACCTTTCATTGCTTTATATATTTATGTTGTTAGTTTTAGAAGTAAGCCTTCAATTTTTATTGTCTTACATCTCAAGCTTTTTAGCACAAAATGTAATATATAATTTAAGAATAAAGCTTTATAAAAAATTAATTTACTTTAAAACAGCTTTCTTCGATCAAACTCCTTTGGGGGCATTAGTGACTCGTGTAATCTCTGATATTGAAACCATTTCAACCATTTACACGGACGGGATCCTAATGGTTTTAGGAGATATTCTACGGATTGTCTTTGTTATTATTATGATGTACAGTATTAATTGGAAATTAGCAACAGTTGCGTTATTCATTTTTCCGATTATGATATTGATTACAAGAATATTCCAAAAAGCGATTAAGAAAGCTTTCTCACAAGAACGTACCCAAACATCAATTCAGAATAGCTTTTTACAAGAACGCCTCTCAGGAATGATGATAGTTCAGGTCTTCAATCAGAGAAGTAAAGAGTACAAGAATTTCTTTAAAATCAATCAAGAATTAGAAAAAGCATATTTAAAAACAGTATTTTATTTTTCACTTTTTTTTCCTGTTGTAGATATTATCACTGGGATTGCTATAGGAGTGATGATCTGGTTTTCAGGACATGAAGCCTTGTCTCAGCAAGGGATTTCTCCAGGAATAGTCATTGCTTTTACCACTTCTTATATCAATATGCTTGTTCGTCCTATGAGACAAATTGCGGACCGATTCAATTCTATACAAAGAGGAATTGTAGGTGCTGAAAGAGTATTTACCATATTAGATTCCAAGGAAGAAATGCCTAATACTGGAACTACAAAGAAAGATCACCTTCAAGGGAGTATTGTTTTTGATCGAGTAAACTTTTCATATACTGAAGATCAACCTATTTTAAAAAATTTATCTTTTAGTGTTCAACCCGGAGAAAAAATAGCTATTGTTGGAGCTACCGGAGCAGGTAAATCTACAATTATAAATTTGTTAAGTCGATTCTATGATATTTCAAGCGGACATATATATATTGACGGTATAAACCTACAAGACTATGAACTAAATAATCTTCGTTCACATATTGCGGTTGTACTACAAGATGTATTCCTTTTTAACCAAACAATATTCCAAAATATAACCTTAGGAAATCCAAAAATTACGTATGAGCAGATACGTGAAGCCGCAAAAAAAATACAAATTGATGATTTTATTATGAGTCTGCCTAACAGCTATTTCTATGAAGTAAGCGAGAGAGGTTCTTCCATTTCACAAGGTCAAAGACAATTGATTTCATTTCTTCGGGCTTATGTATACAACCCTTCTATACTTGTATTGGATGAAGCAACCTCTTCTATAGATTCTAAATCCGAGGAGTTGATACAAGTAGCTACTGAACAGATCACTCAAAATAGAACTTCAATTATTATTGCACATCGTTTGAGCACGATCCATAACGCTGATAAAATTTTAGTTTTAGACCATGGACAAATCAAAGAAATAGGCTCCCATAATGAACTAATGGATAAAGATGGACATTATAGAAAACTTTATGAAGCTCAGTTTTCTAAAAAGTAATGTTTAAATGTTATTTGAAGTAAGAACTTACCGTTTTCTGTACCATTACTCAATAAAGCCAATAAAACAATGTACAAAGTTATTTCACTTTTTCCTAATAATAAGTATAGGTTTCAAAAAATTTTTAAGCATTAGAAACACTCATAAAAAATTAAGAAGTATAAATTTTCTTGTATTATTTAAAATTTTAGAACCCTACATTAACCTATCCTACACATGTATTATACACAAGAATTTCTTAGTAACATTTAATTTTTTCTTAGAAATTATAATAGTAAGTTTTACTAGGTATTATAACAATAAAAATTTAAACTTATCGCTATCAACAATTCTATTGATATCCTTAAAATTTATATAATTATTTTCTTACCCCCCCTAAAAATCTAGGGGACTACCGATTATTTTATATATATTTTTTATATTTGTCTATACAAATACACTGAAATGTCAAAATTAAGATTTTACGCACTAAAAAAACTCCCTTATTTACAACCTAGACGTATTGAAATCCCTAAAAAGCTTTCTGAATTGTATTGTGAACATGTTTTCTCCGAATCTACAATGAGAGAATATTTAACTAAAGAAGCATATCAAAGCATTTCTGATGCGATGAAATATGGGAAAAAAATTACCCGAGAAATTGCCGATCAAGTAGCTGTCGCTATGAAGGATTGGGCTATGTCTAAGGGTGCTACACATTATACACATTGGTTTCAACCGTTAACGGGAGAAACCGCTGAAAAACACGATTCATTTTTTAGCCCTATTGGAGAGGGTAGAGCCATAGAACGTTTTAGTGGTTCTTTGTTGATCCAACAAGAACCAGACGCGTCAAGTTTCCCTAATGGTGGAATTAGAAATACTTTTGAAGCTAGAGGATATACCGCTTGGGATCCTACCTCACCTGCTTTTGTTATAGATACAACTTTGTGTATTCCTTCCGTCTTTGTTTCGTACACAGGCGAAACACTGGATTATAAAACCCCTTTATTAAGAGCTTTACAAGCCGTTGATGAAGCAGCAACAGCCGTTTGCCAATCTTATTTTGATAAAAATGTAACCAAAGTTTCTTCTACTCTGGGTTGGGAGCAAGAATATTTTTTAGTAGATTCTTCTTTGTATCAAACACGTCCAGACTTGGTGCTTACCGGTAGAACTCTCTTGGGACATGCCCCTGCCAAAGGACAGCAACTAGAGGATCATTATTTTGGATCTATTCCTACCCGAGTTCGTAATTTTATGAAAGAATTGGAAATAGACTGTATAAAATTAGGCATACCAACCACGACTCGACACAACGAGGTGGCTCCTAATCAGTTTGAATTGGCTCCTTTGTTTGAAGAAGCTAACCTAGCCGTAGATCATAATTCATTGCTTATGGATGTGATGAAAAAAGTAAGCAGAAGACACGGTTTAAATATTTTATTCCATGAAAAACCTTTTGAAGGGGTGAACGGTAGCGGGAAACATAACAACTGGTCACTGTCTACAGACACTGGAGAAAATTTGCTAAGTCCGGGTAAAAATCCGAAGAAAAATTTACAATTCCTTACTTTCTTTATCAATACCATTAAAGCGGTACATGATTATGCAGACTTACTAAGAACTTCCATTGCTACAGCTGGAAACGATCACCGCTTGGGAGCCAACGAAGCTCCACCTGCCATTATCTCAATTTTTATTGGTAGCCAATTAACTGCCGTATTGGACGAATTGGAGAAGGTAACACAAGGAAAATTATCTCCAGATGAAAAAACCGATTTAAAGTTAAACATTGTTGGAAAAATCCCAGAACTATTACTGGACAATACAGATAGAAACAGAACTTCCCCTTTTGCCTTTACAGGAAATAAATTCGAATTCCGCGCTGTAGGTTCCCAAGCCAATTGCGGGGAACCTATGACCGTTTTAAACACCATTATGGCTTACCAGCTTATAAAGTTTAAAAAAGAAGTGGATGCCTTGGTTGGAAAAGGGTTAAAAAAAGATGAAGCAATCTTCAATATTTTAAGAGATTATATTAAAGCTTCCCGTAACATTTTATTTGAAGGAGATGGATATAGCGACGATTGGGTAAAAGAAGCGGAAAAAAGAGGGTTAAAAAATAAAAAGACCACGCCCGAGGCTTTAAAGTTAGAACTTGAAAAAAATTTAATGGAACCTTTTGAAGCTCTTGGCGTTTTAAGTTCTAAAGAAATTGAGGCACGAAATGACATCAAATTAGAAAAATATTCTAAAATGATTTCTATTGAAGCTAAAGTATTAGGGGATATTGCTAGAAACCATGTGGTCCCTGTGGCTGTTGATTACCAGTCTAAATTAATTGAAAACGCCAAAGGAATTAAGGAGATCTTTGGAGAAAATGAGATGAAGAATATGTGCTCGGAACAACTGAATTTAATCAAAGAAATATCTTTGCATATTACTGAAATTAAAAGTCATGTAGATCAACTTTTCACAGAAAGAGACAAAGCCATTGAAATTGAAAACCCACAGAAACAAGCCGAAGCTTTCTGCAACCGAGTGAAACCTATTTTTTCTGTAATTCGGGAACATTCCGATGCTTTAGAAATGCTAATTGATAATGAAATGTGGCCTTTGACTAAGTATAGAGAGTTATTATTTACTATACGATAAACAACCGTGGGGTTTGCTTATCTACCTAACTACTGAAAAAACCCGAAAATTTTCGGGTTTTTTTTATATTCTAAAACCTTGTAAATCGATTGCTAGGTTAGCTCGCTCAATATCGTTCATATAACCTCAAATTCTGTTTTTCCTTTAGGTATGTAGAAAGCAATATCTAAAACCAAGTCCTCTTGAGTTTCTTTATTTTCCAGCCTAAGTGCGGAAAGCCCATCTAAATTTTTTAAACATACTCTTTTTCCATAGGCTGAATATTCAACAAAAGAATCTTTTGATAAAGGAACGGGCTCAAACCCGGAGGAAAAATCATTGAAAAGCTTTGACATTCTTTCTTTCTTTTTTTCTTCATTCAAATACATAACCGTGGCTGTATTTTCTTCCTTTTTCCTATATAGTTCTTCAATTTCAGAATATTGTTTCTCTGCTATTCTATTTAAAATTTTTTGATATTCTTGTAGTAGTTTTTCTTTCAGGTTAAAGTTAACGTCTTTTAGGTTTATTCCATTTTGCCAAGCGTCTATTTTATAGGGAACTTCTGCTTGAAATAAACTGGAAACCTGAGTGAAAGGAATTGCTTTTTGTGCCGGTGGAGTTCTTTGTTCTTCGAATTGTTCTACAAAAACAAAGTCTCCGGAACTCAAATCAAATACTGTTACTTTATATTTAGCATATGCCTTTTCATGCAATTCGGTTTTTCATTGCAGAGGAAATACTTTAACTTCTACCGTACATTCTCCACTTTCTAAAATACCCTGATTTATAGGTATATCTATAGAGGTTTGTCCTTCTACATTAAAAGAAAAGATTTCGACATCATTTACACGGATTTGAAAAAAGCATTGAAACGCGCTAAAATCAAGCATATAATATAATTTTTTCATCTTATTTGTTTTTTATCTTTTTCATTTTTTCTCTTTCTTAGAATAAGCATATTAAAGCTCTCTAGAATAGTAATTTCAAAATTTCATATAGAATAAGTAAAATCTACTAGATAAAAAGGTTGCAATATATTATTCCTTTTTTATTTTAAATATTTACCTAATAAGATATCTCTGTCTCCCACATGGTAGCCTAAGATAATCCTATCTTTTATTGCTTTTTTACTTATGATAACTAAATTATTACTTACAAATTGAGCAACAGGCATTAAGGTTAATTGATAAATTATCCCATCTTTTACCCAAATAAAATATTGCGGATAATAAACAATATCGCTTGCCCAATCTGATTTTCCTTGTTTTACATACTGAGGTATATTTTTTTCTAATAAATTCCAACCTTCTTCTGAAATAGCAGTTGTAGTATTTTCAATAATTTCTGTAGGGTTACCTAATTTTTCTAATAGATATGTTAATAGCTTAAATGTTTCTTCATGTTGTATATTTACACCCATATATACTACTCTATTATCATAAACTGATATTGATACCCCTAAGATTGGATCAATTAATAATTTTTCATAATTAATATTTTTAGCTGCATTATCATCTCCTATATAACTATAGTTTATCACTCTTTCCCCATTATCTTCTAACTTTAAAGAGATACTATCTTTTATATGATTTATTTTCCAATGTCCTTTTTGTTCTTCTTTTTCAAAAAAATTAAATGTTTCTAAAGAATATCTATCAGCAGATTTATTAAAATCTATTGTAGCTAAATCTAAATTTTGACCTTTGCAACTTATCATTAAACTAATTAGAATCAAATAAATAATTATTCTTCCCATAACTTATTTTTTTATTATATATATAATTCTTCAAATGGTATTTGATCTAGTTCTACAAATATTGCTTCTTCTTCATAAGTGTATGGTATGTCTTTTTAAAAATTCTAAATTTCAAACCTTACAATCAATCTGGGACTGGCAGGAAACCATCAGGAAAATGCAAAACAGAAAGCTGAGTAGTTTTTTCATTCGTTCTCTTTTTAATTGGGAAATCTGCTTTTTAGTACTTCAATCATTTCAAATCCTTTAGGATTTTCTTCTAAGTATTTTTTTATTGTTTCAGGATTAGTACCTTTATTAGGCACAAAAATTAAACCTCTCTCTACTATTAGAAATATTGTCCCTACAAATCTGATTTCTTCTTCTGTATTACCTCTTTTATCTCTGGTATGATGTCGGTAAATGTATACTAGTCTATTCTTCTTAAGATCATCCCATAAATATTTGGCATCTAAGTAACCTTTTTCTTTTTTTTCATTTATATATTTTTTTATAGGTTCTCCCATTTGGGACAGAAAATAATCGGTAAGCTCCTGTTCTTTTTCAGGATCTTGGATCAAAGCGGAGAAACCTACTTATTGATTATTCTTATAGCTATCCACTGCCAAATAAAGTTCATTATCCCGGGTATTATAATAATTATCAAAAGAATAAGTATTCAAGGCTATGTTACCTATCGTAAAGTGGTCTAACTGTTTAGTGGAATAGCCATAGCGAGGAATATTATAATTGGAATCTTTATGTTGATCTTCCAGTTTATTCAATAGTGTGCTTATATCTGTTCCAAATTTTAAAGCTTCCAAATCAGTTTGGGATTGGCAGGAAACCATTAGTAAACAACTTAATAGTAGGGTACATAACTTTTTTATTTATTTATTTATTTTTAATTAATGGTATGTTCGCATCTATATTCAATAATGTTTCTAATTCTTCTATAACATCAAATTTAGGAATAACATCATCATAATTTCCCCGGGCAATTTCCCATTGATTACCTTTGCGTTCGGTTTCTACCTTGTTTTTGTCCTTGGCTATTTTCATGGCTAAGCCTACACTTACATAAATAATGTATTTGGCATTTAATCCATCAAACCCCAACTGAGGGCGATAGTACAGACCTTTGTCATCGTAATTGATGGTATGCCCAAAGGTAATGGAGGCTTCCCCACTGCCAGAGGCTTCAAAATAGGCATCGGCTTTTACAGTAACCACCGCAAATTCTCCTTTTATTTTTACCCCTACCTTAAACTCTACTTTTAGGGTATTGGTGGCTTCTATTTTGGTAAGAGCATCTTCTCGTTTTCCGGCGGTATTAAATTGAAAGCCAATGCCGGTTTTGATGGTATTGGTAATTATTAAATCCATATAAATATCAACATTGGCAGCAAACTTAACCTCGTCATTTCCAAAATCAACCCCTTTTTTTAACAAACCTTGAATTTGTTTATATAACTCTAAAACACCTGGTCCTACTCCTCCAATAGATCCTATTCCAAAGGCTATAGTACCCAATAGGTCAATGGTTATTTCCAGCCCTAATAGAGGGTCGGCATTAAAATTTATATCTACACTGGTGCCCAGCACAGTATTTCCGGCTTTGTTTCGTACTCTTTCCAGATACCAGCTACCGCTCAGTTTTACATTGGGGGGGGGTACTGCAAAACTAACCGGTATGCCTTTGGGGGAAATGGAACGAACCGAGCCTTTGGTTTTAGAAGTAATACCTTCTGCCATGGAGCCAAGGGAAGAAAAAAGATCGTATAATTTTTTAAACTTGGTTTCGTAGCTATAGGTTAGATCTTGGTTTTGGTTAAAAATTTTACCTTTTTTATCCCATTCGGATTTTAAAGAAAAACCAAAGGAAACTTCTTTTTGTTTCCAGCGTTTTTCTGCTCCTATTTTTCCTGCTTTTTTCTGATATTCTTTGTGCTGTACTTTATTAAAATTCTGCTATTTTACACTTAAATCATTGGTTAAATTTAAAAAGAATTCTAATGTCCATTTAATATCCGGGTATACATGGAGAGCTAAGGTAGGTTGGGAGGTATCCGAATAAAAGGCACAGGAATGTATATGTACTTCGGTATATTTATAGCAATGGGTGCTTCCGGGCCAAATATACTGAAATAAGGGTGCTACATTGTAAGTACTTAACTTGGAGGTAAGCGGTAGAACAATGCTATCTCCTTCCGCTGATTTTTCCAAATTGTATTTGGTCCAAATTTTTCGGCTATGCGGAGTTTGTACATTATTTTTTTCTATAAAACAGGTAAGGGTATTAAAGTCATTTACCTTTATAGTAAGATTATTAGGCGTAGTAGAAAGGGCAACCGTTGCATAGGTAAGGGTTGTATTAGAAAAATTAAAGAGTTTAAAAGTAATTTCTGCTTTGCGTGCTTGTTCCTTCCATTCGGTTTTTTCTATTTTATAAAAGAGGGTTAATTGGTTTTAATTGATTCCATCTCTCCTTAATTTGGGAAAGATTTTTTACTTTGTAAAAACATCCTTGAGCATCTAAGTAAAATTCCATGGGATATAATACAGAAGAGATTTGAGTCGCTAATTCATCTACTAAAAAATTAGGTTCTTTTCCATCTATAAACAATTCTTCTCTATGTATTTTTATTGTGTTTTTTTCCAACCATAGAATTTTAATTATATAGGAAAGGCTATTTTCTTTTCCTTCCTCAAAAAATTTTATTTTTACTTGATAGATTTGTTCTGCGGTTGGATGTCTAAGTCTTAATTGGTAAAATGATTGATTGGTAATTTTATGCTGGGCTTGTTCTTCAATTTCCTGAAGGGGTAGATACAAGATTTCTTTTACGGAAGAAGGTATTTTCCCCGAACCTAAGAGATATGGCAACTCACAATGCCGATTATGAAACTCTCGGAGTTGAGCTACGGAAAGGTTCAATTCTTTAGCAATGCTTTCTAAGGTATCTCCTCGAGAAACTTTGTATTTTTCATATTCCATAGTAGATATAGCATCATAATCAATTGAATAAAAGAATTACTTTTTATTTTATCTACAAAATTACTAATTGTTTTCTATATGGAATAAAAAATTAAACCAAATTTTTATTATCAATTAAAAAAGGGCTATAATAATAGCCCTTTTTTATTTATTAATATTTTATAATTGTTTTTACGCTTTATGATTATGAAAAATAGTTCTTAGTTGTCTAACAATAAAAACTACCAGAATACCAATCACTGCAACTAAACCGGAGTAAAAAAATTGATCATTGGGATCTGAAGTAAGTGAAACGCTGTAATTAATTTTAGAAGCGTTGAAGATAATTACTGCAATAAACAGTACAAACATAATGTTCAAAAAATACTTCATTTTAAGATGATTTTAATTTCTACAAAGATACAAAAAGCTTTTTGAAATAACTAACTCGTTAAAAACTAGGTCATTTTTTGGATTAATTCTTCTACTCTATCATAAATTTCTAACAAGGAATCTTGATCCGTGAGATTTGAATATCTTTCAATTTGACTTTTCAATAATAGTTCTTTCCATTCGTCAGCCAATTCTTCTCCGTAAATCTGAGTTACTTTTTCTTCTAAATCTAAAGGGGAAGGATGTTGGCCAACTTGGTCTATATTAGCATTAACCACTTCCAGCAATATTTCCTCCATCCTTGTATAAAAGGAATTTTTATCTTCCCCGCGGGTGGCTATTTTTTTTAGTTTAAACAATGCCGGTTCCTGATTCTTTTTTCCTTTCGTTTTTTCAACTGTCTTAGGGTTTTTATCTTCTTTATCTATAGGATCCTCATTAAAAACATTTTTCTTAGAATTCTTCTTCTTTATTAAGATAAAAAATAGGAATAACCCCAAAAGGACAACCGCTAAAAGAGCTCCATAAAGAATATAGGATTTATTTACCACTACAGAATTCCCCTCTGGCTTGGCTTGAGTATTTTGGGAGTAATCTAAAAATTCCATTTTTTTCTCTGGCTTATCTTCTACTACCAAAGAGTCTTTATTTTTTTTATTTACTCTTTTACTTTCAGAACTTATTTTAAGTTCTATAGGATCGGGAGTTATTGTCTTATATCTTCTTTCAACCGGATCGAAGTAACTGAAAGGCTCTACCTTTAATTGATAGTTCCCTCCTTCTTGAGGTACGAGTACATAAGAAGCTTCCAAAGTTCCTTTTAATCCTTGAAGGGTAGGTGTAAATTGTTGTTTAATTACAGGTTTATATTCTTCTATGGCTTCGGGTACGCCAACCGAAGGAATTTTTACTAACGATAAATTTCCGGTTCCGGCAACACTTACTTTTAAGTTCGCTACTTGGTGCGTATTTAGTTTTACTTTGTCGGTAGTGGCTTTCATCGTAAATTGACCTACCAATCCATAGAAATTCTTGGGAGCCCCTGTAGGTAGGCTTTTAACGAATAAATGAACAGGATTAGATTTTATATTTATTTCATACTCCTCAAAAAAATTATTAGAGAGTGCTAAGGTTAGTGTAAATGGTTCTAAGGCTAAATTTCCTGATTGTGATGGAAAAACTACATACGAGGCTACTACTCGGGAGAAGTATGCTTCTCCATTGATGGTTTCTTGTTGATAGCTGTTATTTTTTTCTTTTATGGGTTGAACAAACCATCCTTTAAAATTTGGTGGAGTAAGATGGGTTAAACTATTTAATAATTCAAATTGTTTAGTATAAAATTTTAGTTGAACAACCGTTCCTTCATTTACATAAGGAGAAAGGTTAGAAACTTTTAGAATGAGTAAATGGTTCTCCTGTTCTTTATGATCATCGGCTTGATCTTCCGTTTGTTCTTTAACCTTTATATGAAAAGATTTAGTTTTGTATTTTTTTCCTGCTACGGAAACTGTAGCAGATTCTATATTTAGTTTTCCTACTTTAATGGGGAGTAAGGTTATTTCTTCTACATATTCCATGGTGGAATTCCCATTTTCTATAAAAATATTGGAACTGGCTTTTCTTTCTATAATTTGCGCATTGGTGTACGCGGGTATATCCATTCTCCCTACTTCTTTGTTGCTGGGAGTTATGGAAAGCCTATATTGTATTTTAACAGGCTCCTGATAAGTGACTACCGTTTTTTGTGGAATCGCTTCAAAGGTTATCTGCGCTTGAGTACCTACTATACTTAACCATAGTATAGAGAAGAATAATATGAATTTTTTTGTTACCAATCTTTCTCTTTTTTACTTGTGGGTTGAGATACTCTTTTATTGATAATTTTTTGCTGTGCTCTTTTTTCCTGCTCTTGCATAGCGCCTAATATACCGTTGTAAAATTCTTGATTTTGCGCTGTTTCTAAAATTTCTTCTTTTTCGGGGGATGCATAGTTATCTCTTTCTTTCTCTCCTTGGTCTTGCTTTCCATTTCCCTGACCTTTCTGATCATTCTGAAATCCTCCCGATTGCCCTTTTTGGTTTGGCTTATCTGCCGTTGGGGATTGAGAAGGATTTTGTGTTTGATTCTCTTGTTGGTTGGGAGAACTTTGAGTATCTTTTTGATTTTGGTTGTTCTGACCTTCTCCAGTGTTCTTTTCCTCTTGCTTTTCTTTCTCTTTCTTTAGTTTTTGTTTCGCTAAAGCATAGTTGTACCTAGCACGCTCATCCATGGAGTTTAATTTTAATGCCTGCTTAAAACTATCTGCCGCCTTCTGATATTGTTTTTTTTGGTAATAGGCATCTCCAATATTAAAATATGCTCTTGATTTTTCTATTTTATTCTCGGTAAATTTAATTGATTTTTCGTATTGCTGTATCGCATCTTGATATTTTTGTAATTTAAAAAGAGCATTGCCTAAATTAAAATTGGACTTGTAAGAATTATCGCCCTCTTGAATGGCTCGCAAATAATTAGCGGCTGCTTCGTCATAAAATTTTTTTTCATAGGCTTGGTTACCCTCCAGCCTATATTTCCTTGATTTATTTTGAGAAAACAAACTAAAAGACGAAGAAAAAATAATAATTAAAACTAATATTAATTTTATTTTTGAAAACATTAAAACAAATGTACTTTATTATATGTTAAAATCATTTTTATAATTTGTTAAAGAAACAATAATTAATAAAATTAGTGCAATACTAATAAATATTTGAAAATATTGTTTATGATCATAGGTATAACTTGACGATTGCTCTTTTTTCTTTAACGAGTCAATGGACTTTAGAACTTCTTTTGAAATTTCACTGGAGGAATAGTCCCCATGAAAGTATGCTCCACCCGTTTCAGAGGCTAATTTTTTCAAAGAATTATCGTCTAATTTCGTTAGTACTATTTCTCCGTTTCTATCTTTTTTAAAATCCAAATCGTTACCTGTAGTATGCATAGGGATAGGCGCTCCTTGGGTAGTACCTATTCCTATTGAAAAAATGGTAATTTTTTCTTTCTTTGCTGACTGTATAGATAAACTCAATTCTCCTTCATGAATTTCTCCGTCGGATACCAGCACAATGGCTTTGGAAGTATTAGAAACATCTGATAACATTTTAGAGGTTTCTAAAATCGCATCTGCAATGTTAGTCCCTTGTTGGGTGATGAGTCCAGTATCTACACTGTTTAAATACAGTTCAGCAGCTGCATAATCGTTGGACAATGGCATGACTGAATAAGAATGTCCGGCAAAAATGACAATGCCTACCCTTCCACCGTCCAAACCGGTTAAAATATCATCTAATATTTTTTTTGCTTTTTCAATTCTTGAAGGAATGATATCTTGGGCATCCATGGATTTAGAGACATCAATCACAAATACTACATCTATGCCTTCCCTTTTTATTTCTTTTTTTTCTATCCCTCCTATTACATTAACTAATCCTACCATAAGCAAAAGCATTACAAAAGTGATAAGTATATTATCTATGATAAATTTTTTTAGATTTAGTTTTCCTAAGATTCGTTGCCTTAGTTTAGGCTCTACCCATCTATTGATAGATTTAGTTTTCCATTGGTATAAATAAAGTATTCTACCTATTAAAACAGGGATTATCAATAATAAATAAAAATATGATGTTTTCTCAAATTCCCAGCCCATCTTAATCTATTTTAAGCAATTGATTTAAAAACAAACCCTCTTAATAATAACTCGATTAATAAAATTATAAATGCGGGTATTAAAAATAATCTATATTTTTCAGTGTAGTTATAATGTTTCTTATTGTTAATCTCTGATTTTTCCAATCGATTGATCTGATCGTAAATGTCTTGAAGACTTTGTGCATCTGTAGCTCTAAAATATTCTCCTCCTGTTTTTTGGGCTATTTCTTTTAATAAATCTTCGTCTATTTCTACTTTTTGTTGTTCAAAAAATATTTCACCGGAATAAGGATTCATACTAGTTGGATATAAAGCTAATCCATTCGACCCTACTCCAATGGTATAAACTTTAATCCCGTATTTTTTTGCTATGTCTGCAGCCATTAAAGGCTTTATAAATCCATCATTATCAACTCCATCCGTCATTAATATAACAACTTTAGATTTTGTTTTACTTTCTTTTAAGTGACTGACCGCTGTTGCTAAACCTACCCCAATAGCAGTATCTCCTTCTAAAGTTTGTGTTTGTAATGCTTCCATCTGCTCAATTAAAATATTTCTATCAATGGTTAATGGAACCAAGGTTAATGCTTCCCCAGCATAAGCTATTAAACCTATTCTATCCACCGGTCGGTTTTTTACAAAATTTATGGCTACTCTTTTTAATGCAGTTAGACGATCCGGATCTAAATCTTTGGCCAGCATGCTTATAGATACATCCACCGTTAACATTATATCAATCCCTTTATTCTTATTTAAAGCTTCAGATACATGAACTTTTCTGGGTCTTGCCAATGCGACTATTAATAAAAAGATCGTACATAATCTTAACCAAAAGCATACAGGTCTTAATTTTTCAATGGAAGTCTTTTCCCTAGAAAATTTTGATAAATTAGGAATAAAAATAGTATTTTGCTTTTTCCTCTTCCTATACTTAAGAAAAGTAAATAAAGGAACTATTAACAATAAAATTAAAACCCAGGAATTGGCAAATTCCATATTAGTAAGCATAATCATCTTTGTCCTTTAAAAATTCCATATTAGTCTCACTTATAAAATTTTTAGCCATCTGGGTATGCTGTATAGTCTCTTCTATTGTAGGTTTTGATTTGGCAAACTTTGCTAAATCTGCCGCTTGAAAAATATTTTTTAAATCATTTTTCTGTTCCTCTTTAATTCTAAAATTCTTTTCTAAATAAAGAATCAAATCTTCCGAAAATAATTGTGTTGCTCCAATCCCCGATCTTTGCTCTAAATATTCTTTTAATATCAATACCATTTCGGAATAATATTTTTTACTTAAACCTTTACTTAAGTAGTCTGATTTTTCAAGCTTATTTAATTTATTTAACGCAAGTTTATATGGATGTAAAATTTTATCTCCACTTATTTTTTTCTTCTTGTTTTCAATAAAATAGAGAACCATAACTATTAAGATTACAACAATCATAATGAAAGCCATGAGTATATAAACCCAATATTGTTTTACATAATCTTGGAATATTTTAGGTTCTTGAACAATAGGGTAAATATCAT
The DNA here is from genome assembly GCF_007845595.1 of Apibacter muscae. Classification (NCBI taxonomy): domain Bacteria; kingdom Pseudomonadati; phylum Bacteroidota; class Flavobacteriia; order Flavobacteriales; family Weeksellaceae; genus Apibacter; species Apibacter muscae. Next base: position 316,098 of record NZ_SELI01000015.1, read on the forward strand.
ACAAAGGTTGCTTCGTTGAATCCACCACCATAGAATCAATAATAAGTTTATATTCAGGGGAAAAATATTCTTTAGAATTGATTTGAACTTTCTGAGAGGGGACAGTAAAAATTCCTGGTTCGTATGCTGAGAATTTAATGCTATCTATGTAAGTATAAATTCCTTCTTTGAATAAGGTATCCCTTTTATTTTCAAGTATTTCTAAATGATAGCTAAGTGTATCTTTAATTTCAGGAAATACTATAGCCTCGTTTTTACTTGCTTTAACTTCTAATTTTAAAACCACTTCCTCCCCGTACTTAATTTTCTTCGAGGATATTGAAGATGTTAGCGGATTTTGAGAATTCGCAAATATTGAAAAAAGGAAAAAACAGAATATGACTACGATTAACCTCATAGTTTAATGACGTTCTTTAAAATGGTTAAATAATTCTTTTATATAATCTTGATCCGTAGCTATATTTATAAAACCAGATCCACATTTAGTAAATACATTTTTCGTTTGTAATAATAATTTTTTATATTCCTTTGAATATTGTTCTCGTACACTTTTGTTAGACGTATTTACCCATTTTAAATCTCCTATTTCCAAGTCTTTTAGATGAGCCCAACCAATATCTGGAAAATTTAGTTCAACTCTATCGTAAATTCTAATTCCTGTTACTTGATGTTTTTTAGATAAAATACAAAGTTTTTTTTCATAATCGCCTATATCAAAATCAGATATTAAAAATATAGAAGCCTTTCTTTTTATAGTTTTTAATAAGAAATCTATACACAAGTTTAGATTTGCTGATTTATTAATTGATTTTATATCAAGTATTGTCTTAATTATATGAATAACTTGAGCATTCCCTTTTTTGGGGGGTATAAAAGCTTCAATTTTATCAGAAAATAAAATTAATCCTACTTTATCATTGTTTTTAATTGCAGAAAAAGCAAGTATTGCACTTATTTCAGCAGCAGTTTCATTTTTGAATTGTTTACGAGTACCAAAATTCATGGAGCCACTAACATCTATTAATAAAATCGATGTCATTTCTCTTTCTTCTTCAAAAATTTTAACTAGAGGTTCATGAAAATGCGCAGTTTTATTCCAATCAATTTTTCTTACATCATCACCAAATTGATAGGGTCTCAGTTCAGAGAATGTCATTCCTACTCCTTTAAATGAACTATTGTATTCTCCTAGAAAGGAGGAATTCAACCTTCGTTTGGATTTGAGTTCAATTAACTTAATTTTTTTTAAAACCTCTTCAGCCGTCACTTTTATAGTATTTATTTACCACAATACATTTGAATAAAGCTTTAAGGCGCTACTATTGCAGCTAATATCTCATCAATTAAATCTTCTGAAGTTATATTTTCAGCTTCAGCCTCATAACTGACTCCCACTCTATGTCTTAGGACATCCTTAGCAACAGCTTTAACATCCTCTGGGATTACAAACCCTCTTTGATTTAAAAATGCATGTGCTTTAGCCGCCATAGCCATACTTATACTTCCTCTGGGAGAAGCACCATACATGATATAGGGAGAAAGATTTTCTAATTCATATTTTTTAGGATAACGTGTAGCAAATGTTAGGTCTAAAATATAACTTTCAATTTTCTCATCCATATAAATGCTTTTCACCAATTCTCGTGCTTCAAAAATTTTTTCAACATTTAATATCTCTCTCACCTGATATTTATCTTTGCTCATGTTTTGTCTAAGAATCGTTCTTTCTTCTTCAAATTCAGGATAATTAATTACACATTTTAACATAAATCTATCGACTTGAGCTTCAGGCAAAACATATGTTCCTTCTTGATCTATAGGATTTTGAGTAGCTAAAACTAAAAATGGATCTTGCAATTGGAACGTTTCATCACCAATAGTCACCTGCTTCTCCTGCATAGCCTCTAGCAATGCTGATTGAACTTTAGCTGGTGCTCTATTAATTTCATCAGCCAATATAAAATTGGCAAATATTGGTCCTTTTTTAACCTTAAAATCGTTGTCTTTTATATTATAAATTAAAGTCCCTATCACATCCGCAGGAAGTAAATCGGGAGTAAATTGAATTCTAGAGAATTCTCCGTCTAAAGCCTCCGATAACGTTTTTATAGCCAAAGTTTTTGCTAAGCCCGGTACTCCCTCTAACAATATATGCCCATTAGCTAAAAGCCCTATTAATAAGCGAGTAATCATATATTTCTGCCCTACAATTACCTGATTCACTTCTTTAATTAAGTAAGAGAAATCCTTACTTTTTTCTTGAACTTTTTCAATCAAAATTTTTATATCCTCAGAAGCTGTTGAATAATTCATATTATATAATTAAAACAAGCAAATGTCCAGATTTTTATTGAATTTTACTACTAATGAATCGTTAATTTATTTATCTTAAATTAATGATCAACCGCATTTTAATGGCAAGATATTTGCAGAACCCTTAACACACTAAACGTCTTTATTAAAAAATGAAAAATACTTTACTCTTATACTTTTTTTCAATTCCATTATTATTAATTTCTCAAGTGGGAATTGAAACTGATAAACCTGAAGCTACCTTAGATATTAATGGAGACCTTATCATAAGAAAAGCAGAATATGCTATTGATTATGATGATAAAGGATTTTACAATATTGTGACTGATAGTACAGGAAAAATATATAAAGATGACTTTATACCAAGTAGTTATTCCTATTATTTAGGATTTGATCCTATGGCAAGTAATCACACTGAGGAACTCCCAACTCCTTTAGTGCCTGGATATATTACAACTATTTATGGTGTATCCGTAGGGGCTTGCCATGGAAATGTTGTTAAGTTTGCCTTAACCTATAAAGGTATTGATCTTTTATCAGCTAATATACATAGATTTTCAGCTAAAAATAAAAACGGAGAAATTACTGTCAATGGAGCATCCGTAGTCATTGAGGGAATTAATGAAAGTACCTTATATTCAAACTCTTTAGAAAATTTACCTACTCCACCATCAGGATGTGGAGATGATTATGGACATAAATTATCTGCAACTATTGTAGATGGAGTAAAAAAATTATCTGTTACTTATTTAGATTTACCTACCTATTATCCAGATGCCGGTACTTTTACTATAACCAATGTATCTAGAATTAAATACATACCAACAAATTTAAAAAAATAGTTATCTATGATATTTGTTTAATATCATTCATTTAACATGAACCTTTGTCTGAATGTATATTTTATAAAAATATCTACTTTTTTCAGACTTTTTAATGTATCTACTTTAGCATCCATTGTTTTGGAGTTATTCCATATTTTTTTTTAAAAGCTTCTATAAAGTGACTAGGATTTGTATAGCCTAAATCGTAGGCTATTTCCTTAACGCTTTTTAATTTTAGATCTAATTTTTCTTTTCCAATTTCCAACTTAGTATCCAGAATGTAAGTTGAAAAGGATTTCCCAATAATCTTTTTAAAACCTTCTTTTATTTTGTATTCACTTAAATGTACCTGATTGGATAATTCTTTTAATGTAGGAGGACTTGCTATGTTTTCTAAAATACATTCTTTAATCTCCTGAATTTTTGAAACAATGTTTTCCTGACTAATTGATTGATTTGCTATTAAATTATTTTCATTATCAGAAAAATAAAAAAGAAATATTTCTATAATTTTAGTTTTTAAATAAATATTTTTAAATTCCTCGTCTATAATAAAATCTTTCAATTGAGACAAAATTTGTCTTTCTTGAATACCCAATAATTTTTCTCTAAATAAACATTTATATTTCGCATTTTCATAAAAAGGTAATTTATATGTATACTCACTAAAAATTTTTTCTAATTCTTGGATCTTAATTACTATAATAATTAAGTTTGATTTTTTAGCTAAGCTTATGTTAATTGGTACATTTTGCTTGGGATGAAAAATTAACAAGGTGCTTTCTTTTTCCATGAAATATATTTCATTTCTTGCAAAATGAAAGGTTGCTGTTCCTTTTATGCAAAAATACATTTGTACAAACTCTTTTTCTACAGGTTTAGAAATAGTATCTGTTACATCTGTATAGTTATCAATTTGTGCTAAATATATTTTATCACTAATCTTGTTTTCTCTTATTCTACTTTTAAAGGTATTTTTTAAATCCATAAAATATATTAAAAAAAAGCTATTAATCCTTGACTAATAATTATTCAATGTATTAAAGATATAATTTAGATTAATTACAAACAAATAATTTTTAATTTTTACAGGTATTTTTTTTTATCTATGGGTATTTTGCAGGTAGGATTAAACCTAGATTTGCCAATGAAAAATTTTAACGGTGTATTTATCTAACTGCATAAATAATTTTTTTGTTGTAAGTCTTAGCTATGAAAAAGCGAATTCAAAAGTTCGCGGGAAATTTAGTTTTGACAGTAACACTACCCAGCAATTCTGTGAGAAAATATCATTAATTGATCCTTATACCCGAGTTTTTGTACTTTCAACTTGCAATAGAACTGAAATTTATGTACAAACAGAAAAAATTCAGGAATTAATTAAAATTTTTTGTAAGCATATTTATGCATCCTCCGATGAATTCTTATCCTATTCTTGCCTCTATCAAGGAGAAAAAGCGATTAAACATTTTTTTAGAGTAGCCTCGGGTTTAGAAAGTCAAATTATTGGTGATTTTGAAATAATTTCTCAAATAAAGAAATCATTCAATTCATTTAAAAAATTTAAGTTAACTAACGCCTTTCTGGAGAGATTGGTAAATACTGGAATCCAAATTTCCAAAAAAATAAAGAATTCTACAGCTTTAAGCAGTGGAGCTACCTCTGTCTCGTACGCTGCTGTTTATTATTTAATTCATAATGTTCCTGAAATTTCAAGTAAAAAAATCATCCTTGTTGGCACAGGGAAGATAGGTCGCAATACCTGCGAAAATCTTATTAAACATTTAAAGTACCCAAATAATCTAACATTAATCAACCGTACACGAGCCAATGCTCAAGATTTGGCAGATAGCTTTCACCTTAATGTAAAAGATTATAAAGATCTTCATACAGAAATCAATCAATCAGATATTGTTATTGTTGCCACCGGTGCAAATAAAACTATTTTTAATAAAGAAGATTTGACTAATAATTCTAAATCCATAACTTTTCTAGATTTATCTGTCCCTAATAATGTTTGTCCCTCGTTAAAGGAATCTAAAAATGTCAAACTTTTAAATGTGGACGATTTATCTGGTATTATTAACCAAACATTTAAACAAAGAATTCAAGAAATTCCAAAAGCTGAAGGCATTATACAAGAAATCATGCAAGAATTTATCTTATGGTGTAACAACAGAAGATACGTTCCTCTTATACAAGCCTTTAAATCTGATTTAGAAAAGATTAAAAATATTCAAAAAAAATCTTTGGATAAAGATCTTTCTATTACCTCAAAAGTGGAAGATGAACTTTCCAACCAATTAATACAGAAAATCACCAATCGCTTGGCTGATTATCTGATTAATAATCCTGACAAGTCTGAAATTGCTACAGATTTGTTTAAAGAAATGTTTAAATTACAAATTGCCCAATAATTACCTTGAATGAAGCCCCTTAGAATTGGAACTAGAAAAAGTCCTTTGGCTCTATGGCAAGCCAAAGAAGTAGAGAAAAAACTCAATCAACTAAATATTCCAACAGAAATTATTCCTATTACTTCCATAGGTGATAAAAACTTAGTTCAACCTTTGTATGAAATGAATATTGTAGGAGTATTTACTAGAGATTTAGATCTAGCATTACTTAACAATGAAATTGATATAGCTGTTCATAGCTTGAAAGATGTTCCAACTATATTACCCAAAGGTATTGTATTATCAGCAGTGCTTAAAAGAGACTATGAAGCAGATATACTTGTGAGAAATCCAAAAACAAGTTCCACTTTAAGAAAATTTGATGCCCTTAATATTGGCACTGGAAGTTTAAGACGAAGGGCTTTTTGGAATGCTAAATACCCAAACGTTAACTTCTACAATCTAAGGGGAAATTTACAAACTCGATTATCCAAACTTGAAACTGAAAATTTAGATGGAACTATTTTCTCTCTAGCAGGGATTAAACGTTTAAACTTAAACATTGACTACGAAGTTCTAGATTTTATAATTCCTGCCCCAGGTCAGGGCGTTGTAGCCATATCCTCCTTAGAAAGTAATAAAGAGATTACTAATTTAATGGATACAATTAACCACAAGGAAACTCAAATCTGTACAGAAATTGAAAGAGACTTTTTAAGTTCCTTAGAAGGGGGTTGTACAGCCCCCATTGCTGCCTATGCAAAAATGGAAAATGAAGCCCTTATTTTTAAGGGTGGAATTGTATCGTTGGATGGATCTAAAAAATTAATTCTTGAAAAGAAAGTTCCAATAAACAAATACTCCGATTTGGGTAAAACCTTAGGTAAAGAAGCCTTTGAACAAGGAGGGAATGAAATTATAAAAGAATTTAAAACTAAAAACTAAACTAATAATTTTAAGTTATGAATGTCCTAATTTCTGGCTAATTTATATTTACGAATATTCTTGAATATTAGTTTTCTTTTATTTCTATAATCTTCTCTTGTACGGTAGAATTATTATTATCTGTAGATACTGAAGTACTTTCTTCAACCACTTCAACTTCCTTAGCTTTCGGAACCTCCAGAGTAGTTGTTTTAGGTTCTTCGGATGCGGAAGTGCTTACCTTTTTTTCCTTTTTTAAAGATACGGGTTGATTATTGGTAATTACTTTTTCTTTTAAAGTCTCAAAATTACCTTCCTTATTCATGTAAAAATATTCTCCGACATCATTCATTTCTTCAACCAAGTCATTCTTGGCTACCGGTCTTGATTTTTCCTCGACTTTGTAAGATGAACTTTTATTCACGTTTGTATTATTTGAAGATATTCCCTCTTTAGAGACAACGTTAGAATTGGTTTCCGGCATTACCTGTGTTTCAACTATTGTTTGCACCGTTGGGTTTACTAAAGTATCCTTTTGCAAAGTATCTGACTGAGATAAAACAATAGAATCTTGAGGTATTGGGTCTAATGAAATAGTTTCAGCAATGGTATCATTGACATTGATAGGCTCCCTCTTACTTTTAGAATTACAACTTAAAACTATTGATGAGCTTATCAATAGAAATAGAAAGGATATTTTTTTGTTTTTAATTGATAAATCTTTTTTCATAAGCTTATTTTCTTTAGGTAGGTAAATATAGGAATAAAAATATAAAATACACTAAATCTTTATTCATTCCTTATAAAAAATTCTTTTTACCCGAGGAGATATGGAAGTAAGTATTTCATAGGGAATTGTTTCACACCAAGTGGCATATTCTAACAAACTTGGAGATTCTCCAAGTACAATAACTTCATCTCCCTCTTGACATAAAATTTCGGTTACATCTACCATCATCATATCCATACATATAGAACCTACAATAGGAGCAATTGCTCCATTTACCCGCACATAACCCCTACCATTTCCTGCTAATCTTTTAATTCCGTCTGCATAGCCAATAGGCAATGTAGCTATCCTAGTCGTTTTTTTTGCCCTAAATCTTCTTCCATAACTTACCGTGCCTCCTTCTTGAATGGTATGTATGTTGGATATAACTGTTTGTAAGGTAACTACATTTTCTAAATTTTTAAGTGTTTCTTTATGATCTATGTAGCCATACATTCCTATTCCTAAACGAACAGCATCAAAGTGGAATTCTGGATAATTCACGATCCCTGCGGAATTGCAACAATGCAACATAGGTTTATAACCTAAAGTTTCAACCAACCGATCGTATGCAGATTTAAGTAGTTTCGCTTGTCTTTGGGTGAAATCTTTTTCTTCCGGCACATCTGAAACCGCTAAATGTGTAAATATAGATTTAACCTCAATCCAAGGGTTTTCTTTTAATTGAAAAGCTAATTTTTCAATCTCTTGAGGATTAAATCCTAAACGACACATTCCGGTATCAATTTTTATATGAATCGGATATTTTTTAGCTATTGATAATTCCTTTACTCTTTCAGTAAATTTTTCAAGCACGCGGAAACTATAAACTTCAGGCTCCAAATCGTTATCTATAATTGCCTGATAGCTACTTAATTCTGGATTCATCACCATTATAGGAAGGTATATACCTTTTTTCCTCAGAAATACCCCTTCATCGGAATAGGCAACCGCTAAATAATCCATATGATGGAGCTGTAAAGTCTCCGCAACTTCATACCCGCCAATCCCATAAGAGGAGGCTTTAACCATGGCAATCATTTTAGTTTTAGGTTTTAATAAACTTTTAAAATAGTTAACGTTAAACCTTAACGCATTTAGATTGACTTCTAAAATGGTATCGTGAGACTGAGATTGTAAAAATTTTGAAATTCTTTCTAAACCAAAATCTCTGGCTCCTTTTAACAAAATAGCTGAATCTTTAGGCGGATATTTTTTTATATATGTTATTACCTCTTCCGTTGTAGAAAATATATGAGTAGTATGTTTAAACCACTGTTTATATTTTGCTCCTTTTTCTCCAATCAATAATAATTGATCTAGAGGATAGGCATTTACTAAGGTAGATACTTGGTTCCATAGTTCTTCATCTTTTGAAGAAGATTGTAAAATATCTGAAAGGATTAAGATTTTTTTAGGTTTATTTTGTAGATACAATTGCTGCAAGGCAATTTCTAAAGATTTTAAATCTGAATTAAAAGTGTCATTAATAACAAGGCAATCGTTATCTCCATGGATCAATTCTAACCGCATGGAAATTCCATACAATTGAAGAAATTTCTTTTTTATAAGCGCAACATCCATGTTTAAATAAACCAAGATTGCTAGCAAACACAAAGCATTTTGTATGGATGCTTCATCTGAAAAAGGGATCGTAAACGATTCTTCTTTGGTATTTATTTTAACGTTTAAACACGTGCTTTTATTTTGTTTAACTATATTTAACAATTGAATATCCGAATCTGCTTCCTTACCAAAAAAAATAATTTTCTTGTCTGGATACAATTGTTTAATTATTGTCCTGTTCTCGGGTAGATCGTTACATATGATAGCTTCGGAGTGTTTAAATAATTTAATTTTTTCAACAATTAAATCTTCCTTATTATTAAAGTTTGCGGAATGTGCTTCCAATACATTGGTTAAAACCCCAATTTTTGGTGACAAGACTTTTTCTTGTTTTTCCATTTCTCCGGGGTGTGAAATTCCAACCTCAAAAATTCCTAAGTCGTATCCAGGCTTCATCTGCAATATGGAAATGGCTAATCCTAGCTGAGAGTTATAACTTTTAGTGCTTCTATAAACTTTAAATTCTGAATTTAAAGCATGAAATAACCATTCTTTAACAATGGTTTTCCCATTGCTCCCTGTTATTCCAATAGTCTTCACCGGATGTTTTTTTAAATGCTCTTTTGCCCATTTTTGCAAAGCTTCCAAAGGATTGTCTACTAAAATATAAGTGGCTTGCTCATGTTTAACGGGTATATATGAACAAACAAATATTCGTATAGACTTGGTAAAGGCTTCCTCTATATAGTCGTGTCCATTACTATTTCCTGTTAGAGCAAAAAAAATTCCTTCTTTAGGACTAACAATAGACCTGCTATCGTAGAAAATTTCAGAAATTTTTTTGTTTGAATCCCCAATCACCTTTCCATTAGTAAGTGAGGCTAGTTCTCCAACCGTATACATCTCCATGGGTATGTGTAAATTAAAACATTTATTTTTTGTGTTTCTCTAAATCTAAAATTTTCCAAAATTCAGAACGGCTTAAGGGTTCGTACTTATCTTTTTCACCCAAGTCTATCAAATGCTGATCGGTTGTAATACGATGCGAATAATTAGCTAAAGCACCTGTTTTAACACATATAGCGTGTACTTTGGTCACATATTCTGCTATTGCCATTAAATTCGGCATAGATCCGAAGGGTCTGCCTTTAAAATCCATATCTAAACCTGCAACAATGACTCTCTTACCTTGGTTGGCTAAAAGATTACAAATTTCTACAATGCTTTCATCAAAAAATTGGGCTTCATCAATCCCTACAACTTCACAATCTTCTACCCTCACTGGGATCTCTTTAGGCGAATCCACGGATATTGCTTCCAGAAACCATTGGTTATGGGTGTTTATTTGATCTTCCTGATATCTTATATCTAAAGTGGGCTTAAAAACTTTTATTCTTTGCTTGGCCAATTGCGCTCTTCTCAGTCTTCTAATTAACTCTTCCGTTTTGCCAGAAAACATAGATCCGCAAATAATTTCTATCCAACCTGTTTGTGATTTACTATTTATTGTATTTTCGAGAAACATTTGTAATTTTAGGAACTTTAAAAAAAAATTATCCTTTGTTTGTACAAACATAAACAATAACCAACAGATTAAAAAGTAATTTATGAATGCAAGAGAGTCATTTCAAAAAGAGATACTAGAAGAAATTAAATTGATCGCTAAAGAGTTAAGCAACATACAAAATTTATACGGTTTATTAACGTACCAACAAAAAATTCAAAACTTATACGAAAAATTTATTTTTTTAAAGCAACTAAATACCTCCAAGTACCAACAAATATTAGAAAATCACTCTGAAGTTGCACCTAAAACTGAAGAACCTAGAGATTTCTATTCAAATGTAGTTAATGAACCACCCATTGAACCTGTTTTATCTACTACTGAAACACCCAAAGATAGTGTAGTTGTAGAGGAAACTGAACCGAACTTAACACCTACGACTGAAGAGCTTGTATCTTCTTCTGATGAATCTGTGTTTAAAACAAACAAATTGAAACCTTTGGATATTGAAATTGCTGATATTGCACCCCTTATAAATAAGGATGAAAAAACGTATTCCGAAAATTTATCTGCCTCTAAAATAAATCTTCCCCCTGTATCGCCTAGTTTTGGTGATTCTATAACTTTTATTAGCCAACTGTTTAAAGGTAGCAAGGCTGCTATGGATAATGAATTTAAACTTTTAAACCAAACCCAATCTTTGGAAGAGGCTAAAAAATGGATAGAACAGATGTTTGTAAAATACGATTGGAAAAATAAGGGATTACATGTTGAGCGTCTTTCTCAATTGATTGTTGAACGTTTTAACTCTTTAAAAAATTAACCGTGAGCGGAAAGCTTTTTTTAGTCCCCACCCCCATCGGTAATTTGGAAGATCTTACATTTAGAGGGCTTCGTATTTTAAAAGAGGTGGATTTAATTTTAGCAGAGGACACCCGTACCTCGGGCAAACTATGTAAACACTATAATATTGAAACCCCTATGCAGTCTTTTCATCTGCATAACGAACACCAAAAAACGGAGCATTTTATAAATGAGATTGTAAACGGTAAAAATTTAGCCTTAATTACAGATGCGGGAACCCCAGGAATTTCAGATCCGGGATATCTTTTAGTTAAATCTTGCATTGAAAATTCTATTGTTGTAGAATGTTTACCGGGAGCAACTGCTTTTGTACCTGCTTTGGTCGTTTCCGGGCTTCCTTCTCATGAATTTTTATTTGTGGGTTTTTTGCCTCAAAAAAAAGGCAGACAAACCAAATTAGAAAAACTTTCTAAAGAAGAAAGAACCGTTGTTATGTACGAAAGTCCACACAAAATACTTTCTACCCTAGAACAAATAATGAAAATTTTTGGTGCTGAAAGAAAGGTTAGTCTTAGCCGAGAAATTTCTAAATTATACGAAGAAACTATAAGGGGAACAGCGGAAGAGGTTTTTAAACAAATTTCGGACAAACCTATCAAAGGAGAAATCGTTTTATTAATTGAAGGATTATAAGTATAAAAATTATGATATCTAACCGATGCAAATATGCCTTAAAAGCTCTTATTTACATTGCCCGGCAAGAAATGGGAAAAAGCGTTTTGTCTTCTGAGATTGCTAAAGACGAACATATTCCCAAAAAATTTTTAGAGAATATTTTACGAGATTTAAAAAACGCACAATTTTTAACGAGTAAACGGGGGGCTAAAGGTGGATATAAACTAAATAAAGGGGCTGAAGAAATCACCTTAATTGATATTATTCGTTTAATGGATGGCCCTATCGCTTTAATCCCTTGCGTTTCAATTATGTACAACCAAACCTGCGACACTTGCAAAAACGACTATTTTTGCACCATCAAAGAAACTTTTGCAGAAGTTAGGGATGCTACCCTAAAAATTTATGAAAAAACCACCTTAGCCAGCTTGGCAAGAAAGGAAAAAAATACTAATTTTGTCATTTAAAATTTGGGGCTGTAGCTCAGTTGGCTAGAGTGTTAGACTGGCAGTCTAAAGGTCGTGGGTTCGAGCCCCATCAGCTCCACTCTATCGAATATTAAGTAGTTAATAGTCTGTATATTAAATATGCAGACTATTATTTTTTAGACAATATTTAGACAACGATTTTTATTTTTATAAAAAGAAAAGAGGATGTAAATAAACCTCCTCCTTAAATATTATATAAAAAAATCTTTAAATTATTTATTTAGATAACTTTTCAATTAACTCATCTCTATCTTTTATCATTCTTTCGTATAGTTCTAATACTTTATCTAGTGGATTGAAATTACAATTGTTAGGATTAAAATGCCCATTATTTATAGCACTATCATTAAAAGTATTAATGTAATTGTAAGTAGCTTCTTCATTCATGTTTTTGATGGCTTCTACAGGTACTTTTAATGCTAGGGAGACTTTCTCTAATATTTTATCTTCCAATTGTTCTTTTTGTTCATAATCTGATACAGTAGACTGGGTGACTCCTAAATCTAAGGCTAAAGATTCTTGTTTGATTCCCAGCATTTCTCTTAGTCTTTTTATGTTTCTTCCCTGATGTACTTTTTTAGGAGCTATATCTGTATTCATAAACAAAGGATTTTAGCTTATCTATGAAAATACCACTAAAAGCAGAGAATTATTTTATACGATTATTTTCTGTATCTGTATGATAAATAGAACTTCTGAAAAAGATAAATGAAATAAAATTTACCTTAAACTTAAAGCATTTAATTTTATAATTTCTACAAATACTAAAACCTTATGTTACACATTCTTCTTTAATTTTAGTTCAGATTTTATATATATTTTTTAAGTAATATCATGTATTACAAACATTAAACTCTTAGATTAAAAAAGAAAAGTACTAGCAAATTAAGAAATCTCAATTTATAATTATAAATTTTATGTTTATTATTTTACATTAGAATATAATTTATATCTTAGCAAAATAATCTTAATAATAAATTATGTCATCATTCCTCGCAAAATTATTTTTAGATGGAGAAACCTATACCATTTTAAAATGTAAATACCAATTTGACAAATTAACCGATCCCACTTTTAAACCCTCCGGAGAAGTGGTTGGCGGTAAAATAAAATTAACCATTGAAAGCCGTGGTCATGTAGGTTTATTGGAATGGATTCTTGCCAGAGACAAAGAAAAAGAAGGCTACGTTGAATTTTATCGCAGGGACGGGATGAGCAGACAACTAAGAATTGAATTCAAAAAAGCTTTTTGTATTCGTTATAAAGAGAAGTTTAACTCCGTTGGAAATGTACCTATGCATATATCCTTTGTTATTGTTGCTCAAAAACTAAAATTTAATCATTTAGAATTCCATAACGATTGGGTGATCTAATCGTTTTTATCTAACTCAAAAATTTACATTACTAACTATTATGGATCATACAAATTCCCCGTATGTGTATCACCGTAAGGGAAACGGAGATTTTTCTGATACTTCAGCGGTGGTTACTTTGAACGGAAAGGAAATTTCTTTAAGAAATTCCATAGAGGTAAAGATTTCTCAGGAAATGCTCTCTCATACTACTTATCATTTAATTTGCCCTAGCGAAGCTTTTGGGGATAAAGACGCTTATCCGCTAAGTAATTCTAAACAGCTGTTAGGTTCTAATTTATCTATACAATTCCGTAAAAAAGGAGAAACAATTGCTCTTTATACAGGAGTAGTTACTCGGGTAAATTATAAGAAGAAAAATAAATATCCTTTTATTGTAATTGAGGCTAAATCTTTTTCTGTATTACTGGATACTCAAAAAAGATGCAGAAGCTATCTAAATCAATCTTTAAAAGAAATTTTAAACAAAGCTTTTTCTGAATATTCGGGGGATCGGGTGGAATTTATTTGCGAGCCTAACTATTCTTCTCTTATTACTTATACGGTTTCGTATAACGAGACTATTTTTGCGTTTATGCAAAGACTAGCCATCCGTTACGGTGAATACTTTTTCTGGAATGGCTCGCAACTGATTTTTGGTAGAGGTAACCAAAGAAGAACATCTATTTATGAGGGTCAAGATTATTTGGAATACGAAATAAGTACCGGGGTTGCCCCCCAGCATTCTATTCGTGAGAACTATTATCCATCTGCGGCGTCTGTTCAAAGTTTAAATAGTAAAACTTTTGCGCCTAGTAATTCTTTGTATTTGGTCAATCCTTTTTTACATCATGCCGTTACAGAAGCTAAAAAAATATACCCTTCTTCTGAAACTTCTTTTTATTTTGATGCTTTAAGTGAAGACCAAGATATAGAACAACAAAATAAACTAAAAATACAGCAATCAGCCTTAGAAAATTTGGTATGGGTAGAGGCTAAAACCACGCAACCGGGTTTGCGTTTGGGTGATATTGCAAAAATGTTGGCGCATATTCCGGAAATACAAACCTTTGAGAATGGAAAGAAGGTTCCTATTGAAAGTTATTTAATTCAAAAAATAGAACATACTTATGATACGCATGGGTATAGGAATGAGTTTTCTGCTATACCTAGGGAACAGCTGATTGCTCCATATTGGGATGAGAATGCTTATCCTCGGGCGGAAGACCAAAGTGCAGTGGTGGCTGAGGTGGATGATCCGCTGAAAATGAACCGGGTAAGGCTTCGGTTTTTCTGGCAAAAGGGGGAGAGTGAATTAACTCCTTGGGTGCGATTGGTGCAGGGGTATGCGGGGCAAGATCGGGGTTTACACTTAATGCCGGAAAAGGGAGAAGAGGTGTTGGTTTCTTTCCGCAGGGGAAATGCGGAGTTTCCTGTGGTTACGGGTTCTTTGAATAATGGTAGCCAGATTAGCAACTACCAAACAGAAGACAATCGGTTTAAGGTTTTGAAAACGAAGCAGGGGGAAAAGCTGGAGTTTGAGGAGCTGAAGAATATTGTTCTTGCGGATCGTAAGGGTAATCAACTGCATATTGAGATTGATAAGGATACGCTTACCTTAAGGGCTTTGGATATTATTAATATTCTGGCGCCTTATATTAATATTGAGGCAGAGAAAAACCTAACTCTGCGTGCCGGGCAAAAAATGCTATCGGAAGCTTTTGAAAAAATGTTGGTCAATACTCCTTTTATGCAACAATTGGTAAGCGATTATTACCATACCCAGGCAGGAAAGGCTTTGATAAACTCGCAAAACGAAATAAAGCTGGAAAGCCCGGAAACTTATGTACAGGGGGGACAAAAGCTGTTTTTACATTCCGATGAATTAGCAACTCTAAATTCTAAGGGTATTGCAGAGTTTAGAGGGGAAACCAAAAATGCGCTTAGTAATAAAGCTGATGTTTACACCCCTCAACAATACAAAATAGAAGCGAAATGTACAGTTCAGTTTCGCCCGCATAATAACTGGGATGGAGAATTTGGTTTTGACTGGATGCGTTTGGGCGATACTGGAAGAAACCCGGGAGACACCAAAGCCTATAAAGATATAGTCGGTAAAAATAGAGTTGGTGGTAAAATTTCCAATAATAATTATGGAAAGAATATTGTTCCGGACAGTGCAGAATATACCAAGCTTTTAAAAAAATACAATGTATTATCTGTTCCCTTTACTAAGGATTTCTACATTGTACCCTGGGCTAGTTTATTTAAAGATAAAACAGCTAAATTTAGTTTAAAATTGCATATAGAAGAACCTCCTAAAAAACTGGAATTTAAGTACGATAAAACCCTTTTTCAATTAAATAAAACAGAAATAACCACCAAAACCAAAGGAAAACATACCTTACCCGATTATTTAACTGTAAAATGTATAAAGACCTTTAATGCTGACCAATACATTGATGTTTATGCCGATGAAAAACTGGCAGGTAGACTAAAAATACATAAAAACGGAAAGTTAGACCGTCGCAAAATAGATATTGTATTAGCTCCTGTAAAAACAAAGATAACCCCACAAGGTGAAACAGGAAAAATAATAGGAGAAGAAGCCAAATTAAAAAAATATCTGGGACAGGCTTTAATTACTCCCAATATAATTATTGATAATTCCATTAATCTTAGTAATGATCATATTTTTGAACGAGCCTATATAAGAGGTGGACAGCTTGTTTATGGACATGATTCTTCTGGAAGAGGAAAATTACATACTTACATGATAAGTAATTATAACTTAGCAGGAAAATATCCCGGAGCCTTTATTATTTATATATTCGATCTTCCTTGCCCGGGTACCGGTGGAGAGGTTTTTGAAATTCCTTCCTATTTTGCCTTAGTTTACGAATATGCCAGTAGAAAACCTACCTGTTTGGTTCATGAATTATTGCACGGATTGGGCTTATACCATACTTTTGATAACGATAGTACTTTTACCTTTCCTAAGAATACAGAAAATATTATGGACTATACCAATACCCGCTATGCTACCTGGAAATGGCAGTGGGATTTAATCAGAAAACATTCCCAAGTAAAACCTGAATAAATTATGAAAAAATATCTTTTTTTTATTTTAATAATTCCTGTGTGCATTTCCTGCCAAAAGCAAGAAACCAGTACACCTATAAAAACCATTCCCTCAACCCCAATACAACCTAAAGACAGCCTTATGGAAAAATTTAATATACAAGAATTTAAAAAACATCAAAAAAATAATGAATGGGAATACACAAAGGATAATAAAGATTTTTTTTTAAGAGATGTGCAAGATGAATATTGGATGGAAGTTTCAGAAAAAAATAATCCTTTTATTCTAAGAATTAATTATTATTTAAATGGAAATCGTAAACTAAAAGCTCTATCCTTTCATGCAAATGGATTTACTAAAGGATTGGTTGTAGAATATAATGAAAAAGGAAATATAACAAAACAAACTGATTATGATGCACCTTACAAAGATTACCCTTGGGAAAAGGTAAGGGTTTGGATGGAAAGTAAAAATATTGACCTACTAGATCCTCTTACCCGAGTTTGGAGAGATATTGATAATGATAAACCCATCTGGTATATAAGCTGGGATACTAAAAAACTAGATAAATATAGTAACCAAATTATCCAAAATGTAGAAATTAATGGAAAAACAGGGGAAATTAGTAAGGAATATACTTCTTCTTTTGGGGAAGAGATTCCTGAAAAGTATAGATAATCGGATTTTATTGGATATGAAATTTTTAGCTATATTTCTATTTACTTTACTTATTCTACTAGTTTCTTCTTACATAAATTAAATTTTATAGTTAGCATATGCCACAAACCATAACTGAAACTGCAACGCTACAATGCAACCAAGGAACTGCCGAAAGTAAACTTTCAGTAAGTAGTCAAAATTTCTTTTTTATCGGCGATCATGCTATTGCTACTGAAGCGGATAATCAAACAGGAGTGAATATTAAGTCTTTTGGTTTGTGTAAATTAAAACCAATTCCGGGTGGATATTTGCCGTGTACACCTGTACCTATCAACTGGGCTGAAACAACAAAAAAGGATGAGCTAAACGGAAATAAAATACTATTGGATTGCTCTGTTTGTCCTTGCGCTACTGGAGGAATTATCTCCGTAAAAGATAAGGGACATGGAGAAGAGCATGAAGGGTAGAAAATGCATTAAAAAATTATCAATGAACTTATGTCCAAATTAAGCCTAAAGAATAATAAATTTCAAAGTCTGCAATAGATGAAAAAATTATTATAGCTCTTATTTTTCTACTTATCTTTTTTATTTAAGGCTGGAAATAATATGTATATAATTAGCTAACGGTATTTCGCAAGATAGTGGTAAAAAGACGATTCTGTCCAGTGGTACCAATACGTACCTTTCTGCGATGAGTGATGTGGATATTTTAGTTCATAAGAGAATTATTGGTTATTCTAAGGGAATTACGGAGTTTGGGGCTATGAAAAATATGCATGTGTATGGGGGTAATTCCTTGATTACGGCTCTGAATAAGATTGAATACAAGGCTCCGGATATGAACGAAGTTACAGAACCGGGGAAATTTATTCATGATGACTCTCCGCAGATTGTGGAGATGTTTTGGTCCTATGGGGATGATTATGTACGTTTAAATGAAAAATCCAGATTCTATGTAGATATGAATTTGCATGTACTTACTCGAAATTATAAACTGGGAGAATCTATAGACTTTGTTTTAAAAAATGATGATGATACCCCTTTAGCTGAAGAGTTAGACACACTAGAGTTATCTGGGGTGGTAGATGAAGATAACCAAATTATATTTAAAGATGTTTTTAAAGATTACACTTTAAATTTAACAAAAGAAGATCCCCAACAAGAGGAAGAATATTTTTAAAATTTAAACAAAAATAAATTAATATTATGGCAATAATAGCTTTAGCACAAGGAGTTGAATCTCCTCCAATTAATCCAATAAGACCTAAATGGAGTGATGTGTATAAAAATTATCCAAAAAAAA
This sequence comes from Apibacter muscae, assembly GCF_007845595.1. Taxonomy (NCBI): domain Bacteria; kingdom Pseudomonadati; phylum Bacteroidota; class Flavobacteriia; order Flavobacteriales; family Weeksellaceae; genus Apibacter; species Apibacter muscae. The sequence continues at coordinate 334,760 of NZ_SELI01000015.1, forward strand.
GTGCTACGGAGGATATGTTTGGACCCGATGTATATAAATCTATGTATGGAGATGATTATGATTTAAATACCCACCTATTAGATAATAAGCATGAACTTTATAATGCTTGTGCTGCAAAAGTTTCAATAGCCCTAGTGTTATCAGGAGTAGAATTAAGAAGAATTAGTGGGATTGGTATAGATTTTATAGCAAGACAGGGGCCAATGAAAGATAAAGGATTTATAAGTACTGCTTCTAAAATGAAATTATGGTTGGAAAAAACATGGGGAGGTCCTTATTGTCAGTGGAAAACTAGCGAAACATGTCCCAATTATTCAATAGGAGAATTTGGACTTACTGTTGAAAATAGAAAAGGAATCTATGTAATGTTAGCAAAAAATCCTACAGAATTTGGAGCTGGAGGGCACGTAACTTTATGGATAGGTGGAAATCAAAAGGTCTTTGGAGGAAATCATTATGATAAAAGTGCTAAAGCTATGTATTTTTGGGAATTAAAATAAATTTGCATGAAAAAGTATATAATACTATTGGTCTTATTAACAAGTTTAACAGCCTGCTCACAAAAAAATAAATTATCCACTTTCAGCAGTGAAAATGAATTAATCTCCATTCCTGAGGATACACTTATTAAAGATCGTCTAATTATTGAAAAACTTTCTAAAGACATACAAGCATACCAAGATTTTAGAGAATTAGGATGTTCTCTTTGTTACGACAAATACAGCAAGGATTCTACTGAAAATAATTTTGGAAATACATTTATCGATTTATTTAATTTTTGTGAACCTATTACTCCAAGAATTAGAAGGATACCTATCGGAGTTGATTCTGTGAAATGTCGTGTTTTAATACGATTTATAGGGATTGAAAAAAGAAATAAGGCTAAATCTTTTTTTGAAGACTATATTCAAAAAGAAAGTAAGGGTGAAAAATTATCATTAAAATCTTGTAAAGAGTTATTTGATAAGAAAGAATTGAGAAATTACTATCTTTTTTTTATAAATAATAAAACTACTTTTATGGAAAGGGTATCTGAAGAAGATGACTATCTAAATTTTGGATATGCCAAAGTATATACAGAGTAAAAAAATAATGAAAAAAACAGCATTTTATATAGGGATTTTTTTGTTTAGCACAAATTTATCATTTTCACAGAAAACAGATAAAATTAAAGAACTTAAATCTTTTGCATTATCTGTCTGTATACAGGATAATTATAGAAAATTAAATCCTGAATTTGATTCAAAGGATTATACAAATTCCTTTATTGTTGGAGATATAGTCACTATTAGCACCTCTAATCTAGAAAAACTTAGATATTTTATCTATGATAACACAAAAGATTTTTATAAACCAATTCCTTCTAGTGCTTCCTATGAAGATAATAATGCTAATATGGTATGTTATAATTGTATAGAATTTTATAATTCAAAAAAGCTTAGAAAATTCATTAAAAATCTTCTTTAAGAAGATTCTGATTTATAATTTAAATATCCGTAAGATAATGACCAAAAATGTTTATATAGAATAAAAATATTAGTATTAAAATAAACAGAAACGAAATTAAAATTTTTACTATAATAGTAATATTTTTTTTAGCTGAAACATACGCAATCTACAAAATAAGAAAATAAAAATAAATTCCACATGAGCCACCCCTTAACAGAAAATACTAAATTAAAGTGCAATAAAGGCACCAAAGAAACTCCTTTAAAGGTAACCAGCCATAGTGGATTAAAAATTAATTCCTTATTAAAAGCAACAGAAAAGGATAAAGAAGCTAATACCAATATTATTCCTTTTGGACAATGCAAATTAAAACCAACCTCCGGAGGCTATTTACCTTGTACACCGGCTATCAAACAATGGGAGAAGACTTCTCCTTTCAGCCTTAATGGAATGAAAAAATTAACTACGGATTCCTTTTGTATGTGTGCTACCGGAGGAAAAGTTTCTCCCTTAACACCTCCAGAAACTTTTATTAATGTGATTGAGAAATCTATACAAGAGGAAAATAACAATCAAAATTCAGATTCAACCAATAACAATTCCGATAGTGATATTGTTATCTTTAGTGATGATATATCACAAAACAGGCGTGATTAAAATCAAAGAAAAAGCCCGAAACATACCATTGATCCATTTACTTAGAGATTTTATTTTTACAGCCCTTACCGTTAGAGTGAGAAAATGAGGCTCTTCCCAAGATTTAAAAGTAGGATAATACCGATGAATAATATCGGCTTTTCGAATAGCAGAACAAACCGTACAAAAACGATTTTTACAATATTTCCCGTAAATCCTGTTTTTAGAACTAATAATTTTATTTTGACAATGATAGGTATTCCAGTAACTTTTTTGTCTTTGGCTATCTTCTTTGGTTTTACAAACGTCGATCAGGTTTAACATAATTTTTTTAGTAATGAGTTTTCTTTTGGTTCATTCATATAATTATATGCGTCTCTTAAATCCTCAACTAGCTTTGCTAATCAACCTAGAGAACCAAAAAATTTTTATACTTTTCTTTTTCCCAATTTGTACTAATATATCGAAGGAAATAATCATTTTTATTTCGTTTAGTAACATGTTTCATAACTAATTTTACACATATATGTTTTTTTAACTTTCAATATAGATGAAAATTTATTGAATTTTGATCAATTTTTTTTAATAATTCTTATTTTTCAATTTCGTTTTTTGTAACTTTACACTCAAAGATTAAATTTTAGCAATAATAATTTCCATTTAGAACCATTGAAATGAAACGAAACGAACAATTATCCAATCTTAACACAACAACCGAATGGGATGCGATTATAATTGGAGGTGGAGCTAGTGGCCTAGGAGCTGCGGTTGATGCATCCACAAGAGGGTACAAAACACTATTACTGGAAGCACACGACTTTGCCAAGGCAACTTCTAGCCGAGCTACGAAATTATTACATGGAGGAGTTCGCTATTTAGCTCAAGGGGATATTGCACTTGTTAAGGAAGCTTTAAGAGAAAGAGGTCTTTTAGAGAGAAATGCTAGTCACTTAGCTAAAAAACAAGTTTTTGTAATTCCTAATTATAAATGGATTGATGGACCATTTTATACCATAGGTTTAAAATTTTATGATATGCTTTCCAAGAAATTAAGTTTAGGGAAATCCAGACATATAAATAAACAAAAAACCTTGGAAATGCTCCCTACCGTTGAACCAAAAAGCTTGTGTGGAGGAGTTATTTATTACGACGGTCAGTTTGACGATTCTCGCTTAGCTGTAAATCTAGCACAAACAGCTGTTGAAAATGGGGGTACTGTTATTAACTACATGAAAGTTATAGGATTATTGAAAAATGATGCTGGGCAGATTTGTGGAGTAAAAGCTAAAGATCTTATAAATGGAAATGAATATGAAATAAAAGGGAAAGCAGTATTTAATGCTACAGGTGTTTTCACCAATGAAATTTTAAATATGAATGACCCTAATCATAAAAAAACTGTAGTTCCAAGCCAAGGAATTCACTTAGTTTTAGATAAATCATTCTTACCTGGGGATAATGCTCTAATGATTCCTAAGACAAGCGACGGAAGAGTTTTATTCGCTGTACCATGGCATAACCGTTTGGTGGTTGGAACTACGGATGTACTCGTAGAAAAACCTAGCTTAGAGCCAAGAGCATTGGAAAAAGAAATTGAATTTGTTCTTGCCACCGCAGGACAATACCTTACGAAAAAGCCTACTAGAAAAGATGTACTTTCAATTTTCGCCGGTCAACGTCCATTAGCCGCTCCAGATAAAGATGGCGGAAGCACTAAAGAAGTATCAAGAAGTCACAAAATTTTGGTTTCAGACTCTGGTCTTATGAGTATCATTGGAGGAAAGTGGACAACTTTCCGACAAATGGCGGAAGATTTTATTGATAAAGCTATTGAATTAGGCAAACTACCAAGTAAAGAATGTAAAACAGTCAACCTCTCCATTCATGGAAATGTTCCTGCCTCACAAGTAGACCGATCCAAACATAATTATATATATGGATCAGATATACCTGCCATTCAAAAACTTGAACAAGAAAATCCAGATTTAGCTCAAAAAATTCATCCAAATCATAATTATACCAAAGCTGAAATTGTTTGGGCGGTAAAAGAAGAAATGGCTGAAAAAGTTGAGGATATTTTAGCTAGAAGGGTTCGTTTATTATTTATTGATGCACGTGCTGCCATAGATTGTGCTGAAGAAGTAGCCCGTATTATGGCTAAAGAATTGGGTCATGATGCGGACTGGGTAGCAAAAGAAACTGAAGAATTTAAAACTTTAGCTAAAGGTTACCTATTAGTAAACTACTAAAACAAACTACCATTTACATATTGAACAAAGCCCGAAGAAGTTATTTCTTCGGGCTTAATTATTAATGATAAGAATTATAAGCATTAATATCTCAGTCATCAATAAACTTGAACGCGTTTTTTAATATATTTGTATCTATGTTTTTTACCATTTCAGAAACAGATAAAAGCAGCAAAGCAAGAGCAGGAATTTTAAAAACCGACCACGGAGACATTCAAACACCCATTTTTATGCCCGTAGGAACTGTAGGAACTGTAAAATCTGTACATCAAAGAGAATTAAAAGATGATATTAAGGCTCAAATTATTTTAGGCAATACTTATCACTTATACCTTCGTCCGGGTACTGAAATATTACACAAGGCTGGAGGGCTTCATAAATTTATCAATTGGGACAGCCCTATACTCACAGATAGCGGAGGGTATCAAGTATTCTCTCTGTCACAAACTAGAAAAATACAAGAGGACGGTGTTAAGTTTAAATCACATATCGATGGCTCTTATCATTTTTTCTCACCAGAAAAATCTATGGAAATTCAACGATACATTGGTGGAGATATTTTTATGGCTTTTGATGAATGTACCCCCTACCCATGTGATTATTCCTACGCAAAAAATTCTTTAGAAATAACGCATAAATGGTTGAAAAGATGCGTGAAATGGTGCGATGAAAACCCTGAATTGTATGGATATAAGCAACACCTTTTCCCAATCGTACAGGGAAGTACATATGGTGATTTAAGAAAACAATCTGCAGAATTTATTTCATCCATAAACGCTGACGGAAATGCAATCGGAGGGTTAAGCGTTGGAGAACCTGAAGAGGAAATGTATAGAATAACGGATATAGTAACGGATATTCTACCTAAAAACAAACCTAGATACTTAATGGGAGTTGGAACTCCTTGGAACATTTTAGAATCTATTTCCTTGGGTATTGATATGATGGATTGCGTAATGCCTACTCGGAATGCTCGCAACGGAATGCTATTTACTTGGAACGGTGTAATAAATATAAAAAATAAAAAATGGCAAGATGATTTTTCGCCTTTAGATGAAGATGGAACTGCCTTTGTAGATAAAGAATATAGTAAGGCTTATTTAAGACATCTTTTTGCTGCAAATGAATTTTTAGGTAAACAAATTGCCTCTATACACAATTTAGCCTTCTACCTAGATTTAGTAACTGTTGCAAGAAAACACATTTTAGAGGGAAATTTCAATTCTTGGAAAATTTCAACGATTCCTAAACTTCGTACTCGTTTATGATTAACATAATTGACCGATATATTATACGCAATTTTATTGGCACTCTTTTTTTTATGCTAATCCTTTTAGTAGTAATATTTGTAGTTATAGACATACAAAGTCACTTTCAGGAATTTAATGAAAATGGTTTCACCATTACAGATGCTTTAAGACTATATTACCCCTACTATGTAATTTGGGCAGTGAATATATTTGCTTCTATCCTAATATTTATCTCGGTAATTTACTTTACCTCACGAATGGCTAATAACACTGAAATTGTCGCTATTATCAGTTCAGGGGCAAGTTTTTTTCGGTTTTCTAGACCTTACCTAATTGTAAGTATTGCAATAGCTTCCGTTTCACTACTTACCAATCATTTTTTTCTACCTTGGGCGAATATAAAGAAGAATGAATTTAGTGTTAAGATTTTAACTGGTAATAAAAAAGATACTTACAATGCCAATCAATCAATTGCTTCACAAATTTCTCCGGGCGAATACTTATTTATATATAGTTATAATAGACAAATGAAAAGTGGCGCTGGTTTTAAATATGAAAAATTTAATAAAGATAGAATCTTGCTTCATGAATTAAGAGCCAATAATATTTACTGGTCTGAGAGTGACAATTCATATATGCTAAGCAATTACTACGAAAAGATCATGGACTCAACAGGTAGAGTTATCTACTTAAACAATGGACCTCAATTAAAAAAGAAATTTAACTTTACTCCTGATGAGCTACTCCCCGAATCCTATGTTGCAGAAACTATGAATACATTTGAGCTAAATAAGTTCATTGAGAAAGAAAAAATGAAAGGAGCGGGAAATATAAACATTTATTTAAACGAATATCACCAGAGAACAAGCTCTTCCATAGCGATTATAATTTTAACTTTCTTAGCCCTGTCTTTATCTTCTGCAAAAAAAAGAGGAGGATTAGGTGTAAATTTAGCCATTGGAATAGCATGTGCTTTTCTCTATATATTTTCATTTGAAGCCTTAAAAATATTTTCATCTACGGGAATACTACCCTCTTGGCTAGCTGTGTGGCTACCCAATTTAATATTTGGAATTATAACTACCATTTTATTTTACAAACGTGCTTATTCTTAAATAAATATGAAGAAGAAAACACTTATAAACCTTATAGCCATAGGAATAGGAATATATTTTATCTACCGTGGAATTGTTTGGTATAACAGTAACACAGATGAAAATCAACCCAATAAATTTATAGGATTCATTTATATGGGATTGGGCATACTAGCCATTCTTGTTCAAGTTTTTGCAAATTATAGAAGTACTAAACGAAAAGATAAATAAACATGTCTATTCATATTCTTAATCTGGAATGTTCCACAAAAAACTGTTCTGTTTCCATTGGAACCAATGGAGATAATAATTGCTTATGCGAAGAACTATCTCCTGATTTTAAACACAGCGAAAACTTACATACCTTCATTCAATGGGCTTTAGAAGGAGCAGAATTAGAATTGAATAATATGCATGCAATTGCAATTGGAAAAGGCCCCGGATCTTATACAGGACTTAGGATAGGGTTGGCTGCTGCTAAAGGATTATGTTTAGGGTTAGATATACCTCTTATATCTATTGATTCTCTCGAAATACTTGCATATCCATACTTTCAATCTGATTATGATTATATTATACCTGTAATGGATGCTCGAAGAATGGAAGTTTACACAACCGTTTTTGATAAAATGGGAAATAAATTAGAAATTACTAAACCACACATTCTTCAAGAAGATTCTTTTTATGCCTATAAAAATAAAACGGTTTTGTTTGTCGGAGATGCATCAGAAAAAACAGAACAATTCCTTAAAGAAAATTCTCTCGCATACTCTGATTCTTTTTCATTTATTACCTCCTACTCTTCTGCTGAAAATATGAATCATCTATCATACAAAAAATTCAATAACAAATCTTTTGAGGATATAGCTTATTTTGATCCTCTTTACCTAAAAGAATGGAAATAATACATAATAAATATGTAAAGCTGGGATTTTCCGGCTTTACATATTTATTTATATAAAAATTATAACATACCTAGCTCAAATTTAGCCTCTTCACTCATCATATCCTTTTCCCAAGAAGGTTCAAAAGTTATCTGAACTTCTGCTTTACTCACTCCTTCAATAGATTTAATTTTTTCCTCAACTTCCATAGGTAAAGTTTCAGCAACGGGACAGTTGGGTGTAGTTAGAGTCATCAAAATATGAACTTCTCCATCAGTACTCACCTGCACATCATAAATCAGACCTAATTCATAAATATCCACAGGGATTTCAGGATCATAAACTGTTTTTAATTTTTCAACTATTTTGTTACCCAAATCTTGTACTTGTTCCTCTGTAAAAGCCATATTAACAATATTCTTCGTATGCTTGCTTCAAGTTTTCGGCAATTATTTCAGCAGAATTACCTTCTATATGATGTCTTTCTAAAAAATGAACCAACTCACCGTCTTTAAACAAAGCTATGGAAGGCGACGAAGGAGGAAATGGGACTAAATATTCCCTAGCTGTTTTTACAGCCTCTACATCAAATCCTGCAAAGGTAGTAGTTAGATGATTAGGCTTTTTACCCTCTCCTTCAATAGATAATAATACCGATGGTCTGGCCGAACCCGCCGCACAACCACATACAGAATTAATGATTAATAAAGTAGTACCTGATTGTTGTAAAGCTTCTTTCACTTTTTCAGGGGTATTTAAATCTTGAAAACCTCTATCTGTTAAGGCTGCCTTCATAGGCATAACCATTTCTTCTGGATACATTATATACTTTTATCTTGTTATTTATACAAAGTTAATTAATGTTTACGACTCAAACAAATTAGCGTATATTTGAAAAAATTTGTAACCATATTACTTTATTTTCGAAGTATTTAAACGCATGAATCAAAAATACTCCCGAAACGAGCATCTTAAAAATTATAAACAAATTCAATATTTGTTTGAAAATGGAATTTGGGTAAATAAATATCCCCTAAAATTCATCCGTTGTCCAAACTTAGACCAAACAACCAATTTTCACAAATTCGGAGTATCTGTATCAAAAAGAAATTACAAACGTGCAGTAGATCGAAATTATATCAAACGCTTGCTTAGAGAATGTTTCCGTTTAAACAAAGACCAATTATATTCTGCATTTTCACAACCTCATCTATTTATGTTACTTTATGTTGGAAAAGAAATTATAACATATAAAGATTTAGAAGATACTTATAAAAATTTGCTTAATAAATGCTCTTTTAAAGAACAAGTATAAAAAATTATCAATCTTTTTTTAGGAAATTTCATCCATATAAAATTTATAACTATAATTTTACCCTTAATAATTGGGTTGCATATAATAGAATAATTTTCAATCTTACTTTTTTTTGTATTTTAGCACCAAATATTAAAAAACACCTTAAATCATTAACAGAAATTGTAATAAAAGCAATTTGCGTTAATGATTTTTTTTAAAACTAACAAAATGTTTAATTTTTTATCGCCGCCAAAACCCACTAATAAAAAAAATAATATAGAAACTGACTCTTATTATAAAAAATTAAGATTTCAAGTTTTTATAGGTATCTATTTTGGTTATGCTGCTTATTACCTAGTAAGAAAAAACTTAACTCTAGCTATGCCTTTTTTAGAGAAAGATTTTGGATATACTAAAGCAAGTTTAGGAGCAGCACTTGCCTGTAATGGCTTAGGATATGGAATATCAAAGTTTGTAATGGGGGGAATTTCAGATAGAAGTGATGCTCGAAAATTTTTACCCTTAGGGCTTATTTTAGCTTCTTTAACCATTATCATAGCAGGAAGTAACATGGTAATTTCTAATGTTTTAACCATTGGTATATTTCAATTCTTAATCGGCTGGTTTGGCGGAATGGGTTGGCCTCCTTGCGGACGAGTAATGGCACATTGGTTTTCCCCTACTGAACGAGGAACTAAAATGTCCATTTGGAATACAGCCCATAATTTAGGTGGAATGTTAATTGGTCCTATCACAGCTTTTGCCACAGGATATCTCGCTTTATTAAATTTTAAAAATTCTTGGCAAATAGGAATGTTTACAGTACCAGCTATTATTGCAATTTTAGTGGCCCTATTTGCTTATATATTGATTAGAGACAATCCTCAAGCCTGCGGATTACCCCCTATTGAAGAGTATAAAAATGATTATCCTGCCAATTATTCTAAAAAGGCAGAAGAAGTTTTATCCGCTAAAGAAATTTTCTTTAAATATGTTTTAAACAATAAAATTCTATGGATAGTTGCCATTGCCAATGCATTTGTATATTTAGTCAGATATGGAGTTTTAGACTGGGCTCCTACTTACTTAAAAGAAGTTAAAGGTTACGACATTAAACAAGTCGGATGGGCATATTTTGCATACGAATTTGCAGCTATCCCAGGTACAATTATTTGTGGATGGATTAGCGACAAAATATTTAAAGGAAAAAGAGCGGTTACTACCATTATTTTTATGCTATTAGTAATGATTGCAGTTCTAGTATACTGGAAGAATGAAGGAAGTATGACCATTGATATTATTGCACTCATATCCATAGGTTTTTTAATTTACGGACCTGTTATGCTAATTGGTGTACATGCTTTAGATTTAGCTCCCAAAAATGCAGCTGGAGCTTCTGCTGGATTAACTGGACTTTTCGGATATTTAGTTGGTACTGCAATTTTATCAAATTTATTAATGGGATATATAGCAGAGCATTACGGATGGGGTGCTGGGTTTGAACTACTAATCGTTGCATGCATTCTTGCTTCAGTACTAATGCTTTTAACAATACCTGACGAAAATAGAAAATACAGAAATAGAAAAAAACTAGCCCAATCTTAAACGAATTGTAACCATTTAAAATAGTTAAAAAATTAATTTTATCTCATATTTAGAAATAAAATTATGAAAAATTATTTACAAACCTTATTGAAACTATCTTTAATGGCTATTGGTTTCATTTCAATTTCTCATTGTAGCAATGATGATACTGTTTATACCCCTAGTCCACCTCAAGACTCCATAGTTATAAAAAAATAACAGCAGAAATGAAACTAGTTCAAAACTATGTCCCTGAAAATGCAGTTATTGCACATAGAGGAACTACCTATTGGGCACCAGAATCAACAGAATCAGCATATCGATGGGTACGAAACATGGGTGCAGACTATTTAGAAGCCGATTTGCAAATAACTAAAGATGGGGTTGTTTTAGTTATGCATGATGCACATATGAAAGAAAAAACTGACATTCAAATTTTAAGTCAAGACCCTTTATCAATCTTTTATGGCAAAGCAGATGCTCCTACCTCTGAATTTACTTACGAAGAATTAATGCAATTAAACGCTGCCTACCCATTCATGGAAAAAAATCTAGGTACAGGCAGAGATAGACCTTCATTTAATACGCAACATCAATACATTTCTACACTTGAAGATTTGATGAACTTTGCCATTGGTAAAAGAATTAAGAGAGATAGTAATGGCAAAAGAGTTTGGAGTAAAAGTAAGGAAGGTATCTATAAATTTGAGTATGAAGATGATCCTTACGACAATGGAAACAGACCCGGAATCTATTTAGAATTAAATCCAGGATTAGAAGAAGCTATGGCTAAATTATTGGCTGAACATCAATGGGATATTTCTATCACTCCTTCTACGGATACCAATCAATTTAAATTAGGAAAAGTAAATGTAGGTAATACCAATGGTAAAGTAGTATTACAAACATTTTCATTATCCAGTTTAAAAAAATTAAATAATATATACAATGGTAACTTGCCTATGGCATACTTAGTATCTAAAGGATTAATGGCACAAACCAGTAGAAATTCTGATGAACCTTTAGTATATGCTCAGTTTATTAATGATGGTGTTAGCAATGGAGCTCAATTCTTCGGTCCATCAATATCAGAAGCTCCTAACAATTATGACGAGCTACTTAACCCTTGGCAAGCACATATAATTAGAAGGTCTGAAATGAAAATACATCCTTGGACGTTTGACACAGAAGAACAAATGATGAGATATTACGAAGGTATTAGCTTTACAAATCTAAATGATTATAAATCTCCCCCCCTATTGCGATGCAATGTTTACCAATAGAGCTGATTTAACCATACAATATTACAAAAAAAGGGTATTAGAAATGATGGTCCAGACTATCAAGATCCAAACAATATTTTGAACAACTTAGGATATTAAGATAAATTGAAAACTATAATAACAAACATGAAACAAATTTTTATTGCCTTATTTATTACAGGCTGTACCTTGATGAACGCTCAAAAATTAGCTCATTCAGGAAGTGATTATACATTAAAAAAAGTTATACCTGTAGAAGGAAGACAGGGAATAGCTGTTGATAAAGATTATTACTATGTTTCCAGTAGTACAGCTTTGTATAAATATGATAAACAAGGCAACTTAATCACAAAAAATGAAAAACCTTTTGAAAATTTTGAAAAAAAGGTTAACCATTTTGGTGATATTGATATTCATAATGGAGAAATCTATACCGGTGTTGAATATTTTAATTCTGGTAATGTTGAAAATATCCAAATTGCCGTGTACGATGCAAAAGATTTAAAATACAAATATTCCATTGAATTTGAAGAAATTGAACAACCAGAAGTGAGTGGAATTACCATTGATAGGAAAAATAACATTGCTTGGATGTCTGATTGGACTGAAGGCTGGTATTTGTATAAATATGATTTAAAAAATAAAAAATATTTAGGTAAAGTACATTTACAACCTTCTCCTCAATGGCAACAAGGTGTATATTATATTGATGGAAAGATATTAATTACTTCTGATGATGGAGACTCGGATTTAAATGAACCGGATAATATTTACATCGCTGATGTTAGTAATCCCTTACAAACTACCACAAACGTAGAAAAATTTAGATCAATTCCAGAATTTAAAAAAGCTGGTGAAATTGAAGGTTTATCAATAGATCCAACAAATAATGACTTAATCATACTTAACAATAGAGGAGCTATCATAAAAAAAGGTATGCCTTCTGGCTTTTATCCTGGGTATGACAAGGAAATTCATGAATTATATATTTTTGAAAAATCTAAGTAAAACTATACAGTCCCTATAAAATTTTTTTAGTTTCTAACCTAGTATGTAGATTTTAATTTTTTATTATAATCTGCATACTATTTTAAATTAAAATTAACTAACCCAAATAAATATGAATTTAAAATCTACCTTATTAATTACGTTTGCCTCCATATTTTTCTCTTCGGTATATGGACAAAATTCTAAAAATGAACCTGAAATTCAAGACTCCATTAAAAAAATATCATTTGTAGAAAGAATGACAAGTGATAGTTCTCATTTGGCTCAAGGCATCAAATTAAAATTTATAAATGATTTAGTTGGAGCAAATGAAAAAAGCTTTGTCCCAACTTTAAAATATGGAATTGGTTTCGTATTAGAAACCTTATATCAAGAAATCCCTAAAGAGGCAAGAGGACATAGAGAAGGAAGTTCTAGATACAACTTTCAACCGGCAGCCTTTAAAATAGGATTTTTACATACGGATATGCAAATTACTCCTAAATTAGGAGCAGGGATTACTTATAACCTTCACGCAAATAAAATTTCAGACGTGTTTATAAATTATGATTTTAATCCTTTATTAAGTGTAAAAATTGGTAGATTTAAAGGTTCTGGAAACCGAGCAGCGAATGAAACCTCTGCTTATGATTTGGATTTAGCAGATTTCACCTATACATCAGAAAATCAAAGTATTGACCAAGGCGCTCCAGATTTAAGACATTATGGAATAAACTTATCTGGATTTATAACCAAATACGTTAAGTACGGCTTTTTTTGGCATAACAGTGATAGTAATAGAGATAGATATTGGTCTGCAGCCAATGACGGTCCCTCATCAGGACAAGGCAATCATGGTTTAGAGTTTAAAAGCTGGGATGCTTCTTTAAGAATTTATCCTATCAAAAATATAGAATTTGGTGGACATATTGGCGCAGTTAATTTACCTGGAATGGGATATAAACAAACTTGGGCTTACTCTGGTTATGCATACTATGTAAATCCTAAAAAATTCAAATTTAAATTTGACTATGGAACCAACAAGCAAGTACGTTTTCTTAATCCTTCAACCGGAGATTACAATTTAACTGCATCGCCAGGAGGAAATATGGATTATTCTAAATACGATTATAAAACAGTTAATAAATTAGGATATTCTTTCTTAGTAGGGGTTAACGTATCACCAAGGTTTGAGCCCGTAGCAAGGTTTGAATATTACAACCAAGGGAATAAAGAATTTTCCGGATTCAATTATACCGACCTGTATTTATACACTGCCGGTATTAATTTTTACGTTTATCCGAACAGTCCAAGAATGGCTAAAATAACAGCATTTTATCAACATAGGGCAGAATCTGGAGGACCAAGCATTGCTAACGACTGGTTTGGAATCAATTATCAAATTGTATTGTATAATAATACTAAAGGGAATTTTTAATTAATTAATAAATTTTTTTTAATAAATTGCATAGCAATTGATTTTTTTTATTAAAAACTCATATTATTTAAATAATATGAGTTTTTTTAAAGATTTAAAATTGTAATATCAAACTAATTAAACACACAAAAAATGCAAAAAAAATTAATTTTAGCTTTAGATCAAGGGACAACCTCATCAAGAGCTATACTATTTAACCACCATGGTGAAATAGTATCCGTTTCGCAAAAAGATTATACCCAATACTTTCCTAAACCAGGCTGGGTAGAACATGATCCAGAAGAAATATGGTCATCACAAATTTCTGTTGCAGCAGAAGTAACTGCTAAACAAGGCATCTCTGGTTTAGACATAGCAGCCATCGGAATTACAAACCAAAGAGAAACTACCATAGTTTGGGACAGAGAAACAAGCACGCCCATCTATAATGCAATTGTATGGCAAGATCGAAGAACTGCTAAATATTGTGATGAATTAAAAGCTCAAGGATTAACAGATAGCATAAGAGAAAAAACAGGTTTAATCTTGGATGCTTATTTTTCTGGAACCAAGGTAAAATGGATATTAGATAATGTTCCCGGAGCAAGGGAAAAAGCAGAACAAGGCAAACTTTGTTTTGGAACTGTGGATACTTGGCTAATTTGGAAACTTACTCGTGGTAAAATGCATATTACAGATGTTTCAAATGCATCAAGAACACTTCTATATAATATTCATAAGCAAGAATGGGACGAAGATTTATTAAAATTATTTAATATACCTAAAGCTATACTTCCAGAAGTTAAACAAAGTAGTGAAGTATATGGAGAAACGGCAACAACTTTATTTTCTACCAAAATACCTATATCAGGGATCGCGGGAGACCAACAAGCGGCTTTATTTGGACAATTATGCACCGAACCGGGCATGGCAAAAAACACTTATGGTACCGGATGCTTTTTATTAATGAATACCGGGGAACAAGCTGTATTATCCAAAAATAATTTATTAACAACAATTGCATGGAAAATTAATGGTAAAGTTCATTATGCTTTAGAAGGAAGTGTATTTGTTGGAGGAGCTGCTGTGCAATGGCTTAGAGATGGTGTGAAAATCGTGAAGTCATCACCTGAGAGCGAAAGACTTGCTCAATCAGTTCCTGACAACGGCGGAGTTTATTTTGTTCCAGCTCTTACAGGTTTAGGGGCACCTTATTGGGATCCTTATGCTAGAGGAGGAATTTTAGGAATTACACGGGGAACCACTGAAGCACATATTGCAAGGGCTACTTTGGAAGGAATTGCCTATCAAGTCTACGATTTAGTTAAAGCAATGGAAGCAGATTCTGGCGTTAAAGATTTGGAATTAAGAGTAGACGGTGGGGCTTGTGCCAACGATTTAATGATGCAATTTCAATCCGATATCTTTAGATTTAATGTTGTTAGACCAAAAACTTTGGAAACAACCGCATTAGGAGCTGCTTATTTAGCCGGATTGGCTGTTGGATATTGGAATAGTATTGAAGAATTGCAGCAACAAAGATCAATAGATCAAATTTTCCAGCCAAAAATGGATCTTGTTCAAGCAGAAAAATATATTAAAGATTGGAGAAAGGCCGTTGGGAGAGTGCGTAATTGGGTTGATGAAGAAGATAAATAAATTATAGAAATCACAATCCTAAAAATAAAATATCATTTTTAATTAAGTTTAATGTTTTAAACTTAATTAATATATGTTTTACTTACAAAGATTCATAAAATTTTAAAGTATTAAGTATAAATTTATAAAACCACAAATATGAAAAAGTTTCTTTTATTACTTGCCTCTATTTCATTCCTAAATTTCTCATACAGTCAAGAAATTGATAAGTTAGACTTTAATTTGAATTTAGAAACCAGCCATATATGGAACGGTATTATTGTTTCTAAGGCTCCAGCAGCAGGAATTGATATCAATTATGCTTTCGATAAAAAAAATAATTTAAAACTAGGTGTATGGGGAGGCGTTGGTTTATCCGATGCTAATGGTAAACACTACCAAGAAGTTGATTATTATTTCAAATATAATACCGCCCGATGGGGTTTAGGAATTTGGGATGTATTTAACAATACTGATCTTACTGGAAAAGCTGATGAAATATTTAATTATGATAATAAAACCACTGGTCATAGACTTGATTTAAGGGGGTACTATGTTTTATCAGAAAATTTTCCTTTAAAGTTAGACGTTGTTACCTCTTTTTATGGTAACGATAGAAATGCTAAAGGTGATCAAACATTTTCCACTTACACTGGACTCACTTATTCTGTGCTTAGAGATAAGAAAGTTGACCTAGACGTATTTTTTGGTACAGCTTTTAACCTTGGAAAAGGATATAATTTTTATGGGGATGGTACCAAAGATTTTGATGTAGTTAATTTTGGTTTAACCGTTTCTAAAGATGTTCCAGTTTTAGGATATAAATTGCCTGTATCAGCAACAGCAATGTGGAATCCTTCTAGAAAAGAAGGGATAATTCATTTATCTACACAGTTATTTTAAATTAGTAAAATTTTTAAATTATTAAACTACTTCTTAAATATTAAGGAGTAGTTTTATTTTAAATATAATAAATATTTAAATATTTTATATTTGCATACTTTTATTATTAAATAGTAGGATTATAACGTGATTTTAACTCTAAAATATAAATTAATTACTGTTTTATTAATATTCTTAATATCTACAGAGTTTATAAAAGCACAAATTGATATTAAAGTTATCAATATTGAGAATAATCAACCTATTATAAATGCTTCTGTATTTGATAAATTAAACAATTATTTGGGAGTTACAAACGAAGACGGGATTTTTAAAGTATTAGACACCAAAAAGTATGAAAGAATAATAATAAAAATTCCAGGATTTGAAGAAAAAATAGTGGCTACTGGAAAGCTAAATAAATCTGTATATTTATTTAGAAAAGGATTAAAGTTAAAAAGTGATTTAAAAGCCACAAAAATACTTAAAAAAATGTGGGACAATAGAAATTTAAATAGTCCTGATCATTTAGATAGTTATGAATTTGATTCCTATGTTAAATTTTCGATTGAAGCTCCTTCAGATTCTGTCTCTTACATTCCTAATCCTAAAACAAAATTAGATTCTTTAAATAATAAATTTAAGTCATTATTGGATAAAAGTATGCTTTTTTTAGGAGAAAGAACAATGACTTATAAATACGATAAAAAGTTTGGAAGAAAAGCTATAGTAACTGCTTATAAAGCAGGTGGTTTTAGCGATCCTGAGCTATTTAATGCAACCATTACTCTATCACTTGTTAATGAAATACCTAAAATACTCACTCCTAAGGAACTACAACACAATACTTCACTATTGGTTGATAGTATTGATTTAAATGGTAGAAAAACTTATATAATCTATACATTCAAAGGGAAATCACAATCAGAAAATTATAGAAGTCTTACGGTATTTATTGATGCTAAGAGTTATGCTCTAGTAAAACTCATAGGTAATACATCTAAAATCTCTGACATTTACTATGAAATTACATATGCTGAAAATAATGGTATTTGGTATGCAGAGAATGAATATATTCAGACAAAATTATTAAGTAAAAATTTCATTGAAAAAATGAATAAATTACTTCCTAAAAGTTTATTTTTCTTCACTAGATTATCAACTACTGCTACTATAGAATCTAATTTCTTAAATTTTAAAAGTCCTATTGTATTTGATCCAAAGGAATTTAATGGATATGAGTATGCTATATCAAAAACAATAAATACCGATAAAAACCTCACCTTATATAACCTAAGAACAGATAGCCTTTCAAATAAAGAATCTAATACTTACCACGAACTAAATAGACTTTCTAAGAAATATAATGTTGAACCTAAAATTAGTTTTCTAAGAAGTTTATCCTCAGGAGTTTTACCTATTGGTTTTTTTAATTTTGACATATTTAACTTGGTTAGCAATAATATGTACGAATCATTTAGATATCAAGTAGGCGGAAGAACCAATTGGAAATTAAGCAACAATTTTAGCATAGGAGGCTATATTGCTAAGGGTACTAAAGACAAAGATACAAAAGGCGGTGGAGAGGTAACTTTTTATATTAATAAAAAAAAAGGAGGAGAACTTACATTAAAATTAGAAACAGACGTATTGCCTGTTGGTAGAACAAAAATTAAATATCAAACAGCTAAAGATATACTAGAAGCTAAACCTAATAACATTTATAATGATAAATATTTTAGTTACCGAACTATTGATTTATCTTATCAACAAAACTTTTTTAAAAATATTGATTTTACCTTTCTATTAAACTATCAAAAACAAAGAGTAGATTTTGATTATAAATTTAAAAATTATAATGTTGATACTTGGTTTAATTTTGTAACTACTTCAGTTATGATGCGCTACGCTCCTAATGTTAAATATATTGAATCTATTTCTGGTAAAAGAACGACTCTTAAAGATATACCACCCTACTATTACCTTACTTACTCAAAATCTTGGAATCTATTTAATAATAGCACTGCAACACACCGGATATATCTCTCAACCTTATATATATTAAATACTAGACTAGGATCTACAGAAATTTTAGGAAATATGGGAGCTTCCTTTGGAGAAACGCCATTAATGAATACTTATGAGGGTGTTGGAGTTGCCAAAGGAGGAAGAAGCCTTTGGGGGAGATTTAGTGTAAAGGGATACCAAAGTTTTGAAACTATGGAGCCTTCAACATTTTTTTCTGATAAATTTGCTTCTATTCAACTTTTACATCATCTGCCTTCAATAAGATTGAATCAATCCAAGTCTCTATACTTTACACTAGTCTATAAAGGTCTTATTGGTGGAATGTCACATAAAGAAGATCATCAACTTTTTGTTTTTGAAGTACCTAAAGATTATTATCAAGAAATTGGAATTGAGGCTAATAAACTTTTTTTAGGTTTTTTAGGTGTTGGAGTTTATAGCAGAATCGGTGCTTATAAAATAGGTAATTTAGATAGAAATTTGTATATAAAATTGACTTTGGATCTATAAGTTTGAATCAAAAATCATATAACCAATCATATTTTATAAATATTAATACTGAGCTATGTTTTAAAATTACTTTTCCTTACTACTTCAAAATATATAAAACGGTTCAGTACTTTAATTTTTATGAAAATACACATAAATACTATAAAGCCAATTAAAATATATAAAAGAATAAAATGGCCTATCGCCTAACTAAATATTTCTTCATATCTATGAATTATCATTTCTTTAGAAAACCTACTTTTTATAGAATTTTTAATTTTTTCTATATCCTTTTGTTTAACTAACTCCTTTTTTATTTTTGTAGCAAAATTTTTATAATCTTCTATATTCAATATATCTCCATTTATGCCTGATTCAATTATTTCATTTATTCCTCCTTTACAATTATTAGCCAAAGAATATGTTCCGCAAATACCTGCTTCTAATAATACATTAGGAAAACCTTCATAGCGTGAAGAGAGAATGAATAAATCAGCTTTTTTAAGATACGGAAAGGGGTTGGTCACCTTGCCTAGAAAAAAAACCTTATTAAGTCCTAATTGACTTTTTAATTTCAATAATTTTTCTTTATCTCTCCCATCTCCTAAAATGTACAAATTAATATTTTCATTTTTTAAATATGAAAATACCTGCAAAAGATTATCAAATCCTTTTCTTTTTGACAAATTGCCTATTGCCAAAACATTTTTAAATTGATTTGAAAAAGGCAAATTAATCTCTTTCATTGATAACGATTGAATTAAACTTACATCAATTGGATTATTAATTTTAATTATTTTATTTTCTTTTATATTAATATTTTTAATAAGATCATCTTTCATATCATCACTTTGTGCAATGATTTTATGATAGTTATTATAAAATTTATAAAAGAATTTTATTTCAGGTCTGGTTATATGTTTTGATACTATATTAGTTTCTCTAGCAATAAAAAATATTTTTGGAAAAAAGGGTATTAAAGGTGCTAAATAAGCAGAAACTTCTCCCCAACCTCCAAAAACAATATCTGGTTTAAGCCTTCTCAACACACTAAGAATAGGAAATATAGATTTTCGTATTCGCTCTGTTTTAACATCTATAATTTCTACTTCTTTATCCAAAAATTCTAAATAATACCCTTCTTTTCTCATAAGGAGTAACTTAGGGATAAATTTATTTTTATCCAGATTATTTATAAGTAGAGTAATTATTCGTTCTGCTCCTCCCATATTCAAATCTGGGAGAATAAACAATATTGTTTTCATCTACACCTTATTATTTATATATCCTTGAGTTGCTTTTTCATTAGGAATTATAGAGGATGGATTTCCTATTACAATAGAATGATCTGGTATATCTTCTGTAACATAGGCATTAGGCGCTATTAAAACATTATTTCCTATAGTAATATTCCCTACTATAACTGCATTGGCTCCTATCCAAACTTCACTGCCTATGGTGGGAATTCCTTTATTTTCACCTCTATTTGTCTGCCCAATAGTTACACCAGTAGCTATATTACAATTTTTACCTATCTTAACTTTTGGATTAATAATAACAGTTCCCCAATGTCCTAAATAAAAACCTTCATCTATCTGAGTTTCTGGATAAATTTGAAAACCATATTTAATCTGATATCTGTAAAGCAATAAACGATAAAACATTCCTAATATAGATTTCTTTTTGTGATATGAAGCTTTTCTTAAAATATATAAATATCTGAAATTTGGATTTATTAATGATCTAAAAATAAATTTCTTAGGATAATTCCCATAAATTCTAAAATAGTCCTTTTTTATTTTACTATCAGACATCGTTTTTATTTTAATTATTATCAATAATATCCATCAACTTTTTCACAGAATTTTCTAATGTAAATGGTAAATCTTCTTTTTCTAATTTTTGAATATAAGCATCAGGGGTCTTTGTATGGCTTAAAAATTCCTTCATTCCTTCATAAATCCCTTCTTCTGAATTTTCAACTATTTTTCCTAATTCTCCTTCTTGAAGCATTTCCCTCACTCCAGAAACATCTGTCGCAATAATAGGTTTTTTAAGTGCAAGTGCTTCAAATAAAACTGTCGGATATCCTTCATAACGTGAAGATAGTATAAAAAAATCAGATTTTTTTAAGTAAGGATAGGGATTATTTCTATATCCTATCATATGAATTGTATCTTCTAACTTATGAAGTTTAACAAAATTGTTTAAATTATTAAAATCATAACCATCTCCTACAATACAAATTTTATGTTTTAAACCTTCTTTCAATAGTTTTATGTGAACATTAATTAATCTATCAAATCCTTTGGCTGGATATACTGTTCCAATGGCTACAAAAATTTTTTCTTTACCAGTTATAAAATCTATATCCTTTTTATCAACAGCCTTTTGCAAAATTTCATTAGAATTAATAGGATTATAAATTTTTATAATTTTATCTTTTTCTTCTTTAGAGCTAGCTAAATTATCAAACCCATTTTTAATATTTTCTGAAATTGCAAGTATTCGATCTGCTTTAAAAAATTTTTTTAACTTATCCTTTGAATATTTTGGAATTTTGAATAAATCACTATGAATCCAGACTATTTTTTTTGAATTTTTAACAGGACTTTTTAAAACTTCTTCTAGCAATGTATGATTTGCTATTAACTCAACATCATAATCCTTCTTTTTTAAAATATATTTATACAATATATTTGGGAAAATTTTTAATATCTCTTCTTTACTTCTTCTATAAACTTTAACAGGGATTTCGCAAGGTTTATTTGTTGTGATCATCTCTCCTTCATGAAGGTGATAAATATTTATCCAATTTGGAACTTCTGGTAAATATTTACCAAACTTTAGATTTAGCAATAAATCAATTTCATATTTATTCTCTGGAATATTTTTTAGGAAAGTTACTAACACTTTTTCAGCTCCTCCATGTCTCAACGAGCCTATTCTAATTAGTATTTTTTTCTTTATAAGCATGTGGCAAATTTTTATTCCAGAAATCTTCTAAATCTTTTCTATTCTTTTCTAATATTCTTGGATATAAAACATTATTTTTTATAATTTTATCTCCATAATCTTCTATTGTACAAATAAATTTAGCTGGAATTCCTGCATATACAGAATTAGCAGGCATAGAAGTTGTTAGTACAGAACCTGCTCCTAATATACAATTATTTCCCATTTTTACTCTTGGTAATATAATACAGTTATTTCCAATAAAGCAATTATTACCAATTTGAATTCTTCCTAAGCTTCTGGCGTCCTTATATTTATCCATACTTCTTATTACATAAGTACCACCATCATGATTTATAAAACGTACTCCTGCTGTAATTTTTGTATTATCTCCAATTTCTATTAGAAAAGGCTCTGATCCAAAATTGGGCATTTCTATAAAGATAACGTTTTTCCCTAATTTTAGTCCTCTTTCTAATGATTTTTTAAGATAATATTCATCTGATAATTTTTTTTGAAATTTTCCTAAATAATAGAAGAATTTTTGAATTAAAGATTTCATTTTATAAATAAATTTTCTATTTCACTATAAATTTTAGTTGGATTAAAGTATTCTTTAAATTTTTTATTATTACTAGCAAAATCAGACACTTTTAAATGATCAGTCAAAAATAATTTCATAGCATCATATAATTCTACTTTATTTCTACTTTCTACAATTATACCATTATCATTACTCATCATTTCTTTTACACCCCCAACATCTGTTATAATAATAGGTTTTTCTAAAATTAAACTTTCTGCTAATGCTAATGGATAAGCTTCTGAAAATGATGGTGAAACAAAAAAGTCTGCTTGTTTTATAAATGGATACGGATTATGTTTTCCTCCTAAAAGTATGAAGGTATTTCTTAAATTATATTTATCTATAAATTCTTCAATTTTATTTTTATAATTTCCTTCACCCACAATATATATCTTATGAAAAAAACCATTGCTAATCAAATCCTTATGAACATCCAATAAAATATGATATCCTTTTCCAACAGTTAATCTTCCTATTGAAATAAAAGTTTTTATATTATTATTTTTATCATAAATTAATCTATCTAAATCTAAAATTGATTCTTTAGACTTTAATAATATCGAACTTACATCTATTGGATTATAAATAATTTGAGGGTATTTTACTTTAATCCTATAATGATCTTCAATTATATTTTTTGTTTGATTTGATACAAAAATACATTTATCAAAACTATTTATTTGCTCTATAATCTTAATATTATAATTATCTGAAAAACCTGTATTTCTTATATCACCATGAACCCAGCCAATTTTTTTAGAATTTTTGATTGGACTTTTTAAAACTTCATTAAAATTATAATGTAGAAAAGCTATCTCAAAATCTAGATTTTCAATTCTAAATTTTTTATATAATAGTAAAGGAAATATATTGTAAAATATTAATTTAAATCTTCTAAATACCAATTGTATTAATCGAATTAAATAAAATTTACTTAAAAAATTTTTTCCTTTTCCTATATAACATACATTTATATCTTTTGGAATATCCTCTAATAATTCGCCTTGATAAAGATTTAATAAAAGAGTAATTTCAAATTTATTCTTGTTTAAGTTATTAAGAATATTTAATAAAACTTTTTGAACTCCTCCAGTCTCCATGGAACGAATTCTAATTAATATTTTTATTTTATTTTTTATCATTAAATTAAATATCCTCTAAAACCTAGTAATATATATATAATATTTTTATAGTTAAGCAAAATTATAAAAATTAATTTAAGAATAATCTAATTTATACGTGAAAACGTAATATACATACATATATTCCTAAAAATTTAAAGACATTATTTTATATATTTGTTATTATGGAATATTCTAAAAAATATATTATATTTTTAGT
The DNA here is from genome assembly GCF_007845595.1 of Apibacter muscae. Taxonomy (NCBI): domain Bacteria; kingdom Pseudomonadati; phylum Bacteroidota; class Flavobacteriia; order Flavobacteriales; family Weeksellaceae; genus Apibacter; species Apibacter muscae. The sequence goes on from NZ_SELI01000015.1 coordinate 358,788, forward strand.
TTTAATAATTAGCCATTTATCATTTGCTCAAGTTAATGAAAGTATATCAAATATTAATATAGATTCACTAAATAGAAAGCCTAAAGTAGGTTTAGTTTTAAGTGGTGGTGGTGCCAAGGGTTTTGCTCATATTGAAGTACTGGAAGCCATTGAAAAAGCAGGAATTAGAATTGACTATATCAGCGGTACAAGTATGGGTGCAATAGTAGGATCGTTATATGCTGCAGGTTACTCACCTAATGAGATTAAATATGCTATTGAAAGTGTTGATTTTACAGAACTATTTATTCAAAATAAAGAAAGGGATTATATTCCTTTCTTTAATAAATCTTATGGAGAAAAACATATAATTTCATTGCCCTTAAAAAATTTTAAACTAACTTTTCCTTCAGCCATTAGTGACGGGCAAGGTCCATTGCTTTTATTAACTAAACTATTATATAATGTACACGATGTAAAAGATTATTCTCATTTACCCATTCCTTTTTTATGTATAGCAACGGATCTTGAAACTGGCGAAGAAATACAAATGGAATCAGGTTTTTTACCATTAAGTGTATTAGCTAGTGGAGCTTATCCTTCCTTGCTTGAACCTGTGAAAATCAATGGTAAAATATTGGTGGATGGCGGTATTGTTAACAATTTTCCTGCAAAAGCATTAAAAGATAAGGGAATGGATATTGTTATAGGTGTAGATTTAGGATCTGGTTTACAAAGTGCCAAAGAAATAAACTCTATTTTAAATATAATTAATCAAATTGTCAGCTATAGAATAAACTTAAAAACGGATTATGAAAGAGATTTTGTTGATCTTTTAATAAAACCTGATTTAAAGGATTTTAGTGTTACGGATTTTGATAAAAAAGATTCTATTTTAGCAAAAGGCAAAATAATAGCTGATAAATACTTTCCTCAACTAAAAAAAATTGCTGAATTACAAAATTATGATAGTTTATCAAGACCTAGAATTAAAGAACTTCCTGAAGATAAATATTTATTTATAACCAACTTTTCTATAGAGGGTAATTCAAGTGATGATTCTATTTTTATTAAAAGAAAAATTGGTTTACATACACCTATGAATTCATCAATAACCAAACTAAATCAAGGAGTATCCAATTTATATTCAACTGGAAATTATAATCAAGTATATTATAAAATTAAATATGACTCCACCAAAAATAGTCAGAAAATTACTTTACACTTAGATGAAAAAAGTAATAATTTTTTAAAATTAGGATTACACTATGATGATGTTTATAAAGCTTCATTACTTACAAATATAACTTTAAATAAATTATTTTTAAAAAATTCTACCTTATCCTTAGATGTTATTTTTAGTAATAATTTTAGAACGAATTTAAATTACTACATCGATAATGGTATATTACCAAGCTTTGGTTTGAACACAAGTTATACTAACTTCAACTTTAACTATTCAGATATTAAAAATGATGAGTATCCCTTTGATCGTATTAGGAATTTTAATCAACAAATATATATACAGTCCACTTTAATGGAGAAGTATGCATTAGGTGCTGGGCTAGAATACAATTACATATATACTTTGCCATTTTATTTAAATAATATTGATTACAAAAAAGATGAAAATTATTTTTTTAACACATATTTATATTTAAAGGCAGATACCCAAGACAATGCAAATTTTCCTTCTAGAGGTTTTAAATTAGACGTTTCTACTAGATTCAATTTATTTTCAAATGCTGAAAAAGAGAGATTTACGATGCTGAAAGGCGACTTGAATTTTGCAATTCCAATTACTAAGAGATTATTTATTGAAAACCAACTTTTTTTAGGAGTTTCATTTGAATCCCCATCACTTCAATATAAATATTATTTAGGTGGGTATTTTAAACAAGATTTTAATAATTTTAAAAGCTTTTTAGGACTACCCTTTGGTTATGTATTCAATGATCAAATTTTAACCTTATATTCTTCTTTAAACTATAGATTATTTAAAAACCATTATTTAAAAACTTATGTAAACTTAGCTAATTTAGAAAATGATTTTGACAATATAAATTATTTTAAATATAAATATACTAGTTTTGGAATTGGATACGGGTATGACAGTCCATTTGGTCCTATAAATCTTATGTACTCATATTCAGTCAATCAAAATAAAGGTGTATTAAGTGTAGGTTTAGGCTATTGGTTTTAAAATTTTAATTATGATAAATTATTTTTCAAATAATAACTTTAAACTAAAAAATAAACAAAAGATTAGAAATTGGCTTAACAAAGCTATTTTAATGGAAAATCATGTGGTAGGAAATATAAATTATATATTTTGTTCGGACGAACAACTCTTAGAAATTAACATTAAATACCTTGATCATGATTATTATACAGATATTATTACTTTTGATTACAAAGAGAACAATAGAGTTTCAGGAGACCTCTATTTATCCACAGATAGAATAATTGATAATGCTAAATTAAATAATATATCATTTGACGAGGAAATTATTAGAGTTCTAATTCATGGAATTCTTCATATCATTGGTTATAATGATAAATCACCCAATGAATCTAAATTAATGAGAGAAAAAGAAAACTTCTATATTAATTTATATAAAAATTGATTTAAAAAAATTGTTTCACGTGGAACATATAAAAAAATATGATATTAGATAAATACGATGTAATTGTAGTAGGCGGTGGACATGCAGGATCCGAAGCTGCTGCTGCTGCTGCTAATTTAGGTTCTAAAACCTTACTAATAACTATGAATTTACAAACTATAGGACAAATGTCTTGTAATCCAGCCATGGGTGGTATTGCCAAAGGACAAATTGTAAGGGAAATAGATGCATTAGGAGGCCTATCAGGAATAGTAACTGATAAGACCATGATTCAATTTAAAATGCTTAACCTTTCTAAAGGTCCGGCTATGTGGAGCCCTAGAGCACAATCTGATCGAATGAGATTCTCAGAAGAATGGAGATTACAACTTGAATCTATTCCTAATCTTGATTTTTTTCAAGATATGGTAACTAATATTATAACTGAAAAAAGTAAAATAATAGGAGTTAAAACTTATATGGGTGCAACCATATATACAAAATCACTTATATTAACTAATGGAACATTTTTAAATGGATTAATACATATAGGTGACAAGCAATTTGGTGGAGGCAGAATGGGTGAAAAATCTGCATTTGGTATAACTGAAAATCTTGTTGATTTAGGTTTTGAATCAGGAAGAATGAAAACGGGAACACCTCCAAGAGTTGATGGAAGAAGCATAAATTTTTCTAAAATGAAAGAACAAAAGGGTGATGAAAATCCATTAAAATTTTCCTATACAGAAACTCCGAAACTAATAAATCAAAGAAGCTGTTATATCACTTATACTAATACTCAAGTACATGAAACGCTAAAAGAAGGATTTCAAAGATCTCCTCTTTTTAATGGAACTATAAAAAGCACGGGTCCAAGATATTGTCCATCCATAGAGGATAAAATTAATAGATTTGCAGAAAGAGAAAGACACCAAATATTTGCTGAACCTGAAGGTTGGAAAACTATAGAATATTATATTAATGGTTTTAGTACCTCTTTACCCGATGATATCCAAATTAAAGCACTTCGGTTAATTCCTGGATTTGAAGAAGCTAAATTATTTAGACCTGGTTACGCCATAGAATACGACTACTTCCCTCCTACTCAACTTAAAAATACTTTAGAAACAAAAATTATTGAACAATTATATTTTGCCGGACAAATAAATGGAACTACAGGTTATGAAGAAGCAGCTGCCCAAGGGCTAATAGCAGGTATAAATGCATCATTAAAAGTACAAAACAAAGATCCATTTATTTTAAGAAGAAATCAGGCTTATATAGGAGTTCTTATTGACGACCTTATTACTAAAGGCACTGAAGAACCATATAGAATGTTTACTTCAAGAGCTGAATATAGAATGAGCCTAAGACAAGACAATGCAGACGAAAGATTAACACCATTGGGATACTCCATCGGATTAGCATCTAATGATAGAATTATATCTTTAGAGAAAAAATTAAAAGAAACTAATGAATTAATTCAATTTATTAAAACTACATCCATTCATAAAGAACAAACAAATCCTATTTTAGAATATAATAATTCTACCTTAATTAATCAAACTGTGAAAGCAGAAAGTATTTTATTAAGACCGAATATAAAATTAAAAGATCTTAAACAAATCCCTCAAATTGAAAATTTTATTAAACAAAACAATTATTCAGAAGATGTTTTAGAACAAACCGAAATTAAAATAAAATATAAAGGTTATATAGATAAAGAATTAGAAAATGTAGAAAAATTAAATCGTTTGGAAAATATTAAAATTCCACCAAATTTCGATTATAATAAACTAAATAGTATTTCTACAGAAGCTAAACAAAAATTTATTAAATTTAAACCTGAAACTATTGGTCAAGCAAACAGGATAAGTGGAGTTTCTCCTTCAGATATAAATATCTTATTAATTTACCTAGGAAGATAAAAAGCAAAATGTTCCACGTGGAACATTTTATATTATATATAGCTATTGAAATGAAAATTATTGATTATTTTTTAACATATGAAACCTTTGAACTGATTAAAACTAACTATGATGGTGTTTTAAAAACTAATAATATTCCTATAGATCTGAATAAATACTATAATAGTGAAAAATATTTATCACATACAAAAAACAACACATTAAAATCAAAAGTATATCAATTCATACAAAAGTTAAATGAAAATTATAAATTAAAAATTATTTCAAAATATAAGTCATCAGGGAAAATTTTAGATTATGGTTGTGGAGATGGTTCATTTCTAAAATTTTTGAAAAATAATGACTTTTCAATTCTTGGTTTTGAACCCAATACAAAAGCTTCAGAAATAGCTATATCAAAAATTGGTAATGACAATATAACAAATTCATTAGATAGTATTGAAAAAAATTCATTAGATATAATTACACTCTGGCATGTGTTAGAACATATATCAAATCCTGAAGAAATTCTTAGTAAATTAAAAACAAAATTAAAAAAAGATGGTTATTTAATTATTGCTCTACCTAATCATAAATCCTATGATGCAAAATTCTATAAAGAAAGATGGGCTGCTTGGGATGTTCCTAGACATAATTTTCATTACTCAAAAGAAGGTGCAATTCAATTTTTCAATATAAACAATTTTAATGTATTACATACATATCCCCTACCCTTTGACAGTTTTTACATATCTTTAATTAGTGAAAGTTATTCTAAAAATCCTTTTGGTATTTTTAGATTTCCATTTATTGCTTCATTATCAAATTTGAAAGGAATGATAAATGGAAATTTTTCTTCTGTAATTTATATATTAAGCGGAAAAAAATAAAATTGTATTGCCATGAGAATTACATATTTATGATGTTGTATTAATGAATATATAAAACTCTAAGGAAACTGAGTTAAAAATAAAAAATATTATAATTAATATATTGAATATCAATGTATTAATTATAATATTTAACCCAAAATAAAATATAAAATTTTATTTCATATTTTCTAAATTATTAAAAAAAAGAAATTACACATCTACCTCTACAATAATTTTACCTGTATTTTTATTTTCCTCCATAAATTTTAATGCTTTAGGAGTTTCTCTCCATTTAAAAATTTTAGAAATTGAAATTTTAAATCTTGGATTAGTAATTATTTCAGGTAATAAAAATTCTATATCAGTTAATAAATTCTTTTTAACCGATATAGGTTGAGATCTAAGTGTTGATCCAACAATTTTTTGTCTTTTCATTAATAAGGTACCTAAATCAAGATTAATTTCTTTACCGCTCATAATCCCTATTATTATAATTATACCATCTTTATTTAGTACTTTCTGATCAAATTCAAAAGTATTTTTACCTACTGGGTCAAGTACAAGATCAATACCTCCTTCATTTATTATTTTTTTACAGCTATTTTCTAATTCAGATAATAAAAATGTAACATCCGCACCTTGATCTCTTAAATAATCTAATTTTTCAGCACTTCTTGTAGTTGCAACTACATAACAACCACAATACTTAGCATATTGGATAGCTACAGAACCTACAGAACCCGTAGCTGAATGCAATAAAACCCTCTGCCCTTTTTGTATATTCCCAATGAGTTTTAAGTTTAATAAAACTGTACACCATGCCTCAGGAAGAGAAGCTGCTTGTATAAACGACAAAGAATCTGGAATATTTATAATTTCATCCTCACTCACGTAAATATACTCCGCATAGGCCCCACCAGACACTAGTCCCATCACTCGATCACCACTTTGGAAAATACATCCTTTAAAAGAATTTATAACTACTCCCGAAAATTCCATTCCCAGAATAGATGTAACACCTTCAGGAGGTGGATAATTCCCATATATTTGACCTAAATCTGCTCTGTTTAATCCAAAAGCTTTAATTTTGATTAATATCTTATCAAAATAGATAGATTCCGTAAATATATCTTGTTCTCTTTCTTCAAGTAAATTATTGTCTGCTAACCAAAATTTCATAATTATTTTTATTTAAAGATACTTTTTTTACCACCAAAGAACACCTAATTTAGTAAAGGGTAACATAATTAATAGTATGAATATCATAAAACATAAATAATTAAAATCTTCACTTTCAAATTTATATTCTCTAATTTCATTTTTATTCTTAGCTAAAATAGCTATAAGTATGATATACAATGAAAAACAAATATTTGAAAACCAACGTAAGGCATCAGATCCAAGGAAAAACATTATAAAAGTAAATGGTATTGGAATAAAAATAAATTTATAATATAACTTACTAATATTTAATATTTTAAAAAAAAATTTTATAATATAGATGAAAGTAAATAAATTAATAAAACCTAAAAACCAAAACTTTACATGGGTAAAATTTAAAACCATTGAATTGTAAATCTGACTATATAAACTATCTGTAATTACAGTACTTTCAATATAAACTTCACCTGAAGACTTATTAATAAGATAATTTTTAAATATTTCAAAATCAACTTCTAATTTACCAAAATATATATTAAAAAAATAGAAGCAATAGATGTAATACAAAAAAATAAAAATACTTTATTAATCTTCATATCATTTATTATAAACCAACATATAAAATATGTAGGAAGCCATAATAATAAAAATCCTTCATGAATAAATAAAACTATTGGAGATAAAATAAAAAGTATATGAATTATTTTTTGGCTAAATGGTAATAAGAATAACAGGCAATATAAAATTCCTAAAATATCTAATCTACCCAAATCATACCATAAGTTCTTCAATAAGGAAGGAGATATTAATAATAAACAGATTAAGAAATAACTTAAGAATTTATTTTTAAAATTTATTTCATCAATAATTTTAACAAAAAGAATACCCAGTATAATAATGAGTAATGTCGCTATTCCTACGAATACTTGTTCAGTAATAGATATTGGCAAAATATTTAATATCTGCCCTAGTAAACCTCTTTTTATAAAGCCAAAACTATAATCATATAAGAAGTACTGATAGTTAAATTTTAAACTAATATGATTATCATATAAAATGAATATGTAATAAGATAACCCAAAAAAAAGTATCAAGAAATATTCCGGATTATTAATCTTAAATATATTTTTCATTTCTAAATATAAATAAAAAAATAAAAGCTTAATATTAAAATAATAAGCTTTTATATCATTTTTAAAAAAATATGAAATTAATTTTCTAAAATAGCTGCTACACCAGGTAATTCTTTACCTTCTAAGGATTCTAACATGGCTCCACCACCGGTTGATACATAACTTACTTTATTAGTATAGTTATTTTGTTTAACAAAGGCAACACTATCTCCACCTCCAACTAATGAAAAAGCACCTCCTTTAGTAGCTACTCCAATAGCATCGCCTATTGCCTTAGTTCCAACGGCAAAATTAGGCATTTCGAAAACTCCTAATGGACCGTTCCATAAAATAGTTTTAGAATTCAAAATAACTTCAGAGAAAGTCTTTATGGTTTTAGGACCAATATCTAACCCCTCCCATCCATCAGGAATTTCATTTGTATCTACCACTTTACAATTAGCATCATTAGAAAAATTATCTGCTACTACTGAATCTTCAGGGATGTAAACTTTTACATTGTTTTCAGCTGCCTTTTTTAATATTTCTAAGGCCAAATCCAATTTATCATCCTCGCAGATAGATATTCCTATATTTCCACCATTTGCTTTTACAAAAGTATAGGTCATACCACCTCCAATAATAAGATTATCAACTACGGGAAGGATATTTTCAATAATCGTAATTTTTGAAGAAACTTTAGATCCGCCTAAGATTGCAGTAACAGGTTTTTCTCCCGTTTTAAGAACTTTTTGTATAGCTTCAAGTTCTTTAGCCATTAAAAGACCAAAACATTTATTATTAGGGAAAAATTGTGCTATCACAGCTGTTGATGCATGAGCTCTGTGAGCAGTACCAAAGGCATCATTTACATAAATATCTCCTAATTTTGCTAACTGCTTTGCAAAATCAACATCTCCTTGTTCTTCTTCTTTATGAAAACGTAAATTCTCTAATAATAATACTTCTCCAGATTTTAATTCTGAAACAGCTTTTTCCGCTTTCTCTCCAACACATTCATCCACAAATTTAACCGAACAACCTAATACATTAGATACTTCATCAACTATAAATTTCAAAGAATATTTTTCAGAAGCTTCCCCTTTAGGTCTACCCAAATGTGTCATTAAAATTGCGGATCCTCCATCTTTTAAAACTTTATCAATCGTATCTTTAGCAGAAACTATTCTCGTATTATCAGTAACTTTTAAATTATCATCTTGAGGGACATTAAAATCAACTCTTATCAATGCTTTTTTTCCATTGAAATTAAAATCATTAACTGTCTTCATAATTTATTGCTTGTTTATTTAATACAAAGATACCTTCATTAAAAATAAAATTGAAATTTTTTCAATCTTAATTTTATCCACATTTAATTATATATTCTTCTTCTTTTTTATTTAATAAATAGAGAAAATAATAATAGTTGTAATAATAGGGCTGTTGATATGTGGATAACTTATAAAATATTAGTTATAAAGATTTATTTTATTGTTATTAACAATTACAAATTGAATTAAAATTTTGATTTTAAGTAAATTAAAAGGTTATTAACAAATATAAATATAATATTAATAACTTAAAATGGATAAACAATTATGTTAATAATGGGTTACATCTATAAAAATAAATGATGAGTAAATTTCTAAAATAAATTTTGTGCAGTTTTAAAAAAATTTTAATTCAAAATCTTTTAGTTATAACAAAATTTATTTTTATAAAATTTTAAACAAAGATAAATTATAATTGTTAATTACTTATTAAGATTCATTATATCAGTAAATTAATATTTTAATTAAATATTAATTCCTTGATATTGTTAATGATAGGATATATTAGAAGAGCTGCTTATGCTTCAATTTATTAACAAGATTGTAGTACCACATATAACTAATGGTTTCTCCCCTTTTCATTAGGATATAAGTTTGGTAGAGAATTACTTTGCCAAAATTCTTTATTATTTATATTTAAAATAGATAATTTTCCATTAAAAGCTGCGCCCGTGTCTATATTCCAAATGTTAGCTTTTTGAGTAGGAATAGTTGAGCAAATATGTGTGGTTGGTGTGTGTCCTATGTATATTTCATTATACAACTTAAGTCTTTTAGGATAAAGATCAGAATCTTTATTAATATTGGTATTTAAAGCTACTGCTGTTTCCCATAAAGTTCTATCCCAATAGAACGATTCATTATAACGCTCAAAATCAACACCTCTCATATGTGTAAAACCAGCGTGTAAAAATAAACGATTATCATGATCCAAATAATAGGACTCAAGTTCCTCTAAAAACTGTATATGCTTAAAAATAGTTTTTTTTAAGATCTTTTCATAACTATTAACAGTAGCTGAACCACCATGAATTAACCAAGTTGGGTCTAAATCTCCATGCTTTAAATAGTTCAATAAATAAACATCATGATTTCCTCTAATAAAAATACATGAATTTGTATGTTTTAGATTAATTAAAAAGTCTAAAACTTGAGGAGATTCACTCCATCCATCCACATAGTCACCTAAAAAAATTAGCTGATCATTGTTAGATACATTAGCTATTTTAAAAACTTGAGTTAATGCTTTAAAACCACCGTGTATGTCTCCCACTACTAAAATTCTTTCCATAGATATTAAAGTTACAAATTAATTATTATATGTATGATTAATAAATAATGCTATGTTAGTACCTTTGTTAAATTTACAATTTTAAAAGGTTATGGAATTGAATCCATTATTAGAAAAATATATAGAAGAAAATAGTGAAGAAGAAAATTCTATATTAAGACAAATACGAAAGGAAACACATTTAAAAACTACCCAACCACATATGCTATCCGGTGTATTACAAGGAAGAATTTTAAGTATGATTTCAAAAATGATAAATCCTAAATTTATATTAGAAATAGGAACTTTTACAGGATATTCAACTCTTTGTTTAGCAGAAGGCTTATCTTCATCTGGTAAAATATTAACACTGGACAAAAATTTGGAAACCGCTTACATTCCTAAAAAATATTTTGAAATTTCTGAATTTAAAGATCAAATAGAATTTAAAATTGAAAATGCACTTTTATATATTCCAAAAATAATTGAAACTATTGATTTAGTGTTTTTAGATGCTGATAAAGAAAACTATTCCAATTATTTAGATCTAGTTAAACCAAAACTTAAAAAAGGAGGAATTATACTAGCTGATAACATTTTATGGAAAGGAAAAGTGATAGACCATAAAGGAGATAAAAAAACTGAAATAATAAAGGATTTTAACAAAAAAGTTCATTCTGATGATGAATTAGAAGTTGTAATTTTACCCATAAGAGACGGTTTAAGCATTATAAGAAAAAAATAGAAAAAACTTATGAATAAATCTGTAGTACAGGTTAGTGTAGCACCAGTTAGAAAAGAACCTTCAGATGCTGCTGAAATGGTTACTCAACTTTTGTTCGGTGAATTGTGTGAAGTACTAGATACGAATAAGCAATGGAATAAAATTAAAGTAGAATATGATAATTATGAAGGTTGGGTTGACTCAAAACAAATCTTAAATTTAGAGTTAGATAAATTTTCACTTTTTTCTCAAAAGACATCCTATATAATAGAACCCTTTAATCTTTTAATTTATAAAAATCAACCTTTTCCTGTAACTATAGGAGCAGAAATACATCATTTAAGCGAGAATAATATTTTCGAATTATCCCCTAACCATAAATTTATAGTTGAAGAAAGTCTTAATAATCAAAAATTAGATAAAAATAAATTATTAGAAATTGCCTTTAAATATATAAATACTCCCTATTTATGGGGAGGAAAATCACCTTATGGAATTGATTGTAGTGGGCTGACCCAAATGGTTTACAAAATTGCAGGTTATCAATTGCCTAGAGATGCCTATCAACAAGCAGAAGTTGGTCAAGTATTAAGTTTTATAGAAGAGGCTGAACCCGGAGATTTAGCTTTTTTTGAAAATGAGGAGGGAAAAATTGTTCATGTAGGAATTATTCTTCCGAATCAAAAAATTTTACATGCGCACGGAAGAGTTAGAATTGATAGCTTAGATTATACCGGAATTTTTAATTTAGATTTAAATAGATATACCCATCAATTAAGATTAATGAGAAGAATTATATAAAAAATTAACGAGAAAATTCAATAACCTCTAAGTTCCTAACATCTTCACCATCAATGAGAAAACGAAGCATTGTTCGTACTTTATGAAAACCATAAATTCCTATGGCTCCAGGATTCATATGAAGAAGATTAAATTTTTTATCATTCATAACTTTTAAAATGTGAGAATGTCCACAAATAAAAAGTTTAGGAGGGTTATCTTTAATCTGATCTTTTACCACAGGTGCATATTTTCCTGGATATCCACCAATATGAGTCATCCAAACATCTATAGATTCACACATAAATCTATGATTTAATGGAAATTCTTTTCTTATTTCAGAGCCATCTATATTTCCGTAAACTGCTTTAAAAGACAAACTAACTTTTTTTAAAGCATCAGAAACATTAACGTCTCCAATATCACCAGCGTGCCATACCTCATCCGCTTGTGAAGCGTAATCTAAAATTTTATCATCAATGTAAGAATGAGTATCAGAAAGTAATAAGATTTTTCTCACTATTTTTGTTTCAAAAATACGATAGAATTGCGATATTTTATAGAATTTTCATACGACGGCACGAATTATTTTGGATATCAAAAACAGCCCAATCAAATTACGGTTCAAGAAGTCTTAGAAGATAGATTAAGTAAAATTTTGAGAACTGAGATTAAAACTGTTGGTGCAGGTCGGACAGATACAGGAGTTCATGCAAGTAAAATGTTTGCGCATTTTGATTATGCAGATAATTTAACGGAGAAATTTATTGATAAAATGAATTCATTTTTACCTCAGGATATACTAATAAAAAAATTCATAAAAGTTGCAGAAAATGCCCATGCAAGGTTTGACGCAGTAAAAAGAACTTATAAATACTCAATTACAACAACTAAAAACCCATTTAAAAGAGAATTTCACGCACAATACTTGAATTATAATTTAGATTTAATAAAAATGAATAATGCTGCTAAAATCTTATTTAAATATTTAGATTTCACCAGTTTTTCTAAATTACATGCAGACAATAAAACCAATGATTGTGTAGTTAAACAAGCAAAATGGGAACAAAAAAATGATGAATTCATTTTTACAATTTCTGCCAATCGTTTTTTAAGGAATATGGTAAGAGCAATCGTAGGAACATTAATTGATGTAGGAAGAGGAAAAATTAGCGAACAAGAATTTGAATTAATTATTCAGAAAAAAAATAGAAGCTTTGCTTCAACGTCAGCACCTGCCAAAGGCTTAATTCTAATAGATATAGAATATCCTCCAGAAATTTTTAAATAATAAATGTATAAAAATGGAATTTATAACCAGTTTTTTTAATCAATATCATACCCAAATTATTGCTACAATAATTACGTTAGTAGTCATTTTTTTAATTAAATTTATTATAAATCGTATAATAAAAAAATATAGTGCGCATGCCAATATTAAGGAAATAAGAATTAAAATAATTATAAAATACTTTAACGTACTAATAAACATTATAGGGTTTGTGCTACTAATTACCATATGGGGAGTCACCCCTCAATGGCTATTCGCTTCGTTTGCTTCATTTTTCGCTATAGTTGGGGTAGCCTTTTTCGCACAATGGTCAATACTTAGTAATGTTACCGCAGGATTTATAATATATTTTGCTTCTCCTTTTAAAATTGGGGATACCATAAAAATTTTAGATAAAGATATGGGCATAGAAGCAAAAGTAGAAGATATAAAAGCCTTTTATGTAATATTACTTTCTAAAGAAGGTTTACCCATTATGATACCCAATAATTTAATATTACAAAAAGCAATCTATACAATTAGTAGAGAAGAATAAGTAAAAAAAATATAAATGCTATTTTATAAAGATAAAGGAAAAGGAAAGTCAATAGTTTTATTACACGGATTTTTAGAGAATTTAAAAATGTGGGAACACTTCCAAGAAAAACTTTCTAAAAATTACAGAGTAATAACCATTGATCTTCCTGGACATGGCAAATCTTCTGATTTATCTGAAGAGGTATATACAATGGAATATATGGCAGAAAAAGTCAATGAAGTACTAGAATTTTTAAAGATAGATAATTTTATAGTAATAGGCCATTCGATGGGAGGATATGTAGCACTTGCATTGGCTGATTTGTATAAAAGTAAAATAGATGGTTTAGGACTTTTCTACTCTACTACTCTACCTGATAATGAGGAAAAAAAAGAACAAAGATTAAGAGCTGCTGAGTTAGCAATTAAAAATCCAAAAGATTTTTTTTCTCTTGCTATACCTAACCTTTTTGCTAATAGTAATTCAATTAAATCTAAAATCTATATTGAAATAGCTACTTCTTGGGCAAATGAGACCACTTTAAAAGGTATCTCCGCTTCATTAAAAGGAATGCGGTTAAGGAAAAACAGAACAAGTATTATAAAAAAATTCCATAAACCCGTATTTATTTTGATGGGAACGTACGATAAAGCTATAAAAAATATAGATTTAAAAAATAATTTAGAAGGATTAAATCATATAAGTTTTTATGAATTACCTACGGGACATATGGGCTCATTAGAGGCACCCAATGAAAGTTTAGAAATAATAGAAACTTGGTTGAAAACTAAGTTTTAAATTAATCAAATTATAAATTAAGTATTATTCTTATTGATTAATAATAACTTATTTTAAGTTAATTCATGAATCTCAAATTGCAAAACTGGAAAATTATTTCTGTAATTTTTGAGAAAATTTTTTCAGATAAATTTTAGGGAAGCAAGATCAATCTAAAATTCATTTAAATTAAGGATAACTAAATTATGAGTTAAGTTTTTTTTAATAATATAAAAAGTAGATTAAAAATTACTTTTTAAGTAAGTAAAATAGTACGTATAAGGTTTATATTATTTAAAATGTATATGGAATAAATATTTTATATCTGAAAATGATTAGCAAAATCATACATTTTTGATTAAATACTTATTAATCGATGTGATAATACGGATAAGTCTTTTAAAATTAAATAGTTAAAAACAATTCAAAATTTGAAAAAATATTAAAAATATATTTTTTTAGATAAAAATTGATAGAATAAATTTAAATTTTATAACAATATATCATTAATGGAATAATATTTGATATATAATTAAAAATTGTATAATCAGTAATATTAAATTATGAAAAAAATTAAGACATTACTTGCATCCTTAGCTATTGTTGGAATGTTAGCCTCTACGACTATCTCATGTAAATCAGGACCAAAGGATCAAGATATTAAAACTCAAATTTCCAATATCTTACCGGAAAATATATCAATAGATGTTAATAAAGGCGTTGCGACACTTTCAGGAGAATTTAAAGATGATCAATCAAAGCAAGAAACTTTAAAAGCAATTAATGCTATACCAGGAGTTAAAAGTGTTGTTGACAATGCAACAGTTAAGTCTGTAGAAATATCAGCAGATGCTACACTAAGAACCAATGTAGATCAAGTATTAAAAAATTATCCAGGCGTGACAGCTACTATCAATGACGGAGTTGTTACCCTAACCGGAGAATTTAAAAAAACGGAATTGCCTAAGTTATTGCAAGCGGTAAATTCTCTAAAGCCAAAAAAAGTTGAAAATCAATTAACCTTAAAATAAGATCATGGCATTACAAGATAAATACGCAGATTTAATAAACCTTGCCAATTCATTAGGAACAAATGATTTAGCAGTAAGAGAACAAGATCAAGTCCTTTATATAGATGGAATAGTTTCAAATGGAGAAATTAAAGATCAACTTTGGGCAGAATATGATAAGATTGATCCAGATTTTAGATCCGGAGACTTAGTATTAAATATTAATGTTTCTCCTGATGCACCCTCTTCTGAGTATAAAGTAACTACTCAAAGTTCAAATTTAAATATTAGAAAAGGTCCGGGAACTGATCAACCCATATTGGGAAAAGCAGCCCATCATTCAATAGTTACTTTTTTAAGCAAATATAATGAGGAATGGTATTTGATACGTTCAGCAGAAGGAATTGAAGGCTATTGTAATACAGAATATTTAACAAAAGTTTAGAAAAACTAAAAATATTTTAAGAATTAAGGTTGCTTCAATAAAGGAGCAACCTTAATTTTTTTAAAACTAAAAATTTTTAAATTTGTTTATTAAAACTCATTAAAAAAATAAAGTATATGATAAAAGTATCTCCAGAAGCGGAAAAAAAAATAATAGAGTTAATGAAAGAAGATAACTTTGATCATTTGAAAGATTTTGTACGAGTAGGTGTAGAAAGTGGCGGTTGTTCAGGACTTTCTTATAAACTAACTTTCGATCATCAACAAAAACCAGAAGATAAGTTATTTGAAGATAAAGGAATTAAAATTTTAGTTGATAAAAAATCTTTTCTGTATTTGATAGGAACAACTTTAGAATATTCTGGAGGTTTAAATGGAAAAGGATTTGTTTTTAACAATCCCAATGCACAAAGAACCTGTGGATGCGGAGAAAGTTTCTCGGTATAAATTTTAATTTTTTTTTATACCCATTTTTGCTGTCTAAATATGAAACAAAAAGATAAGGTAGAATATTTAATAAAGGAATTGGGTAAATTATATCCCCATCCGGAACCTCCTTTAAATCATAAAGATATATTTACCTTATTAATTTCTGTTTTACTATCTGCTCAAACAACAGATAAAAAAGTAAATGAAGTAACACCAGAACTATTTAAAGTTGCTCCAGATGCATTTAAAATGGCACAAATCCCAGATTGGGAAATCAAAGAATATATTAGAGAAATTGGTCTATCAAATACCAAATCTAAAAACATATATAAGCTTTCAAATATTTTAGTTGAAAAATACAATGGTGAAGTTCCAGAAAGTTTTGAGGAATTAGAGTCATTGCCAGGAGTTGGTCATAAAACGGCCTCAGTAGTAATGAGTCAAGGGTTTGGTCATCCAGCTTTTCCTGTAGATACCCATATTCATCGATTAATGAAATTATGGAAATTCACTAAAGGTAAAAGCGTAGAGGAAACAGAAAAAGATGCTAAACGATTATTTCCCAAAAAATTATGGAACGACTTGCATTTACAAATCATTTATTATGGGAGAGAATATTCTCCAGCAAGAGGTTGGAGCTTAGAAAAAGATTATATAACAAAATATTTTATAGAAAATTAAATAATAAAAGATATGAAAAGTGTAACACTAATTTTTGGAACTTTATATGGACTAACCTCTGTAATTTTAGGAGCCTTTGGAGCTCATGCATTTAAAAAAATATTATCCCCTGATAAATTGGAAAGTTTTGAAACAGGAGTAAAATATCAAATGTATCATGCATTAGCATTACTTATAATAGGTTTATCTCTATCTTTTAGCACAAGTTTAGAAAAATGGGGAGCTTGGGGATTAATTATAGGAACATTTTTATTCTCTTTTAGTATTTATTTTTTATCATTTTCGGATTTCTGGAAAATGAATTTAAAATTTTTAGGCCCTATTACTCCGCTTGGAGGCTTTTTTATGATTTTAGGATGGGCATGTTTGTTACTATATTTTATTAAATGTAGATAAGTAACTTTTTAAAAAAGGCTTTATTTTAATTATAACAAACTCAGAAGATAGCATCAAGTAAAACTTAGAAGATTCCTTCTTCAACTCATTGGGATAAAAATTTTCATAAAGTCGAGGAAGGATATCACTTAAGTGTATACTTTTATGAAAATATTGATTTTCATAACAAGCAATATCTTGTTTATAAACAAAAGGAGCATAAATTCCAAAAGTTGGTTTTTGTAAAGCTTTTGTTATAGCTAAAAATCTACTATTATTACCAATAAAAAGAGTACAATTTTTCATTAGAGAAGCATATTCCCTAATGGATTTTCCAACAGGTTGCACAAATACTTTGGTATTAGAATTTAGCAAGGATAGAAGTTCATTCAATTCCTTATGTTGGTTAGGAAGATAATTCAATAACAAATCTGCTCTATAGTTACTCCATATAAAATCAATTAGTTTTGCCATGCTACCAATGGTCCATGTAGTATGCTTTTCAGTCCCAAAAATACCAAGCATTATGATAGGTCTTGTAAATTTTATTCCTGCATTCAACATAGTTGTTTTAGCCTCCAGAATTTCTTCTTGTGATAAAAATATTTTGGCTACAGGATCTATAGATATCGATTGGTCATTTAAAAATTGATCCAATACAGCTAAACGGTTTTCTAAGAGATTACAAGTTTGTGTGTTTAGCTTATTTACTTTAACTAAGCGATTAGTATAAAATTTATTAAGAATTGGAGTGTTATAACTTAATTTTTTTTGTGCTTTTGAAAAAAAAGTTAAAAAAATACTACTAAAGTTTTGTGATAAATCAATTAGAAAATCATAGCGCTCGCTTCGAACAAGCTTCATATACTTGTATAAAGATAAAACTGATTTAATGTGCTTATTATCAATGGCTATAATTCTATCTATAGATGGGTTTTTTTGAAGAACTCCCATATATTCTTTATTACATAAAAAATCTATTTTAATGTCTGGATAGATTTTTTTTAAATTATTAGGAATCACGCTGGAGATTAATACATCCCCAGCATGATTGTATTGTATTAGTAGTACTTTCACTTCAGATTATACAGAAACATTATTATCTCTTAAAGCATCATTTAAAGATGTTTTCTTATCAGTGCTTTCTTTTCTTTGTCCAATAATCAAAGCACAATTTACATTGTATTCACCTGCAGGGAATTTTTTTGTAATTGAGCCTGGAATTACTACCGAACGAGGAGGTACATAGCCTTTATATTCCACTGGTTTATCTCCAGAAACATCAATAATTTTAGTTGAAGCAGTTAATGTAACATTGGCTCCAATAACAGCCTCATTACCAACATGAACCCCTTCTACAATTATACATCGAGAGCCAATAAAACAATTATCTCCAATAATAACAGGAGCTGCTTGTAAAGGTTCCAAAACTCCTCCTATACCTACACCACCACTTAAATGCACGTTTTTACCTATTTGAGCACAACTTCCAACCGTTGCCCAAGTATCGACCATTGTACCCTCATCAACATAAGCCCCAATATTAACATACGAAGGCATTAGTATAACCCCACTAGAGATGTAAGCCCCTTTTCTTGCAACAGCATTAGGAACCACTCTAATTCCTTTAGATTCATAATCCTTCTTTAAAGGAATTTTGTCGTGATATTCAAAAATTCCAACTTCAATAGTTTGCATTTTCTGAATAGGGAAATATAAAACAACAGCCTTTTTTACCCATTCATTCACTTTCCATTCCCCATTTTCAAGCGGTTCAGCCACTCTTAATTCACCTGAATCTAACAATTCAATAACTTCAAGAATAGAATTCTTATTATTTTCCTCTGATAGTAATTCTCGGTTATCCCAAATACTTTCAATAGTATGTTGTAAGTTTTTCATCTTTCTAATTTTTATTAAATACAAATTTATGAAATTAAAAGAAAGTTCTTGAATTAAAAAAGAGGATTAAAATATTAATCCTCTTTTAAATTCAATTTATAAACATTATCTAGAAACCTTTATTTCTGATAAAATTTCGCCGGTTTTTGGGTTTTTAATACCATTAGCAGTAAAACCTCTGTCATCTTTAATAATTATATTTCTTAAATAACTGGTTTTAGCAGTTTGGAAAAAATTAATTTTTCTAAACGGTATACACAAACTAAAATTAAAATTATTGGAAGATATATTAGAGGGATTAATACTAATTTTTTTAGTTTCTAAAAAAGAACCATTATCTGCATAAACATCGTAAGACATTTCTAATTTTCCACTTAATTTTTTCCCATAAATAGGATATTTATAATCTAAAGAAGCATTAATACTAAACGAATTAAGTCCACTGCAAGGAAAGGTAGAAGCCTTACCCAATGATAAATTAGAAAATTCCATGGATTTATTAAAACTACCCAAATTCCAAAGTTCTTTATTTTCCTTAAACAATTCAGTGGTATAAGCAGTTACACCTAAAGTTTTAAAATAAAAAGTTGCAGAAGAATAGAAATTACCGTTTGATAAAAAATTAGAACTTTGAGTTGTGCTACCATTACCAATACTATAAGAATTTATTCCAAAAACAACATCTCCACTAACATCAAGAAGATTAGTGTCAAACAATTCAATTTTAGGAGTAATTGAAACTCTCATATCAGATGCAATCTCACCAATAATTTCTGTATCGTTGATTCCCTTAAATTGCATAGAATTTTCGTAAATGGGATGGCTGGTTTTTCCTGGAACGTTATTATAATAAGCAAAACCAATCTTCAAACTTCCAGATGTATTATAAGCTAAGAGCGACTTTTTTCCAAGATTTGCTTCAATTTCTGTAGGTATATTTATACTTTTAATACTTACTTTAGCAGGTAATTCCCCCAAAAATTCATTGGTAGGAATTTTAATATCAATACTAACTTTTTTAATCAATTCCAAAATATTATCAGGTATGTTATCTGCCAAATTATAAGCTACCTTTTTATTTATACCTCCTAAAAATGAAAAATAAGGACTAATATTTGAATTTAACACATAATAAACCTCTATTTGTTTAGGAAGTGGAAGATTTTTTTTAAAACTTAAAGACAGATGAACTGCTGATTTTACAGAGGTATTAGGATTCAAGGTAATTCCATCACGCGTAAACTCTTTTATAAAATCAAAATTAAAAAGAGAATAATTATGGTCAAAATCATTTATACTTTTTGCAGAAACTAAGGGAAGGGATTGTTGATCAGAAGTTGATTCCTTTATGTCCATTGAAAGATCCAAAGTACCATCTTCAAAAATATCCCCTAAATTAGCATTAACTGTTTCAATAGTAAATGAATTATTATTTTGAATTACTGAGGTAATCCTTTTAAAATAAGTATGATCCCCTGTCTGAATAAACAATACATTGCCAGAAATTAATTGATTACCAATTTCAGTTGAAATAACATCTAAACGAATGGTTCCAAGATTTAATTCTTCTGAAGAGCTAAGAATTTTTGCATTTTCAGAATTAATTTTAATCAAATTAGGATTTATTTCCAAGTTCTTTAGTGAATAATTAACCCCATCAATACTTCCTGTTCGATTAACTACTTTTCCTCTAGGTAAGTCGCTAGGAATTGAAACACTATCATTTAGATCATCCGAGCACGATGAATAAGTTATAAAGGAAATAAGAATTAATAATAAATAAATTTTTTTCATAAATTTTAATTGATTGTATTGTTGTTTAACATAAAATGATTAAGTACTCTAAATTTTTTAGAGTAAAAAACAAATTTATTAAATTATAATTTAGATAAAAAATTATTTTTCACTTAAAGACAATAATTATGATTATAAATAAATTGGTGTTATTTTTGTTCAACTAAAAAATTAAAATTTTTAAGGGATATGAAAATTGTTAAAATAGCATTATTATGTACCATAGGTGCTTTTGCAACGTCTTGTGTAAGTAAAAAACAATACGATCAAGCAAAAATTGATTACGCTTCATGTTTAGAAAGGAATGTTGATAAAGATAGAACAATCGCAACACTTCAAGAAAGAAATAAAGCCTTAGAAGAACAAATAAAATTGGTGAATAGACAAAACGATGCTTTACAGCAAAATTTAGCCGATTGTATGGTTACCGGTAAGTCTGGGAATGCAAATATTAATAAATTGATTGGTCAGATCAACGAATCAAATGCATACATTAAAAAACTAACAGAAGCCAGAGCTAAAAATGACTCTTTAAATTTAGTATTATCAAATAAATTAAAAAGATCATTGGATAATTTAAATGACAACGATGTAAATGTTCAAGTTCAAAAAGGAGTAGTATTTATTTCACTTTCTGATAATATGCTTTATAAGTCTGGAAGTTATGAAGTTCTTCCTAGTGCAGAAGTAGTTTTAGCTAAAGTAGCTAAAATAATTAACGATTATAAAGATTATGACGTTCAAGTACAAGGATTTGCAGATAATGACCAATTCAAAAGTTCCACTTCATGCATTAGAGATAATTGGGATTTGAGTGTAATGAGAGCAACATCCGTTGTAAAATTATTACAAACTAAATTTGATGTTGATCCAGCAAGAATGCTAGCAGGAGGCCATGGAGAGTATCAGCCAAAAGTTCCAAATGACTCCCCTACTAATAAGGCAATCAATAGAAGAACCGAAATTATTATATTGCCAAAATTAGATCAGTTTATGGATTTAATGAATCAAAAAATTGCTGATTAGTCAAATTTTATAATTAAAATATAACAACAAAAAAGCCTTCCATTCTAAGGCTTTTTTTTATTTTTGTACTTAATAAAAAAAGTAAAAATAGTTCAAGCATGGAGATAGTTGGTAAAATTAAATTAATATCAGAGATTCAAACTTTTGATAGTGGTTTTAGAAAAAGAGAAGTAGTTATTACTACAGAAGAGCAATATCCTCAGCATATTTTAGTAGAATTATTGGGAGATAGAGTCGATATAATTAATTCATTTTCTGTAGGTGAAGATGTAAAAATATCAATTAATTTAAGAGGAAGAGAATGGGTTAACCCACAAGGAGAAACGAAATATTTCAATAGCATTACAGGTTGGAGAGTGGAAAAGCTAATGACAACTCCATCCAACTATAATTCACCTGTACCACCTTCTTTTCAAAATACTGAAACACCTTCATCACCAACAGCTATGATTCAAGAAGATGAAGACGACGATTTGCCTTTTTAGATAGAATAAATATCTAAGAATTCAAATGTACAGTTAATGATTTTTTTAACAAATAAACTAGAATTTCCTGAGGTTTCAAATGCTAATTCAAATGGACTCTTAGCTATAGGAGGTGATTTATCTGCCGATAGATTGTTGTTAGCTTATAAATCTGGAATTTTTCCATGGTATAACAAGGATGAGATCATTCAATGGTGGTCTCCAGATCCTAGATTTGTATTATTTCCAAATAAGTTAAAAATATCTAAATCAACAAAAAAATTATTAAAACAAGAATATTTTCAATTTACCGAAAATAAATGCTTTAAAAAAGTAGTTAATCATTGTGCTTCAGCCAGTAGAAAGGGGCAATCAGGAACATGGATTACTAATGAAATAATTGATGCATACGTTATACTCAATCAAAAAGGTTTAGCAAAGAGTTTTGAAGTTTGGAGAGAAAATTTATTAGTAGGAGGATTTTACGGAGTTGATTTAGGCGATATATTTTGCGGAGAGAGTATGTTTTCCATCGTAAGCAATGCTTCCAAATGCGGATTTACTAATTTTGTAAACAAATATGCAAATAAATATAAGTTTATAGATTGTCAAGTCTATAGCTCCTACTTAGAACAGCTAGGAGCAATGGAAATCCCTAGAAATAAGTTTATCAATTATCTAAATTCTGAAACAATTAAAAATTTGCATTTCACGCAATAAATAACTAGTTTTGTTTGCTTAAAATACGTCTAAGTATTATGTCAAAAGAAAAATATGAAACTAAGGAGATCTTAGATACTCTTAATAGCACTGCAAGTAAAAGTGAAAAATTCTTACAGAAATATGCTAAACCCATTGGAATTTTCTTTGGAGTTTTAATTTTAGCAATTTTAGGCTATGTAATATATGATAATTATGTAGTTGTTCCTAAAAATGTAGAAGCCGCAGATTTAATGGTTAACGCCGAAAACTTATATGACGAAGGGAAAACTAAAGAAGCTTTGGGTGGTGGATCTAGTGGGATTTTAGGTTTTTCAGATATAGCGGAAGATTTTAGTAATACAAAATCCGGAAAATTAGCAAATTTATACGCAGGTTCCATTGAGTTTAAAAAAGGAAATTATCAACAAGCTTTAGATTTATTTCTAAAATTTGACTCTCAAGATAAAGATTTAAAAGCCGTAAAATACGGGGCAATAGCAGATTCTTATGTAGAGCTTAAGAATACAGACGATGCAATTAAATTTATGGAAAAAGCAGCCAATGAAAGTAGCACTCCTGCTACAGCTTATCATTTTGGGAAAAAGGCTGGTTTACTGGCAATGTCATTAAATCTAAATGAGAAAGCTTTAGGGTTTTTTCAATCTATACACGATAAATACCCAGATGTTGATCAATCCGGAGAAATTGAAGCTTATATTGAAAGATTAAAATATGCAACGGGGAAACAGTAAATATTATTAATAACAGTAAAAAGGGAAGAATTCATTTAATTCTTCCCTTTTTTAGTGTTCTTAAAATAAAAATAAAGTCTACTTAAATTTATTATATTTGTAATTATTACATTCAATAAAATAAGAACTGCAAAAACCTAAAAATGAATTTACACGAATATCAAGGCAAAGAAATATTATCATCGTTCGGAGTTAGAGTGCAAAGAGGAATCGTAGCCACAACGGCAGATGAAGCTTTTAAAGCAGCTCAAGAAATGACAGATAAAACAGGAACCAATTGGTGGGTAGTGAAAGCGCAAATCCATGCAGGAGGAAGAGGTAAAGGAGGAGGCGTTAAATTGGCTAAATCTTTAGACGAGGTTAAAGAAAAAGCTTCTGAGATTATAGGTATGAATTTAATAACCCCCCAAACTTCTAAAGAGGGAAAAAAAGTTCATCAAGTATTTATAGCGGAAGATATGTATTATCCAGGAGAAACCGAAGTAGAAGAATTCTATATGTCCGTTTTATTGGATAGAGGAAAAGGAAAAAATATAATTGTATATTCTACAGAAGGAGGAATGGATATTGAAACAGTAGCTGAAAAAACTCCCGAAAGGATATTTACGGAAGAAATAGATCCAGCCGTAGGGTTGCAAAGTTTTCAAGCTAGAAAAATAGCCTTTAATTTAGGTTTATCCGGAGCGGCGTTTAAAGATATGGTGAAGTTTGTGGATTCTTTATATAAAGCATATATAGAAAGTGATGCTACCTTATTTGAAATTAATCCCGTTTTAAAAACTTCAGATAATAAGATAGCAGCCGTAGATGCTAAAGTTAGTATAGACGATAATTCTCTGTTCAGACATCCGGATTATTTAAAATTAAGAGATGTTAGAGAGGAAGATCCAACTGAAGTTGAAGCTGGAGAAGCAGGTCTAAATTTTGTTAAATTAGATGGAAATGTGGGTTGTATGGTTAATGGAGCAGGATTGGCTATGGCAACTATGGATATAATCAAGCTTTCTGGAGGTAATCCTGCAAACTTTTTAGATGTAGGTGGTACCGCAGATGCTGAAAGGGTTGAAAAAGCTTTTAGAATTATTTTAAAAGATGAATCTGTAAAAGCTATTTTAGTAAATATTTTTGGAGGGATTGTAAGATGTGATAGAGTAGCCCAAGGAATATTAGATGCTTATAAAAATATGGGAGATAGTATAAAAGTTCCTATAATAGTACGTTTGCAAGGAACTAATGCAGAAATTGCAAAAAAAATGATTGATGATAGTGGACTGAAAGTATTTTCAGCCATTACTTTAGAAGATGCGGCTAATGAAGTTACCAAAGCTTTAGCATAAATATAAAATTCTTAGATATAGAATTTATTACAATAATTTTTGAATTAAAATTTTAAATTAAATAAAAAATGAGTTTTGTTGCAAAACTCATTTTTTTAGTCTTAAAAACTTATATTTGAATTAATTCTTATAATTTTGGGTTTTATACGCATTTTCACAATTTAATTTATTAAAAAAGACTTTATAAATTGTCAATTATAGAATTGATTAAATGATAGAATTAAAAAATATAACAAAAATATTTCAAGAGAAATCACAAAGACATGTTGCACTTTCAGAAGTTTCACTTACCGTTAAAAAAGGAGAAATTGTTGGAGTAATAGGTGAATCTGGAGCTGGGAAAAGTACTTTGATTCGTTGTGTTAATTTATTGGAAAGACCCACCTCTGGAGAGGTATGGGTAGACGGTAAAAATTTAATGTTATTAAATTCTTCTCAGCTAATTGAAGCTAGAACAAATATAGGTATGATTTTTCAAAATTTTAATTTGTTATCATCACGAACCGTATTTGAAAATATAGCTTTTCCATTAGAATTAAGGAAAACTCCTAACTCTGAAATAAAAAAGAGAGTTCAAGAGTTGGTGGATTTGATTGGACTAACCGACAAAATACACAATTATCCCGCAAGCCTTTCAGGAGGACAAAAGCAAAGAGTAGCTATAGCTAGAACTTTAGCGACCAATCCACAGGTATTACTTTCAGATGAAGCTACCAGCGCTTTAGATCCAACAACTACCCAATCTATTTTAGCATTATTAAAAGATATAAATAAGGAATTAGGAATTACCATACTCCTTATTACGCATGAAATGGAAGTAGTGAAAGAAATTTGCGATCAAATAGCCGTGATTAATGAAGGCAAACTAATAGAAAAAGGCAGTGTTTCAGAAATTTTTTCACATCCAAAAACGGAACTCACTCAACGTTTTATTTCTTCCTCTCTTCGTATTGATATCCCTATTGATTATCAAAAGAGATTGGTTTTAGAGCCACAATTGAATAAGCATCCTCTATTGAAACTTCAAATTACGGGAAATTCCGTAGATGAACCCATACTTTCAGAAATTGCAAGAAAATTTAATATAAACAGCAATATTATAAGCGCGCAAATGGATTATGCCGGAGGAATAAAATTTGGAGTTATGCTTACAGAATTTATAGGCGATGCTGAACAAGAATTACTAGCTATGGAATATTTAAAAAACAAAAATATAAAAGTTACACTTTTAGGATATGTATGATATAATAATTAAACTAGCAGAAGGTACTTGGGAAACCATAGTTATGACTTTTGTTTCAGGCTTTTTTGGCTTTCTTTTAGGGTTACCCTTGGGAATATTGTTATTTATTACAAGAAAAGGGCAAATCAAAGAAAATTTAGTTTTTAACCAAATCATTTCCATTTTAGTTAATATTTTCAGAGCAATTCCATTTATCATATTAATTGTTTGGATGATTCCATTCACACGTATGATTGTAGGTACTTCCATAGGAGTATCAGCAGCGCTAGTACCCTTAAGTGTAGGAGCAGCTCCATTTATCGCCCGAATGGTTGAAAATAGTTTATTGGAAGTACCTCAAGGATTGATTGAAGCTTCTAAGTCCATGGGGGCCAATTCCTTGCAGATAATAAAAAAAGTATTATTGCCAGAAGCATTGCCTTCGCTCATAAATTCAGCATCTATAATACTAATTACCTTAGTCGGATATTCAGCTATGGGAGGAGCCGTAGGTGCAGGAGGTTTAGGGAAAATAGGTTATCAAGACGGGTATGTGAATAAAGATACAACCATTATGAATTTTGTATTAATTTTATTAGTTTTACTAGTATTTATAATACAATTTGTAGGAGATTATCTTTCTAAAAAAGTAGATCATAGATAGAATTAAACATAAAAACATAGAAAATGAAAAGATTAACAATATTAGCTTTGTTAAGTGTAGCAGTATTAGCAATTTCTTGTAAAACAGAAAAAAAGAATAATCCTAATTTTATTAAAGTAGGTGTAGAATCAGGTCCAGAATTTGTAGTTGCCCAAGCAGCCCAAAAGGTAGCAAAAGATAAGTATGGATTGGAAGTAGAGTTGGTAGAATTTAATGACTATATAGTACCTAATACAGCTCTTAACGATGGAGATATAGATGCAAATGCCATTCAACACAAACCATTCTTAGACAATATAATAGAGCAAAGAAAATATAATTTAGTTCCTGTTGGAAATACTTTTATTTATCCTTTGGCAGGATATTCCAAAAAAATAAAATCCTTAAATGAATTGAAAGACGGCAGTACAATTGCAATTCCTAATGATGCTACGAACAGAGGGCGAGCTTTACTTTTATTGCAAAAGCAAGGATTGATTAAATTAAAGGATGAAAATGCATTAACTTCTGGAATTTCAGATATTGTATCAAATCCAAAAAAATTAAAAATTTTAGATATTGATGGACCACAACTTCCAACAGTATTAGATGATAAAGAAGTAGCGATAGCTGTAATTAACAATACATTCGCAGGTAAAGCTGGATTAACATTAGAGGATGGCATTTTTGTGGAAGATAAAAATTCTCCTTATATGAACATCATTGTTTCAAGAGAAGATAATAAAGATGCAGAAAATGTTAAAAAATTCGTTCAAGCATACCAATCCGATGAAGTAGAAGAAACAGCAAAAAAAGAATTTAAAGGAGGAGCTATAAAAGGTTGGTAAGATTTCGCTAAGCGAATTCATAAAATGAAATTTTTTTTAAAGTGGGTTAAGCGAATAATAATAGGGTTTTTTGTAAGCTCTATTATTGTAGTAATTGTATACAAATGGATACCGGTACCATTTACTGAACTTATGATTGAAAGGTATATTTTTAATGCAAGTTCAATTAAAAAAAAGTGGGTACCAATTGAAAAAATATCTAATACAATTCAACTTGCAGTGGTTTCAAGTGAAGATCAAAACTTTATAAAGCATAACGGATTTGATTTTGAGGAAATAAAAAAAATTTTAGAAAAAGAAGGAGAACCTAAAAGAGGAGGAAGTACCATTAGTCAGCAAACGGCAAAAAACGTTTTTCTTTGGAACGGAAGAAATTTTATAAGAAAAGGGTTAGAAGCATATTTTACATGTCTTATTGAATTTATATGGGGAAAGGAAAGAATTATGGAAGTATATCTAAACGTTGCAGAGTTTGGAGAGGGTGTATATGGAGTTGAAGAAGCTTCCCAAAAATATTTTCATAAATCGGCAAAAAACTTAACTAAGTCAGAAGCAGCGACCTTGGCAGCGTTATTGCCTAATCCTAGAAGGTATGGGAAAAATATAAATGGTAATTACATCCAGAAAAGAAAAAAATGGATACTTAGACAAATGGCTAATCTTGGAGGAGAATTAAAATATACACAGAATTAAAAGGGAACTTAAAAGAATGATCAAATATTCAATTATATTTTGTTTGATAGCGCAATGGTGTTTTGCTCAAAACGCTGTTGAAAAAATCTACAATCCATCAGTAAATGGAATACAAATATTTAATTATCAAACCAATGATGAAACTCCCTTTTTTAAAATGGGGGATACTTTTCAACTTTCCTTTGATATGTTAGATCAAAATTATCAGACCTTATATTATTCTATTAAGCATTACGATAGAAATTGGGAAGATGATAATCTTTTTGAATCTGAATATATTATTGGTTATCCAATGTCTCAGATCTATAATTATAAATCATCATTCAATACACAACAAAATTATACCCATTATTCCATAGAGTTTCCCAATACTGATATGCAACCTAAAATCTCGGGGAATTATTTAATCACCGTTTATGATCAAAATCAAAAACCGATATTTAGTAAAAAAATAGCCTTTTATGAAACGCAAGTTACAGTAGGGGTAAATTACGAAAGATATATTTCCTCCAGCAACCAAGAATACAATCAACGAGTAATGGCTGAGGTTTTGGTCAATAATACCTCTAATATAATGGTCAATCAATTTTCATTAACCTTATTACAAAACAATAATTGGAATACGGCTATAACCAATATAAAACCTCAATTTACCAGTGCAAATACATTTACATTCACTCAATTAGATAATACTTTTATAGGAGGGAATCAATTTTACAGTTTTGATACAAAAAACATCTCTGTACCAGGTTATGGGGTTTACCAAGTAAACAGACAAGCAAATTTTTATGAAACATTGTTGTACCCAGTAATTCCATATCCAACAGATTATGTATATAAGCCTGATGTTTATGGCGCTTATTATTTTAGAAGGTTTGATTTGAATCAAGAAAGAAATGCAACTTACGAAGGAGATTATACCCCTGTTACCTTTTCGGTTAATTTAACCAATCCTCTGGAAAACAAAGATTTATATGTGGTAGGAATGTTTAACAATTACCAACTTACAGATTCCAATAAAATGGAATATGATGAAGAAGAAGGATATTATGCCAAAACAATACTCTTAAAACAAGGCTACTATAACTACACGATTGCAACAGTAGATAGAAATACGCAAAAAATGGATTTAGGAGAAATTCCCGGTTCATTTTGGCAAACCATGAACTTATACCAAGGGCTGGCATACTACACACCTTTCGGTGGAACCTATGATGCACTTATAGGTTACGGGGAATTGAGAATGACACAATAAGAATAAATATTAACAAAAGAACCTCAAATAACATTAGGTTTTATACTTTTGCTATAAACAATTAAAAATTAGAATAAAATTATGTATCCAATTATTAAAGACATACACCATTATGTAGGAATGGCCACTTTAGTATTTATATTTTTACTTACAGTAGTCGCTTTTATTTATTACATACAAGGAAGGGTAATCTCTGGACAAGTAAGAAAAGTTTCAACATTAGCTTTAATCCTAACACATACACAAGTATTAATAGGAATTGTCCTTTTAATTACTTATTTTAGCACATCACAAGTTTCTTTTGATATGAAAAATGCATTCCTTAGAAGAAACTACATGGAACATCCATTAACTATGATTATCGTAGCAATATTGATAACCATTGTAAACACTAAAATTAAAAAAATAAACGATATGAAATTTTGGATGGTTTTAGTGTTAGCTATATCGTTGGCTTTAGTTATAGGAATGATTCCTAGAGCATTTTGGAATACTTTATTTATTTAGAAAATCTTTATAAAATATATAGAATGAAAATCGCAATTGTTGGAGTAAGCGGAGCTGTAGGACAAGAGCTACTCAAAGTTTTAGACCAAAGAAATTTTCCTTTAACAGATTTAGTACTTTTCGGATCAAAGAGAAGTGCAGGACAAACCTATGCCTTTAAAGGGAAAGAATATAAGGTTAATGAACTACAACATAACGACGATTTCAAAGATGTGGATATTGCTTTAGTTTCAGCGGGTGGAGGAACTTCATTGGATTATGCAGAAACTATCACCAAGCATGGAGCAATAATGATTGATAATTCTTCTGCTTTTAGAATGGATGATCAAGTGCCTTTGGTGGTTCCAGAAGTTAATGCAGAAGATGCATTAAATACACCTAAAAATATAATAGCAAACCCCAATTGTACAACCATACAAATGGTGGTATCTTTAAAACCCATTGAAAAATTATCTCATATAAAAAGAGTGCATGTGTCTTCTTACCAATCAGCCTCAGGCGCTGGCGCATCTGCAATGGCAGAATTGGAGCAACAAATAAAAGAAGTTGCCGAAGGCAAATCAGTGAATGTTGAAAAATTTGCCTATCAATTAGCGTTAAATTTGATTCCTCAAATTGATGTATTTACTGAGAATGGTTATACAAAAGAAGAAATGAAGATGTATAATGAAACACAAAAAATTATGCATTCAGACATAGAAGTTTCTGCCACTTGTGTAAGAGTTCCTGTTATGAGAGCTCATTCAGAAAGCATATGGGTAGAAACAGAAAAAGAATTGACAGTAGAAGAAGTTCGAGAGGCATTTCAAAATTTTGAAGGAGTTATCGTTCAAGATAACCCTGAGGAAAAACAATATCCTATGCCGTTATTTCTATCAGGGAGAGATGAGGTTTTTGTAGGTAGAATAAGAAAAGATCTTTCAAATCCTAAAGGAATTGCTTTTTGGAGTGTAAGTGATCAAATAAGAAAAGGTGCAGCGCTAAATGCTGTTCAAATTGCAGAATATCTTATCAAAAATAAAAAGTAATTAATAGAATTATAGATTAATAAAGGGAGCTTTTATAAGCTCCCTTTATTTGTTACATAATTCTTTTAAAAAAGATATTATATGAAAGTAATATCTTTGGCTTATAAATAAAATCGAATTAAATTTATTTAATAGTACATAAAGAAGATGAGTTCATTAAAAAGTTTAAACCCCTACTTTTATAAACATAAAAAATTATTAATAATTGGTATCATATTTATTATTTTAGCCAATATTCTGACCATATACCCAATTAAGTTTGTAGGAAAAGCTGTAAATATAATTGCTGAAACCATTTCCAGTCCCAAAAATTTAGATAAAAATGAACTCTATAGGCAGTTGATTGTATATGGGTCAATAATAATTCTAGCACCAATTCTTACAGGCATTATGAGGTTTTACATGAGGCAAACGATTATTGTTGCTTCAAGAAGAATAGAATTCGATTTAAAAAACAATATTTATAAACATTATCAAACACTATCATACACCTTTTTAAAAAATTCTAAGGTTGGAGATTTGATGAATAGAATTAGTGAAGATGTTGTCAATGTTAGGCAATACTTAGGACCTGGGGTTATGTATAGTATAAATACATTAATACTGCTTATAATAATATTGGGATGTATGTTAGTCACAGATCCTATTATGACCCTATATGCATTTATTCCCTTACCCTTTCTCTCCTATTTTGTTTATAACCAGAGCATAGTAATCAACAAAAAAACCAAAAAATCACAAGAAAAACAGTCGGAATTATCCTCATTTGTGCAAGATTCCTTTTCAGGAATAAGAGTGATTAAGTCATTTACAAAAGAAAAATTTATCATTTCTCAATATGTTAAAAAATCTATGGATTACAAAGGAAAATCTATATCGTTATCAACAACAGAGGCTTTTTTTTCTCCAATAATGGTTTTTATGATAGGTTTAAGTAATGTATTTATACTTTACATAGGAGGACAAAGATATATCCATGGAAAAATAGATGTAGGGACCATAACAGATTTTTTTCTTTACCTTAATATACTTATTTGGCCCTTTACAGCATTAGGATGGGTTACTTCAATTATACGAAGAGCAGAAGCATCAATGGAAAGAATTAATGATTTTATGAAGGTAAAACAGGAAATAAAGAATATAAATCATGATAATTATAGTATAAAAGGGGATATTACTTTTGAGAATGTAAGTTACACATATCCAAATACAGGAATAAAAGCCTTAGATGCTGTATCGTTCCATATATATGCTGGCGAAACTATAGTCATAATGGGAAAATCAGGTTCAGGAAAAACAACAGTTGCCTTGCTACTACTTCGTTTAATTGAACCCGATTCTGGAAATATTTATTTAGATGGTAAATTGTTGAAAGATCACAATCTAGAATTAATTCGTTCAAAATTTGGATATGTACCCCAAGAAAATTTTTTATTTTCCGATACTATATTTAACAACATTTCTTATGGAATTCAAAATGCAACACAACAAATTGTCGAAACCTATGCAAAAAAAGCAGAAATACATTCTAATATTTTGAAATTTAAAAACCAATACCAAACACATATAGGGGAAAGAGGAGTTACTCTTTCAGGAGGTCAAAAACAAAGAATTTCTATTGCTAGAGCTTTAATTAAAGATCCTATAATTTATGTATTTGATGATAGTCTCTCAGCCGTTGATACTGAAACGGAGTCAAAAATTTTAATAAATATATCGAAAGAAATAAAAGTAAAAACGACTATAATTATTTCGCATAGAATATCAACAACAAAATATTCGGATAAAATAATAGTTTTAGAAAAAGGTGAAATAAACCAAATAGGTTCACATTACGAGCTAATATCTAAACCTGGATATTATTTAGAAATCATAAATCAATCTAAATAGTTATACCTAAAAAAGAATTATATTTATTCAGGTATTTTTTATACTTTTGCTCTGTTTAAGAGGTAAATAAAGACCATTTATTAAAGTAAAAGAAAAATATAAATTATGATGAATGACTTTGAAAATGTAGAGAAGAAAGAAAACGAAATTTTCTCTAAAGTATTAAGAGCAGGAAAAAGAACTTATTTTTTTGATGTAAGAGAAACAAAAGCGGGTGATTATTATTTAACAATTACAGAAAGTAAAAAAAATGTTTCAGAGGAAGGTTCTTTAGGATTTAAAAAATTTAAAATCTATTTATATAAAGAAGATTTTAAAAACTTTAAAGATATTTTAGAAGAAACTACCTCTTTTATTATTAAAGAAACAGGTGAAAAGGTTATTTCGGAAAGACATAGGGATGATTTCAATCTGTTAACAGAGGATGACAATAATAAACATAATGTAAACAATAAAAATATTTCTAATTATACCAATATAAGTTTTGAAGATATTTAATCTTAGGAATATTTAACTTAAAAAAAAGGATATTAACATGGTTAATATCCTTTTTTTTAAGTTAAAAAAATGTTAATGAAAAATTTAAAATAGTAATAAACGTTAAATTTTTAACAAAAAAGTTAAATTATACAGCTAAAATAGAAGTACTTACATATTTTTGGGTACTTGCAAAAAATAATAAACTTTTCTTAGTTAAAAATGAAGTCATTTATAAAAATATTTTTAGTTTCTATTACAATCACTCTATCAACTACTTCATGTGTTTCAAGTTATGTAGCTAGAAATGATGGATATCTTACTACAGAAGCTCTATTAGCACATAGGACTAACTATTCCAAATCAAGCATAGAAGCAGAATCCAAAAATTTTAACGAGAATTCATCAGCTGTATTTGAAGAAGAAACGAGTGAAAAATCTTATTCTCAAGAAGCATATAAATTAATAGGAGAAGCGAAAACTTATTTAGGAACTCCTTATAGATATGGGGGTACTACAAGAAGCGGAATTGATTGTTCATCGTTTGTTCAACATGCTTTTAATGCTCTAAATATATCATTACCTAGAACTTCTATATTACAATCCAATGAAGGTAAAATTGTAAAAAAAGATCAACTTAAAAAAGGAGATTTAATATTTTTTGCACAAAGTCCAAAAAGTCGAATATCTCATGTAGGAATTGTAGAAAGAGTAGAGCCAGATGGAGAAATATATTTTATTCATGCATCATCTTCAAAAGGAGTTACCATATCGTCATTAGAGGGTGAATATTGGAAAAAAAGATATAGAACCGCCAAAAGAATTTTAGAATCAAACAATAATTTAGATAATATAGAAACTCAAAACATTCATAGCGATTTAGCAAAAGTTTCTTCTTAAAATTTTACAAAGGGGTGCTATTTTCAATAAAATGGCTGAGATTATACCCAATGAACCTGAGCAAGTAATGTTGCTAAGGGAAAAAAATAAAATCTCAAATCAAAAATTTGAGATTTTTTTATGTAATCTTATACATCCCCCTTTCTTTTTTATAAAATTAATAATATGAAAAAAAGGGATTACTTATTTATCATGTCCTGTCTAACAGGATTTATTTGTATTCAATCACAAGAAAAACAAGATTCAATTACAAATCTTTCTAATGTTGTTATCCTAGGGAAAGTACCTATTAGTAAAGAGCAAGTAAAAAAAGATCAAATAGAGAAAAAGAATTTAGGTCAAGATGTACCCTATCTTTTAAAAAATAACCTATCTGTCGTATCCTCTTCAGATACAGGGAATGGTGTGGGATATACAAATATGAGAATACGAGGGAATGATCAAACTCGAATTAATCTAACCTTGAACGGTGTACCTGTAAATAATGCAGAATCTCAAGGGCCTTTTTGGATAAATATGCCAGATTTAGCCTCATCAATGTCCAGTATTACTATACAAAGAGGAGTAGGAACTACCACTGAAGGTGTTGGCTCATTTGGTGCCAGTATAAATGTTAAAACACAAGAACCATCCAATAGTCCCTATTTTCAAACAGACCAATCCATAGGATCCTTCAATACTCATAAACATACTTTTGGAATAGGCACAGGATATTTGTTAAATGATCAGTTAAAAATAGATGCAAGAGTTTCATTTATAAAATCAGATGGATATGTAGATAGAGCCTATTCAGATCTTTTTTCATATTACACGCATGCAGTTTTCAAAAAAAATAAAACTCGTATTGGTGCATTAGTTTTTGGTGGAAAAGAACAAACCTATCAAGCATGGAACGGTATAGATGAAGAAACTTTAAAGAAGAGAAGAACATTTAATACATCGGGTGCAATATATGGCTCAAACGGAGAAATTGTAAGATTTTATGACAATCAAATTGATCATTATTTACAAAATCATTATCATCTTTATCTAGATCAAGAAATTAATTCCATTTGGCAGTTAAAATCAACTATATTTTATACAAAAGGTAAAGGGTACTTTGAAGAATACGGTCAAAATTCAAAACTAAATGATTATAAACTAGCGCCAATCAATATCAATGGGATTACAATAAACGAAACAGATTTAATAAGACAGCAATGGTTAAATAATGATTTTTATGGGATAGTTAATAGCTTGCTAGGATTCTATAAACGTTGGACCATTGAACTAGGCTTAGGAGCCAATGTTTATCAAGGTCAGCACTACGGAAAAGTTATATGGGCACAAAATTTTTCAGATCAGATCAATGGACATGAATATTATAGAAATAAAGCCAAAAAAGAAGATTTATCAACATATGCAAAAGCTATATATAAGCTAAATAAAAAATGGGAATTTTTTGGAGATATTCAATATAGATTTATTAATTATGAAGGTCATGATTTTCAAGGAGGAGAAAGTTTATATAAAAATGGAGGGGAATTAAATTTTGATAAAAATTATAATTTTCTCAATCCTAAAGTTGGAACTACTTATAAATTAGAAAAAGGTGATATTTACTTTACCTATGGAATTGCACAGAGAGAACCTACTAGAGATGATATATTAAATAATAAAGACATCAAAAATGAATTAATGCACAATGTAGAAGTAGGTTTAAGGAAAAATACCTTACCCTTTTCCTATACAGTTAACTGGTACGGCATGTATTATTTAAATCAATTAGTATTAAGCGGAGTCGTTAACGATGTTGGAAGTTTTATAAGAGAGAATAGCGGTAAAAGTTATAGAACAGGAATTGAGCTATCAGCCTCATATTTAGTAAATACAAAATTATTGTTTTCAGCCAATTCTACAGTTAGCATAAATAAGAATATTAACTACAAAAAAGAAGAAGGGTTATATACTGTAGACTTAGGCAATACAGATCTAGCGTTTTCTCCAAATTATATTGGAAATTTAATTATTGAATGGAAACCCATAAAAAATCTATCTGCAACACTTTCCAATCAATACGTTAGTAGCCAATACCTAACCAACGAAAATCAAAAAAATGCAAAACTAGATGGATATTTCACCTCAGATATTGTAATACAATATAGTCCTACCCTACCCAAACTTAAAGACTTTAGTTTAAAACTTGCCTTAAATAATATATTTAATGCAACTTATATCAATAATGGATATTATTATGATAATGTAGCCTATTATTATCCACAAGCAGGATTTAATATTTTAACAGGGATCAGCCTACGGTTATAATATGAAAAAATGTAAAAGTTTATATAGCTTATAATTCCTATTTTTGCAACAAATATTTGAAATGACAAAAACAGGGAAAATAGAACTGATGGCACCTGCGGGTAATTTTGAATCCATGCAAGCAGCATTAGAAAATGGAGCAGATTCAATTTATTTTGGGGTAGAACAATTAAACATGAGAGCTAGATCATCCGTAAATTTTACCTTGGATGATTTGGATGAAGTTTCCCGAAGATGTTCTGAAAAAGGAGTAAGAACCTATTTAACTTTAAATACAATTATATACGATCATGATCTATCTATAATTAAAACCTTATTAGATCGAGCAAAATCTGCAAATATAACTGCGGTTATTGCTATGGATCAAGCAGTTATAGCTTATGCAAGACAAATAGATATGGAAGTGCATATCTCTACCCAAATCAATATTACAAATATAGAAACGGTTAAATTTTATTCTCTATTTGCAGATACAATGGTATTAAGTAGAGAATTAAGTCTTAGCCAAGTAAAAAAAATAACAGCTTTAATAGAAAAAGAACAGATAAAAGGCCCAAATGGAAATTTAGTTGAAATTGAAATATTTGGGCATGGCGCATTATGCATGGCAGTGTCTGGGAAGTGTTATTTGAGCTTACATTCACACAACTCATCGGCAAACAGAGGAGCTTGCAAACAAAATTGTAGAAAAAAATACACAGTAATCGACCAAGAATCTGGATTTGAAATTGAAATAGATAATGAATACATGATGTCTCCCAAGGATTTATGCACCATAGATTTTTTAGATCAAGTTGTAGATTCAGGAGTAAAAGTGTTAAAAATTGAAGGAAGAGGAAGGGCGCCGGAATATGTTGCAACAGTTACAAAATGTTATAGAGAAGCTATTGATTCAATAGAAGAACATATGTATTCAAAAGAAAAAGTTGAGAACTGGATGAAAAGGCTTGAAACAGTCTATCATAGAGGATTTTGGAGTGGATATTACTTAGGACAAAAATTAGGAGAATGGTCTGAGAATCCAGGCTCCAATGCCACACAAAAAAAAATATATATAGGTAAGGGCAGACATTATTATCCTAAGACCAAAATAGCTGAGTTTGAGATTGAAGCCTATAATCTAAACATAGGAGATAAAATATTAGTACAAGGTCCAACCACTGGTTCCCAAGAGACAGATGTTGAAACAATGAGAGTGGAAGATATATCAGTTCAAGAAGCTAAAAAAGGGGATATTTTGACCTTACCCTTAGAATTTAAAGTTAGACCTTCAGATAAATTATATAAAATTGTAAAAACAGAATTTTCTAATTAATGATTATAATAACCTTACAAAGAGAAAAATGTATAGGATGTAATTATTGTGCTGAATTTGATCCAGAGAACTTTAGAATGTCAAAGAAAGATGGTAAATCTGTATTATTAAGATCTCAGGAAAAAAAAGGATTTCATACAATTAAAATACCTGATGAAACTATATATGAATCAGCAGATAAAGCAGCAAAAGCATGTCCAGTAAAAATTATTTCTGTTAAAAAAATTTAAATGACAAAGCAAGAGGCTAGAAAATATTTTTTGAATCAAAGAAATTTATTATCAGAAAACACTATACAAGAATATTCATTAGCAATTATAGATCAAATAAAAAATTCTACGATTTTACGAAGTAATACCTTTCATATCTTTCTTTCAATACAAGAAAAGAAAGAAGTAGATACCAATGAAATCATAAAATTTTTATGGAAGAACAATAAAAAAGTCTATGTTTCTAAAGTTGAAGGTAACATTTTAAGACATTATAAATTTTTGCCAGAAACAAAACTAAAAAAAAGTAAATGGGGAATCCTAGAGCCTTATAATGAAAATCCTATTACGATAGATCACTTAGAATGTATTTTTTTACCTTTATTGGCTTACGATCTAAGGGGGAACAGAGTAGGATATGGAAAAGGATATTATGATAGATTTGTAAAAAATTACCCAAAAGCTGAAAAAATTGGATTGTCATTTTTCAATCCAGTCACAAAAATTGAAGATCTTCACATGGAAGATGTTCCAATGGATTCTATAATAACCCAAAATCGTTACTCAGGCTTTCCAATGTATGAGAAATAGAATTTAAATTCTAATTTAAACTTTTTAGGATTCTTTTTTAAAATATAATTAGCCTGATTTTTTTCAGTGTAAATATATCTTTTATTTTTATCATAAAAATTAGCATTAAACAAAACTTTACCAATAATAGAATCACTTTTATTAATTTGTAAAGAATCTTTATGGATAATATTTAAAGAATCATTGCTTACAAAATTATCCAATTCTATTTTTACGTATTTAGCCCTTAAAGAATCTAGATTGTGTATAATTCTAGAATAATAAAGAGTATCACCCGAAGGGAAATATCCTTGTAGCTGCGATAAGAGCAAGGTATCAATATCTTTATTTGATTTATATTCTGAAGTTAAAATAGCTAAATCATAAACCTCCTGAAGTTTTTGTTGATTGATGTGAGAGATTACAGCAAGTGAATCCATTTTTTCAGAACTATAATAATTTTCATTCTTGTAACCTTTCGTTTTAACAGGATCAATATCACCATCGTAATATTTTGCTTTGTTACAAGAAATAACAATAATAATTATAAGACCGAGTAATATTTGAAGAACGTGATTAATTTTCATTTTTTTGAATTTTAAATTTAATTAAACTAATTTTATTATTCTTATTTACTTGGCTCGCTATAAGCACATAATTTTTAAGAGACGTAGTAGGTGTAGTCATAAAATCTATATACTTTTTCTTATCCAAAACTTCTACACCAAAAACCTCACTATCATAAACTTGATAAATTAAAGCATTATTGTCAATTAACTTATCTAACTCTTCCTTTCTTTGATTAATAAATTGAGCTTTTTTTGACTCATCGATACTATTTAAAGACGTAGAATAATAATATAACATTACAGCATAATCATTAGGACGAAGTTTAAAGTTTCGATGGTTCTCCTCACCCTTTTCTCTTATTTGTTTTAAACTAACAATAAAAGAATCCTTTTTATAATAAGGCGAACCAACAATCATTTTTAATGTATCTATAGTTGAACGGTAGGAAAAACAACCCTCAGAGATTTTATAATATTCAGGAGAAATACCAGGTTTTTCAATAATTACTTCAAGGTCAGATTTAATTAATGAACTCCTATCAGAATCATAAAAGCAAAAAGTATAATTACTTTTATAATAAAAATAATATTTATATAGACCAAAAAGAATTAATAAAAGTGAAAATACTGAAATCAAAACATAAAGATTTCTTTTTGAATTATTGACATTAGATTTGTCATTATTATTCTCCAATGAATTTTCAATTATTTCTTCTTGAATA
The DNA here is from genome assembly GCF_007845595.1 of Apibacter muscae. Classification (NCBI taxonomy): domain Bacteria; kingdom Pseudomonadati; phylum Bacteroidota; class Flavobacteriia; order Flavobacteriales; family Weeksellaceae; genus Apibacter; species Apibacter muscae. Next base: position 399,186 of record NZ_SELI01000015.1, read on the forward strand.
TTATGCTTAGAATTCTTATTTTTTGAAGAAGTATTAGCGTTAGTTTTGGAAGTATCATTCTTTTGATACTCCAGAAATTCAGTCCACCCCCTTTTATAACCAGCATATTGAGATAACAAATTAAGCATGTCAATCCTCGGAAGTTTTTCAAACTCAGACTTAAAATAAGTATAAAACCACTTTTCGCTAACATTGCCCTTAACCTTCTGTCTTAAACTCTCTTGAAAATATACAATATCTAGCCCTTTCCATTTAGAAATATCAGGATTCACGGATGGAAAATCATCCAAAAATATTTTAGCAACCTCTTTTTTTAAATTTTCAAAAAGGATTTTATCCTGATTAGTCATTTGTAAAATAAATATAACTCATTGTTTTACAGTATATCTTTTTTGTAAAATACAAAAAATATTTACAAAAAGAATACAATCAATACATATATAAAACTATTATAGATAACTCTAAATTTGTCCTGTAAACTTAAAACAAAATATTATATTTTTTGGATTTTAGAAACTAAAAATATTTGTAAAGTTTTAAAAACCTTAACTTAAATGACTAATAATAACATGAAAAAAAATATTAAAATAACTGTATTTTTAGTTGCAATTGCAGGTAGTCTTTTAGCATGTGAAAATAAAAAAACAAATAGTGAAGCTTCTGTGGGAGATAGTTTGGTGGGAGGTTTAAACTCTCAACCAGTGCAAGAAGTTAACCCAGCCACTCCATATACTAATGATAGCTTAGCGAATGAAACAAAAAATGAAAATCCGTTGGTTGGAGGAATGGATGGGCAGTTGCAGCAAGAAGTAAACGATTCAGTTAAAAATAAATAAAATTACACTAAATAAAAACGCATTAAATAAATTTATGAAAAGACTTTTTTTAAATATAGCAGTATTTAGCGCTATAACGACTACCACTTTTATAGCATGTGATAAAAAGAAATCAGAAAGTGATGCCGCCAATATAGATAGTATAGCAACATCACCGGATAGTTTAAATGTTGTAGAAGAGCAATTAACAGAAACAATCACGGAGCAACCAGCTCCTGTTAGCAATGATTCAACAGCAGTTTCTACCGATTCAACTAAGTTAGAAAAAGTTGATCAGACAGAATCAAAAAGTAAATAATTTCAATTTTTAATCAATTATAAATCTAAACAATTTTGAATATGAAAAAAATAGCTTTAAATCTAGTAGCTTTAGCTTTAGTAGTAACAACTTCATTTGTAGCATGTGATAAAAAAAATACAACAGCTACAGATAATAAAGACTCATTAAATGCAGCAATCAACGATACTGTAAATAGCACTCTAAATCAAGCAGATAATGCTATAGATTCTTTGAAAGGAGAAGCTAAAGATGCAGTTGAAGATGCTAAAGATAAAACTTCTGATTTAGTAGGAGATGCTAAGGAAGGTTTGAAAGATGCAGCTAGCAACGTTAAAGAAGGAACTCAAAATCTTAAAGAAGGCATCAAAGAAACAGCTAAAGATGCAGCTGATGCAGTAAAAAATGCAGCTGATGATGTTAAAAAAGAAATAAAATAATATTTTAATAATAATTTATTTCACAAAAAAAGCCTTGAATAATTCAAGGCTTTTTTTGTGAAAAATATTTATCAATTTTGCTTTCATCATTTATATTTTGCGTAGCATAAAATGAACTTATCATATTAGTTAACATGTCGCTAGCAGCATTAGGAGTGTTAGGCAATAAAATTAAATTTGAACGAGAATTTGAACCAATGGTACTCAAAGTATCATAATGTTGAGTTACGACAATCAAAGAAGAAGCTTCTTGAGAATTTATATTAACCCCATTTAGAACTTTAACAGATTCCTCAAGTCCCTTAGCAATTTCGCGCCTTTGGTCAGCAATCCCCTTACCCTGTAATTGTTTACTTTCAGCTTCAGCTCTAGCTTTAGCCACAATTTTAATCCTTTCTGCTTCCGCTTCATACTCCGCAGCAATCTTTTCCCTTTCCGCAGAGTTTATTCTATTCATCGCATGTTTTACTTGTTCATCAGGATCAATATCTGTAACTAAAGTTTTCACAATACTATAACCATAACTTAACATGGCTTCTTGCAATTCACCCTTAACAGCAATAGCAATATCATCTTTCCTCTCAAAAACATCATCAAGACGCAATTTTGGGACTTCTGCACGAACAACATCAAAAACATACGAGGTAATTTGACTGTGATGGTTTTGCAACTTATAAAAGGCATCATAAACAGCATTTTCCATAACCATATACTGAACGGAAACTTTAATTTTAACAAAAACATTATCTTTTGTTTTAGTTTCAATCATAACATCCAATTGTTGTATTTTTAAATTAACCCTACCAACAACTTTATCAATAATTGGGATTTTTAAATTAAAGCCAGCCTGGCGGATACAATTAAATTTACCAAAACGCTCAATTACCGCTGTTGTTTGTTGTTTAACAGTAAAAAAAGCACCTAAAAAAGTTAGAATAAAACCACATACTATTATAAAAAGAAAAACAGATACTAAACTTCCAAAAATTTGCATAGAATTATTTTTTTAAACATTATTTTCTTTTTGTCCCATTAACATAAGATAAGATTTTAAAAAATCATCAATATTTCCATTCATGACAGAATCAACATCAGAAGTTTCTGTACCCGTACGTACGTCTTTAACAAGACGATAAGGATGCATCACATAATTTCTGATCTGACTCCCCCACTCAATCTTCATTTTACTTGCCTCAATTTCGTCACGTTTAGCATTTCTTTTTTCAAGTTCCATTTCAAACAAACGAGATTTTAGTAATTGAAGCGCTTTTTCTTTATTTTGCAATTGCGAACGGCTCTCCGTATTTTCAATTATAATTTCTGATTCAACTCCAGAGTCTTCATCTTTGTGTTTATATCTTAATCGAACCCCCGTTTCCACCTTGTTTACGTTTTGCCCTCCTGCTCCACTAGATCTAAATGTATCCCAAGAAAGAGCAGCTTGATTTACTTGTACCTGAATAGAATCATCAGCCAAAGGGTAAACATAAACGGAGGCAAATGAAGTATGTCTTTTTGCGTTTGAATCAAAAGGAGAAATCCTTACCAAGCGATGAACGCCATTTTCACCCTTTAAGTATCCAAAAGCGTATTCACCTTCAATCTCTAAAGTCACAGTTTTAATACCAGCGACATCTCCAGATTGATAGTTTAGTTCCTTAATCCTATAATTATGACTTTCCGCCCACATAATATACATACGCATAAGCATACTTGCCCAATCGCAACTTTCAGTACCACCTGCTCCAGAAGTTATTTGTAAGACAGCGCTAAAATCATCACCCTCAGAAGACAACATATTCTTAAATTCAATATCTTCAAGTAAGCCAACTGTTTGTAAATAATTTAAATTAAGTTCTTCCTCAGATATTTCTTTAGATTTATAGAAATCAAACAAAACTTGCAAATCCTCATGAAGAGATTTAAGTTCCATATATACATCAACCCATTTCTTCTTAGATTTTAATTCCTTTAAAAAAATCTCAGCCTTTTTCGGATCATTCCAAAAAGACGGATCAGAAGATTTCTCCTCCTCATTAAGAATTTCAATCTGTTTTTTTTCTATATCTAAGTACTCATATAAATGATGAATACGCAATTCAATATCTTTAATATTATCAAGAGTTATCATATCCTCAAAATTAACAAAAGAAATTAAAACTCATAAATAAAATAAATAAAGAAAAGATCAATAAAAAGAAATCAGAGAAAGAGAGAAAAAAGCTAAAAGAAAAAAAACAGGCCAATAACAATTAAGAAAAAACAAACA
>NZ_SELI01000013.1:0-2600 GCF_007845595.1 Apibacter muscae
TCTATGCTTTGGTTTTTCTTGGTTTGTTGTTGGTTTTCTTGCTTTTTAAGTCTTAATACGGCCATGTATTCTTCTCCGTCTAGGGTTTTAGTTCCACCTATTAGTATTTTATCGTCTGACTGTACTTGTACAATTTGGGCATCTAGGGATGGATCTATGATATAGATGCCTTGGTTGGCGAAATTGATATCTAGTTTGCCTTCTGGAGTTAATTGTAGGAGTTGATTTTCTCCTTGGGTGGTTTTGGCGTGTATTAGCACTTTGTCGTCAGGCAATATTTGATAGGTAAATGTACTGATTTCTAATATCGAATTTAAGTCTACTTTTCCGTTGGTTCCATAGCTTAGATCTGGATCTCCATCCGGTAAATATCTTTCCAGATAGGTTCCATCTTTAAGTATTATTTTTTTATCTGACTGTACTTTTATAGGTCTTGCTTTTAGGGGAGTAAAGGTATAGTCATAGGATCCGTCGGAGTTAAAACGTCTAATGCTTTTCTGAGTTTGCATTGGGTTTGGAGGTCCAACCAAAATAAAATTCCCTCCTACTAACAATTGATCGCCTTGCAATGCTATACTTTGGATTTGATTAGCATCTGAGGAATATATTGAAAATTCTTTGTCAAAGGTAAAGGTATTATCTAAGGTTCCGTCCGGGTTATTTCTATATATATTCTGTTCTGCTGGTGCTCCTACCCCGTTAGAACTATATTTATTTCTCATAAATATATATTTTCCATCCGGTTGAATTGCTAATACATCCGAATGATTGCTACCTCTATCCATGGAAGGCGTGCTATTTAATAGTAATCCATTATTAGTATAACTATTGATATAAGTTCCAACAGTTTTAATACTTCCATCCATGGAATTAATTTTTAAAAAACCATTGAAATAATAATCAGCTCCTCCTGTGCCCGATACTGAATACTCATTCTTTATAGGATTAAATTCTGAATCAAAACTACCGTTTTCTAACAACCTCCATATGGTTGATGAACCCAGCAATAATTTATTATCCGGTTGAACTCCCATAGTGAAGATGCTTTGTTTTTCAGAAGGTATAGAATAAATCATTTTTCCGCCTTTACCAAAAGTTAAAATAGGGTTTCCTCTTTGATCAAATTTATACAGTGTTATTCCATAATTTTCTTCACCTGAAAAGCTGTACAATAGATAAGAACCTATGGTTAGTAAACTACCGTCTTTTAGTTCTAAAGTTCCTATGGCATTACTAGCAAAACCTGTTTTAGAATCTGTTATATAAAAAGCGCCATTATTTCCAAAATTAGCATCAAAAGTCCCATCTGGCTTTAATAGTGCTAATGCTCCTTGATCATAATAAAATTTTTTAGGGGCTTGACTACTGTTACAATATGCTGTTACTACATAATTGTTTTCTGAAAGTTCTAAAATATTTTTATAGACCAAAGTAGAAGACCCTATCGTTGGAGGATAAGAAGGATTAGTAAATCCGGAGTGAAGTACATTTTCATTAAGTTTATTTTTGCCGTCGTAAGAAATTTTGCTAAAAATCATACTCGGTTCATAATTACTGTCATTACTCTGTACCTCTGTTAGAGCTAGAATAGTTCCATTATGGCTCATTTGTATTTTGTGTAGACGTGCAGTTAATGGATAGGTAATTGAACCATTTAAATATTTTATAATATAGCAACCATCTTCATTCTCCCCAAAAGTCGTTTCTAATATTCCCTCCGACGAATATTTTAATATATAAGCAATATGATTTTCTGATAATCCTTGCTTAGGAAAAACATTTGTTGCAAATATTAATCTCCCGTCAGGTCCAACTATTATATCAACAACTAATCTTATATCATCATTTGAACTTACTATTTCTTCAACTTTTTTTGGTAATGGAATATTAATTACTCCTTGATTTCCAAAAGTAGTATCTAAGTTCCCATTAGAAGTTAATCTTATAACTTTTCCAGAGTATAATGCTAGCAACAATTGATCTCCTTGAATAGCCATTCCTAAGGAATTATTGCTAAAATCTATTGAATCATTATCCTCTAAATCTACTTCTAAAGTTCCTTGATTTCCAAAAGACCTATCATAACTACCGTCAGCCAAAAAACAATGAACGGTTAGAAGGTTGGAATTTATACTCTTTTTTATTCCTATTATTTTATGATCTGCTCTTTCAAAAATTCGATCTAGTGGTACTCGTATTCTTCCTTTTTTTCCAAAACTGAAATCTTGCGTATAATCTTCATTTATTCGTATAACTCCTGTAGTTCCTGATATAAGTATTTTCCCATTGTGCAGTTGAACATAATCGGTGGCAAACTGTTTATCTCCTTTTAGTTGATGTAGGGCCATGCCTTGGGTACCATAATTGGTATCTACCTCATATTGTTGTGCTTGGAGTAAGCTATACAAAAATATACAAACGAACAGAGTAAATTTTTTTTTCATAAGTTAATTTTAATTGAGTTGCAAAGGTATTAAAAATCTATTTTAAGCTATTAAAATACATTAAAATACAAAAGCTTGTTTTTCAACAAGCTTTTGTATTTCTATTCTGCAACAGTATTTATATTTTAATCATCTTCTTTACGGTAGTTTTTCCTT